>JAOAEL010000010.1 GCA_026416845.1 Patescibacteria group bacterium
GTCTCCATCTATATACCATCCAGAATACGCGCCGCCTCCAATTTGCACGAAACCAGATCCATCGTATACGTAAAAAGCGTCGTTAGTGGAATCCCAAACAATATCTCCTTCGCTTGTGCCTGTTACTGCGCTTGGTACACCTGCATTTGTGGGAATTCTTAATCCTACATTTGCGGCATGAGCTCCCATTATTGCTCTTCTTGTAAATGTGGCGTTTGCGTTGAATGTTGTTGCGTCTTCTATGTTTAGTGATCCGGCCCCATCTATTGTTATGTTTCCGCTTGTTGATGAAAGGGTGTTCCCATCCAAACTCAGATTGTCAATAGTTAATAATGTTCCAGTAATTGCTCCTGCGGAAGTAATGCTCCAGTCGTCTCCACCAGTTAAACTGATAGTGGTTGACGCATTTGAATTTCCAATCACTATAGTGTCAGCAGAAGTGCCATTTGTTGCAATGTTTACGGTTGTGGTTCCATTTGCAGTAACTCCTCCAATGTCAATAGTCCCAGTAATTGCCGCATCTGCAATGTTTAGAGTGGTTGCCGCGCTTGCAAAGTTTAGGGTGGTTGTGCCGGTATTTAGCAAGTTTGTGGTTGTTGTTCCTATGATATCTCCACCTGAGACTGTCAAATCTCCGGTTAGGGTGAAATCTCCTGTTGTTCCGCTATCTGTAAGCACAGCAAGGTCGTTTCCGTTTTCGTCTTCAAATGTAAAAGCGCCGCTGTTTATAATTTGTATTGAAGTTGTTGCATCGTTAAAAAACAAATTAGCATCCCAACCCCCGCCGATTCTGATAGCGTGTTCTGTGGCTGTTGTTGCTGTAATTGATGCAATATTTAAACCATACAAATTGTCTCCAGAATCTGTGTTTCCATTTGTATCTGGGTTTATGTTTATTCCTGTCAAAGTTTGATCTGTCGCATCTATTCCAAAAGTTGGAGTTACTTCAAACGCAATTGGATTAGTGGCTGTGCCGGCAGGGGAGACATTAAGATCTAAAGATATGCCTGAAAGAGTGGATGTAATGTTAGTTGAAGCGTCTAGGGTCATAGCGTCTGCTATTTCTGTGAAATTGATCACATCATCCGCAATAGAAATATTTGCTTCATTGGTAGGGGATGCTGTTACCAAAAAGTCTGTGGAAAAGTCAAGCGTGTCAACATTAACTCCTACTGGGACTTCATTGTTTTCCACATTCACAATAGCGCTTGTCGCTCCTGTGTCATTGGCGCACTCCCAAGAATCGTTTGACTCATTCCATTTGAGTACCTGCCCATCGGCACATCCTTGCAAGAGACCAAGTCCAGCTCCCAGAACTTCAAGCCCGGAACCACTTGATACAGTTGAAGATAATCCATCAGTAGAAGTGAAAAGGTTAATTGTCAAAGCTCCAGAACTGACAATCAAGCCATTGCCCGCAAATTCATTAATTGTGTCGCCGCCAACCGTAAAACTCACAGTAGTGACATTTCCGCCTGCTGAGACATCAAAATTGGTAAAATCTATAACTCCTGTTGTCCCAAGTATTGTGTTTGCGCCAATATTTATGGCATTAACTATTTCTGGATCAGATACATCCAAAGCGTCTGTGATTACTCCCGCGGCATTTGAAGCAGCAATAATTATTCCATCTGCTGTTGTGACTGCTCCTGTTGAAATAAAACTGCCAAGCGTTCCTGTTAAACTTGATGTGATATTTAAAGCTATGCCTGTTCCAGATTGAGAAATGCGAAGCCCGTCTACAGAGCTTGTGTTTAATTGATCAATCAAAAGTATATATCCGCTATCTGTTCCTCCTGTGAGTGGATTTCTAAAAATTATTGAGTCATCGTTTGAGTTTAGATTTACTATTACATTTGAGCCATCTGGATCATTGTCATATGCATCCTGCATGTTAATTGTGATGGCAGGATCGCAAGTAATTAAATTGTTTGAAGCGTCTAGACAAAGCCCATTGGCTGGTGTTCCTGACAGAAGTCCATTAATTATTACTGTTGAATCTGCATCAAGATTAAAGGTCACGTCATTTGTTCCTGATGGAGTGAATATTGTGGCGCCGTCTGCTGCAAAGTTGCTAGCGGCAGTTGTAAGCGTTCCATTTATGGTTACATTGCTTGCAATAGTGAAATTCCCACCTGACATCCCAAGATTAATATTTGTTGCGGATTGCGCGAAATTTATAGTGCTTACACCGGAGTTTAATAAGTTGAAAGTAGTTGCGGTAGTTGTAAGATCTCCGCCATTGATAGCAACATCTCCAATTGTAGATAAATTTCCAGAATTAGAGATTGTAAAAACATCTGTGCCATCAAATTGTTCAAAAACAGCTAGGAAATTGCTTTGTATCGAGTGCCCTTGAACCAAAAGTTGCACTTCGTTTGTATCCCCGTCGATTGCTAGTTTTGCAAGTTCGTTTGTGCCCCCGATTGTTACGCTGTCTGTTGTATTGGTAAGATAAATAAATCCGGTTTGTTGAGTGAATTTAGAAGCTCCGGATCCTATTGCGGCATCAAGATCATTTAGAACGGCTTGCAAATTTGTTGAGTTTGAGTTATCGAATTCATCATATACTCCTATTAGATTAGCTCCAGAGGTGGTGCTACCACTGCCAACATCATTTAGCCCAATGCTACCAATTATCAAATCGGCTCCAGTGGCTAGAGTTATGTTTCCATTATTGTCAACAGTGAGTAGATTGTTCCCTAGAGAATTTTCTATTTCAAAAATATTTGCGGTTTGGACACTGTTTCCTCTTACTAAAAATTGGATTCTGTTGCTTGTGCCAGCAATAGATAGGGTGGAAGATGAAATTGGAGTTGTTGCGCCTATTACAACATTGTCTGTTGTGTCTGTTAGATATACTTCGTTACCAGAATCTGTCCAAGGTCCTGAAACTGTTGAAGCGGCAATCCATGTAAATCCGCCAGTAGAGGAATCATAAGAAAGTATTTGTCCGTTTGAGGGTGTGTTTGTGTTATGAAAGTCTATTGCTTTTATTGTTCCATCTTCTATCTCACTAGAAGATATTGAATTTCCAAGAGTGGTTTGCAAACTTCCATTGGACACAGTTAATCCTGATCCTGTTATATCTGTTATGATATCTTTGTTTATAGAAAGCACATTTATAAAAGTAGTGCCTTTTATTTCTGTATCGCCAGAAACTAGCAAATCGTTTCCAGCCAGATCAATCCAATTTGGTATCCCTGCACCGATTGCAACACCTCCGCCGCCAGGGTTTATGACTAGATCATTGTTTGAAGTAAGTATATTGCCGGATAAGTTTAAAGTTCCCGCTATGTCATTGCTTGCGCCTCTTACTTCAAGTGAGTTTCCAATTATTGTTTGCCCTTGATTTGAGCCAATTGATATTTGAGATGCCGCTAACCCTATTGATAATGTGTTCACATTTTCACTTAATAGATCAAATGTTTCGGATGTTGAGGAGATTACTCCTCCATTTGCGTGCAAAATTTTATTTGCATATATATCTTGAGTAAAAACCCCATCTACATTTACCTGAAATGTAATATTGCTAAAGTTTGAAGCCGCCAAAACCTTTTTTGTTTCTGCGCTTATGTTATCGCTTATTAATTCTTTTTTTGTTTTTTGAAGTTTGCCAAGATTTACGATTGATTGAATATTATTTTCCCCAAGTGTTAATAAGTTTGCTATATGTTTGTTTGCATATATATTTTTTACGATCAAAATTGCAAAAAAAACAAAAATAAACGCACTTGCTAATTTGAAGAGGTGTTTTGATTTGGGGATTCTATCGTATGTTGTACTAAGTTGGTATTTATCTATCAAATTTTTTTCTGCAACTTTTGCATTTTTTGAATCTGAAAATGATGATATATCCACAGATTGTTTATCCGAAAAATCTTGCGGTGAATTTTTATCGCTTGCGACTCCGAAATTGTGTTCTGGAAGATTTAGTTTCTTAAAGTATTCTTTTGTATTTTCTACCTCTTTTGTTTTTTCCGCAAGAATTTTTTCATAAAAAATAGGAGGGTTAACAGCTTGATCTTGATTGATTGCGTTTTGAGGCGAATTTATATTTGGGTTGACAAAAATTCCATTAATTTTTTTCAAAATTTTTCTAGATCTTTTACTTTTGATGGATTGAATAATTTTAGGATCGTATCTTCTATGCCCACCTGATGTTCTAATTGGTGTGATAATGCCTTTTTTCTCCCACCTTCTTAAAGTTTTTTCTGAGACTTTCAGGATTTTGGCGGCTTCTTTGATTGATAAAGGGTTTTGGAATTTTATTTGAGATTTCATAAGGCAGAGCTTATTTGGGTATTTTTAAAAGGAAAAATTTAGAAAAAAAGCTTTATTTTGTCCAATTTAATTAAGTCAGTTTTAGATAGGTTTGTCAATTAATATTATCTATGCAATTTTTTTCCCAAGTATGGTTTTACCTCTTTTGATAAATGTCTTGGGTATGTTATCCAAAAAAGACGTTTTGTTTGGTTTGTGCAGTCTTAGTTTTGTGATTGTGAAAAATCAAGAAAGATAAACACACTTAAATTAGTGTTTAATTGTTGAAAATTTTAGCTAATAATCTTGGTGGAACGAGTAGATTGCGGAATTTTGCGGTTTTTGTTTGCAGGCATTATTATCTTCATAATCTTATTAAATCTATTCGAAATAATTAACGCAATACAATTTCGACACATACACTAGATATAGTGTATGTGTTTTAGTTAATTTTAATATTTCCCAGTTTATGATTTTAAAATATTTTTTATTTTTTCACATTTTGGTGTTTTTAACCTTTGTTTTTGTGTTTGGGTTAATTTGTGTTAAGTTTAATTAATAAATGAAACAAAATTTTTCGCATGGTTTTGAAAATATTGTGTAAAGTTAGTTGTAAACATTTGCTTGATTATTAGCTTGTATTGTAAAAAACTTTAATTTTATGTTTATCTTGTAAAATCTTGAAGGGTAGTATTTAGAGTAATAAGTCTAATTTTTACTTTTAGAATTTGGACATTTTAGCTTTTTTTCAAAGAATGTCCAATTTTAAATAGTTTGTTTTTGTTGTGTTAATTGATTGCTTATAATCAATATCTGAGCACAGATTATTTTTGAACGAGAAAAGTTTTTGTTTAAATTTTTATTTAAAAAATAAAGAATAATCTATTGTTTGAAATACGAATTGTTTTATTTGGCGATAGGTGGAATTTAAATGATATTGCAAATTTTAATGCCAAACTATTTTATAGATTTGTTGCGAGAATAATCTTTAGTTTTGATTTGTATTGTTAATGTGTAATATTGTGTTTATTAATATTAATAAAAAATATTAATAAAATATTAATAAAATATTAGTACTGTGTTATGGTAATTGAAAAAGCATTGTCGATCACCTTTTTTTTGTTGATTGCATTTTTTGCGATTATTGCAGTAATTCCCGCATATGCTTTTGCAGATATTTCATCATCTTCTATCGCCACGAGCGCGATTGTTGTTAGCGAGATTGAAAATTTATCTGTTGTTTGCACTTACAAAAATGGAAATTCAGCTTGTAAAGACGAATATGACCCATCCATGTATGGTGTAATAAATGATAATCCGTCCACAGCCATTGTTGATACCAGTCTTGCCAGTGGCCGTTTAGTTATTACTTCTGGAGTTACTCTTGTTCGAGTAACAAACGCAGGTGGTGATATTACAGAAGGAGATTTATTAACAAGCAGTAAAATACCGGGAGTGGCTCAAAAAGCTACAAGGAATGGTTATGTTTTAGGAGTTGCGTTAGAAAATTTTTCAGGTAGTGAAACTGGAGTAATACAAATGATGGTAAATATTCACCCCACAACCATTTTGTCAGGACAAAGGGGCAATATTTTGCAATTCATTAGGCAAGGACTTGCTGTTCCTATTTTTCAGCCATTAGAGTCTTTAAGGTATTTGCTTGCGATTATAATAATCATCATAGCTTTCACTCTTGGAATGTTTTATTTTGGCAAAACTTCAAGAGCTGGTATTGAAGCGATTGGCAGAAACCCGTTGGCTAAAAATGTGATACAGTTAACAGTAATAATGAATATTGTGTTAACTATTGTTATAGTTTTAGTGGGACTGGGTATTGCTTACATGATACTGATTTTTTAATTTTTAAATTTGAATATAAAAAGTACAAAAATAAAATATGTTTGGTCTGCCTTTTTTTGTAAAAAAAAACCTTGTTAAACCCACAGTGTTGGTTATCTTAGATGGGTTTGGTCTTGCTCCGCCTTCACCCGGTAACGCTATTTCTCAGGCAAGAATGCCTAATTTTTTGTCTTTGTTAAAGGATTACCCACATACTGAGCTTATAGCTTCAGGAGAATCTGTGGGTTTGCCAGCGAATGAAGTTGGCAATACAGAGGTAGGACATCTAACAATTGGTGCTGGCAGAGTGATACTTCAGGACCTTAAGAGGATAAATGTTGCGATAGAGAAAGGTAGTTTTTATGAAAATAAGGCATTTCTGATGGCAGCAGATCATGTTAGAAATTATAATTCCACGCTTCACATATTAGGTCTTGTTGGTAGCGGTAGGGTTCATTCTGCAAAGGATCATATTTATGCTCTTTTGCAATTTTGCAAAAAAGAATTGCTTAGCGATGTTTGTGTGCATGTTTTTACAGATGGACGTGATTCACCGCCAAAAGAAGGGATTATAGTTGTTTCTGAATTGGAAAGGTATTTGGGTTTGCTTGGAGTAGGTTCTGTTTCCTCTGTGAGCGGCAGATATTATGCAATGGATAGGGACCGTCGTTGGCAACGCACGGAGAAAGTGTATAAAGCTCTTACAGAAGGAGTGGGAAACGTAGCGCATTCTGCAAAAGAAGCAATAGAAATAGCCTATCAAAAAGGCCAAACAGATGAATTTATCGAACCTACTTTAATTGTTCCAGATGGCAAGCTTCCAGGTATTATAAAAGACAATGATGCGGTTATTTTTGCTAATTTTCGCATCGATCGCGCAAAACAACTTACAATGGCTTTTGTTCTGCCTGATTTTGAAACTCTTAAGGTTTTTGATTTTGGCTATGACCCGCAAACCAATTTGAAAGTAGGCACAGTTGAATTTGGGAACACTTTTGTAAGAAAAATAAAGCCTAAAAATTTAGTTTTTGTGACAATGACTGAGTATCAAAAAGATTTGCCTGTTACCGCAGTTGCTTTTGGACCAGAGCAGGTAGAAATGTCTTTTGGGGAAGTTATCTCAAAAGCTGGTATGTCGCAATTGCGCGTGTCTGAATCTGAAAAAGAGCGTTTTGTAACATATTATTTTAATGGTTTGAGGGAAGAGCCATTCCCCGGTGAAGATAAATTGATTATCCCTTCTCCAAAAGTTCCTACATACGATCAAAAACCTGAGATGTCCCTTTATGAGCTTGTTGATAAATGTAAAAGGCAAATGTCAAATGGCAAATATAATTTTATTCTTATAAATTTTGCCAATCCAGACATGCTTGGGCATACTGGAAATATAAAAGCCACTATAAAAGCGCTTGAGGCAGTAGATAGAAATCTTAAAGAGATTGTTTCTTATGTGCTTAAGTATGATGGGTTAATTGCAATTACCGCAGATCATGGAAATTGCGAAGAAATGCTTACATATCCGTCTTCGACGTTTTTTTATACAAGTCAAAAAGGTATTGTTAATACTGATCATTCTAATAATCCAGTCCCTTTTTTATTAATTGGCAAAAAGTATCAAGGTCGGTTGCAAATTTTAAGGACTGGTAGTTTGTCTGATGTAGCTCCAACGTTGCTTAATTTGATGGGGTTAGATATACCCAATCAAATGACTGGAAAGTCTTTGCTCCTTGAAGCAAATAAAACTTAATTATAAAGTGAGTGATGAATATGGTCAATTTACTAAATGGACAAACTATAACTTTCTTATTAATAATGCTACTTTCAGCATCAATACTTTTATTGATCGCGCTTTTTATTGCTTATTTAAGGCTTCTAGCAAGGGTTGAAAAAATGAGACAAGGTTTTGTCAAGAAAGAAGAGGATTATCTAAAAGATTTAGCCAATTTACGAGGAGGGTTGGAAAAACAGTCTCTTGATATTTTAAAAGAATCACAAGAAGTTGCTAGAAGACTGATTCAAAAAGCTCAACTTGTCACAAAAGATTATGAGGTAAAAACCAATAACCTTTTAGATAACGCAATTAAACTTATAGATCAGAGGTTTCAAGAATCTTTGTTAAGCATGGAGAATAAGATTTCTGAGATGATGGATCTGATTCCAGTTAAATTTGAGAAAAATTTGAATCAGGAAACCAAAGATTTAAAAATTAGACTTGTTGAGGAAGTATCAAAAGCGCGAGAAGATTCTGAAAAGGCGTTTAAAGAAATTTATCAAAAAGTAGAGAATGATTTAGATAAGTACAAAAAGGTAAGAATTGCAGATTTTGAGAAGAGATTTGCGCAGATACTTCAAATCATAGCCAGAAACGTTTTAAAAAAGGAAATAAACCCGGCGGACCATGAAAAAGATGTAATTAAAGCCATTGAGGAAGCAAAAGCCCAAAATGTCATTTGAAGTTTTTGAAAATCTTAGAACCACCGATGACGCTCTTGAGCTAGAGAAGGAGCTTTTGTTGTTAAAGGAAAGCGCCTATAAACAAAAAGGAGAATGCTTTTTAGAAGTCTTGCAAACAAGAGTCAAAAAGTCTACATGTGATTTTATTTTATCTTTTTTATCCAATAAATTTGACGATTCTGATTTTATCGCTTCTAAAATAGAGGAGATTATTAGTAAATTAAAAAGCATTCCGGTAATTATTATAAGAATTGGTTTTGAGCCTTCTCGCTCACAGATTACAAAAATATCAGATTTTCTTTGCAAGACTGTTGGCAGAAAAGTGCTGATAGATCTTTTTTTTGATCCACAGATAATTTCGGGAGCTGAGATAATAAAAGACGGAAAGTATTATGACGGGACTACTAATAAAAAATTTTATAAAGCTTTATTGGCTCAGACACAAACAGTACCTCGCGAAGGAGATTTTCTTATTGGCAGGTTGAAATAGTTTTTTTATATATTCTTGATTTTGAATATGAATGAAAGTTCACAATTTAGATTTTATCTTGAAAAAATTGGCGAGATTGGTTTTGTACAAGAATCTTACAGTTCTTTGGTGTATGTCAATGGTTTGCCTAATATAAAACCGGGCGAGATTGTAATATTTGAAACTGAAGATGTGGGTATTACTAGATCCTTCTCTGAAGAAACAGCAGAAGTTCTTTTGCTAACTGCTTCATCTATTAAAGTAGGGACAGAAGTTGTTAGAACTGACTCTAAGTTTGCTATCGGTATCAACGAAGAAATTTTAGGTAGGTCTGTGGATCCTATGTGTAGACCAATAGATGGAAAGACAGGTTTAAATGGCGAGTTATCATATCGCCATATCGATATCCAGCCCAAGGGAGTTATGGAAAGGAAAGAGATAACAGATCATTTAACGACTGGTGTATGCATAGTTGATCTTATTGTGCCACTTGGCAAAGGACAGCGCGAATTAATTATTGGAGATAGGAAAACAGGCAAAACAGAGTTTTTACTGCAAACAGTTCAATCGCAAACTTCACAAGGAACTGTGTGCATTTATGCTGTGATTGGACAAAAACAAAAAGACATTCAAAACTTGATTAATTTTTTTAACCAAAGGCAAACGACAAAAGATGTGATTGTTGTGGCTTCCTCGTCAATGTCTCCAGCTGGACTTATACATTTAACGCCTTATACCGCAATGACAATTGCAGAGTTTTTTAGAGATTTAGGCAAAGATGTTTTGTTAATACTTGACGATATGACAACTCATGCTCGTATTTATCGTCAGATTTCGCTTTTAGCTCGCAGATTTCCTGGAAGAGGCGCTTATCCTGGTGATATTTTTTATTTGCATTCAAAGATTGTTGAAAGAGCAGGTAATTTTGAAAAAGGATCAATTACTTGCCTGCCTGTTGCTGAGAGTGTTTTGGGAGATTTATCTGGATATATACAGACAAATTTAATGTCTATGACCGATGGACATATATTTTTTGATATAGATTTATATAATCAAGGAAAACGCCCTGCTATAAATCCTTTTTTGTCAGTAACTCGTGTTGGTCACCAAACGCAAAGTCCGCTTGAGCGGGAAATTAGTCGAGAGTTAAGCAGTTTTTTAGTTTCTTATGAAAGGATGAAGCAATTTACTCATTTTGGCGCTGAAGTCGGAGAAGCTACTAGAAAGATTATAGATTTGGGAGAAAGGGTGGATATAGTATTAAATCAAGGAACAGAAACAATTTGGCCGATGAATTTTACTTTAATTCTGTTTGCCTTTTTATGGACAGGTATTTGGCGTGAGACTAAAGTAAAAGATATTAAGCAAGATATTGATATGCTTTTAGATGCTTATTTAAATAGTCAGAATATAAAGCAAAAAATAGATCGAATAGTTTCAGTTTCTCAAACAATGCAATCATTAGTTGAAAATACTAGAAAATTATCCGATGAGATTTGGAGGGATACAAGAATTTATGCGCAAAAAAAGGATAGCAAGTAATTACATATATGCTGACTAAACGGGATATACAAATTCAATTTGAACAAATAGGAAGCCTTGCTACCTTGGTTGAAGTATATGGGCAAATTGCCGCAGATCGCATGATTAAAATTAGAAGTGCGGTTTTAAGAAATAGGGTATTTTTAAATGCTATAAATGAGATTTTTACGGATACTTTGGCAAGCTATGCAAAAAAACTCTCTAATTTGCTTAATTCAGGTAAAATCAAAGCCCAAGAAAATGGCAGACTTACCTTTTTAGCGCATAACGGGAAAACAGTATCTGTGTTTATCTCTGCAAATACTGGTTTTTATGGCAATGTTATCTACAGAGTTTTTGCCAAATATTTGGAAGATCTTAAGAAAGATCCAAATGTCGAAGCAACTATAATTGGCAGAGTTGGACGCGCTTTTTTTGTTGAGAGTATGCCTAATACACCTTTTACATTTTTTGACATTCCAGATTATGGCATAAGCCCTTCCGCTTTAGATGAAGCGATAAAGCATCTTGTGCAATATGAAGAAATAAGGATTTATTATGCAGAATATAAGTCTGTTATTAATCAAGAGCCTACCAAAAGAAGTATTGTCGCAGGAACACCAATTCAACGGCAGATTCAAGAACCAAAGGTTGAATATATATTTGAGCCTTCAATAGAAGCCATACTTACTTTTTTTGAGACTCAGATATTTGCTTCATTGTTTGACCAATCTTTGCGAGAAAGCCAGCTTGCAAAGTATGCTTCTCGTATACTAGCGATGCAAATTGCTCAGGATAATATAAATAAACGGAAAAAAGAACTTGCTATACAAAAGTTCAAAATAAGCCATCAAATCAACGAAAAAAAACAAATAAATTCTCTTGCGCCCTTATTTGCCTGTAAATTTTAATGTTTATGTCAGAGCAACAAGACACATCGGGAAAAGTTGTTTCAGTGAAGGATCAAGTTGTAGAGATTGAATTCCCACATGCAAAGCCTGCAATTTACGATCTTTTAGTTTTAGAATCGAACAAAGATGTTGTTTTTGAGGTTTATTGTTCATCTGCAAAACCCAACGTTTTTTATTGTTTGTGTTTGACAAACACAAACGATTTGTGTCGAGGTGCCAAAGTTTTAAATATGGGTAGTCAAATAATGTTTCCAGTTGGTCAAGAGTTGTTGGGTAGAGTGGTGAATATTTTTGGCAATCCTATTGATAACAAAGGTTTAATAAATGCAAAGAAATATAGGCAAATTCATGAAATTCAAGATCAAGCAGATCTTTTAACAAAGGAAGAAATTCTGGAAACAGGAATTAAAGTTGTAGATTTGTTTTGTCCAATATTGAAAGGTGGCAAAGTCGGACTTTTTGGCGGAGCGGGAGTGGGTAAAACCATTTTATTAACTGAAGTATTGCATAATATAGTTGGTAGTTCCCAAAAAAAAGCAGTGTCTGTTTTTGCTGGAGTGGGTGAGCGATCAAGAGAAGGTCTTGAACTGTATAATTCACTTGCAAAATCAGGAGTTATCAATAGCTCTTGTTTAATATTTGGGACAATGGGAGAAAATCCCGCGGTAAGATATTTGACTGCGTTTTCGGCGGCAACTCTTGCGGAATATTTCCGTGATGAAGAAGAAAAAGATGTTTTGTTTTTTATAGACAACGTATATCGTTTTGCTCAAGCAGGCAATGAAATTTCTACATTAACCAGCAATCTTCCATCAGAAGATGGCTATCAGGCGACTTTGGAGACTGAGATGGCACATTTTCACGAGAGAGTAGTTGCCACAAATAAAGCGGCTATTACAACTTTTGAAGCTATTTATGTCCCGGCAGACGATATCTTGGATCATGGAGTCCAAGCGATATATCCTTATCTGGACTCAATTGTAGTTTTATCTAGGCAAATGTATCAGCAAGGAATCTTGCCAGCAATAGATGTTTTGTCTTCGACTTCGAATTCTTTGCATCCTAGAATTGTGGGGCGTGATCATTTTGAGACGGTATTAAAGTCAAAAGCTATTCTAAAGCAAGCAGAGTCTTTAGAGAGAATTGTTTCTTTGGTTGGAGAATCAGAGCTTTCCGTTGAAGACCAGCTAATTTATAAAAGAGCAAGAAAGATCAAAAATTTTATGACACAACCCTTTTTTGTCACCGAGAGTCAAAAGGGCATAAAAGGTGTTTCTGTGCCGCTTGCACAAGCCGTGAATGACCTTGCGGGAATAATAGACGGGAGATATGATCATATTCCGGAAGAGAAATTTCTATTTGTTGGTTTAATATCAGATATTAAAATTGATGAATGATACAAACAAAAATCGCAAATTTCATTTAAAAATTCAATCAAGACAAGGGATTATTTTTGAAGGAGATGTCGAATCTGTCACTTCTTATAATGCAAAAGGAAAATTCGATGTTTTATCGCTTCATTCTAATTTTATTTCTCTAATTGAAAAAAAAATCATAGTTAGGAATGACAATAAAATCATTCAAGATTTGGATATAGATATAGCTCTTTTAAGAGTTAAAGAGAATTTTGCAGAGGTATATCTAGGTATAAGAGGTGGCTTGACGGAGACGATATAAGTAATAGAAAAATTATAAATATAGATTTTGTGAAAATATTGCATGAAAAAGTCAACGCCAAGAAATTTGACTATCTTGCGTTTATCGATAAAGTTTTTTGTTGTACCAACAAATGTTATGGGAAACAATGTTCAAACATTTTTACTGTTAATGAATTTGATATATTAACTTCTAATTTTGTTTAGCAGAGAAGGATAGAAATTGACAACAAATTCGGTTGTCAATTTTTGCCGTATTTCAATCTTTTATCTTGAAGATTTTAATTTTTTGTATCTTTACTTTTTTGCTTACAATTAAAATCCTTAATAGTTTTGTTTTATTAATTTTTTTATATTAGATTAGTATCTTGCTTATTATAGGAAAACCGATTTGGTAAATGTGCATATATTTGTGGATAAATTGTGCATTGCGGATAATGATTTTATTTGTTGTTATTAATTTAAGTTAGTATATGATTAATTTCTTTATTAAAAATAAAGATGAATTCAGATCACAAAATGATTATAATTTTGATTATAATCATAGTTGCTTTTGCTTCAAGAAAGCTTTTGTAAAATGAATAATTTACACTTTGAACATAATCAGATTGAGAAAAAGTGGCAGGAAAAGTGGGAGAAGAATAAGATATACACTCCTGATATTGTAAATGCCAAAAGACCTTTTTATAACCTATGGATGTTTCCGTATCCTTCCGCCGAAGGTGTGCATGTTGGAACTATATTTTCATCCACAGGAAGCGATGTCTTCGGTAGATTTCAAAGGATGAACGGTTATGATGTTTTTCAGCCGTTTGGTTATGATTCATTTGGAATTCATTCAGAGAATTACGCAATAAAAATTGGAGAGACACCCCAAAAAATGCTTGCCAGGACAATTGCGCGATACGAAAAACAATTCAAAATGATTGGTCATTCATATGACTGGACGCGTATTGTGAATACTTCTGATATTGATTATTACAGATGGACACAGTGGTTGTTTGTTGAAATGTTTAAGGCTGGTCTTGCTTATCGCAAAAAAGCTTTTGTGAATTGGTGCCCCGGTTGTAAAACGGTTCTTGCCGATGAGCAGATACAGACTCCCGCTCAAGCTGGGAAAGTTCCACCTGGATATGAAAAAGTTGAAGATGTCCCTGAAGGCATTAAAGTTTGTGAGAGGTGTGGAAATATACCCGAATTCAAAGAATTAGAGCAGTGGTTTTTTAGGATAACAGATTATGCTGATAGGTTATTGGAAGATTTAGAGAAGATTGATTGGTCTGAGCGTGTTGTTATCGCTCAGAGAAATTGGATAGGTAAGAAACAGGGTATTAATATTACATATGAAGTGAAAGATACCAAAGAAACGATAACTTGTTTTACAACAAGACCGGAGACAAATTTTGGAGCTACTTTTGTTGTGGTGTCGCCAGAGCATGATTTTACGCGAAAAATAGTTGATCGAGCGCTTAAAGTTCCAGAACATGTATATCAAGATATATCTAAATATCTACAAAGTCTACATAATATATCAGAAGATAACAAAGAGAAAACTGGGGTCTTTAGTGGTTTTTATGCAATTAATGCTTTAACAAATCAAGAAATGCCTATATGGATTTCTAATTTTGTTTTAACTGATTTTGGAACTGGCGCGGTGGTTGGAGTGCCGGGTCATGACATAAGAGATTTTGATTTCGCAAAAAAATTTAACCTTCCTATAAAACGAGTTGTTGTAGGCAAAAATGGCAACACATCTGAAATTTCCCAAAAAGATCAGGTAGAAGAAGGCGAAGGATACATGATTAATTCTGGTTTTTTAGATGGCAAGACGACAACGGATGCTTTTAACGCAATAGTTGATTATCTTGAGCAGAAAGGTTTGGGGAAAAGGGTGAGTAATTATCATCTTCGTGATTGGTTAATATCAAGACAAAGGTATTGGGGGCCTCCTATTCCTATGATTTTTTGTCCTGAATGTAAAAGAAATAGAAAGAGTTGGTTTGATACTGTTTCCAAAGAAAAACTGATTCACTCTGATTATTCTGATTGGGATCATTACGGATGGTATCCTGAAGAGAATTTGCCTGTTCTCTTACCAGTTATAGAGGATTACCGTCCCAAAGGCAATGGTAAAGGCCCTTTGGATGATCATCCTGAATTTTACGAGACGACTTGTCCGTACTGCAAGGCTAAAGCAAAAAGAGAAACAGATGTTTCTGATACTTTTTTAGATAGTTCTTGGTATTTTTTGAGATATCCAACTGTTGCTAGCTTAAGCGCTATAAAGACTGCTTTTGATAGAGAAATAACTAGTAAGTGGTTGCCTGTTAATTTATATTTTGGTGGAGCTGAGCATGCAGTTTTGCATTTAATGTATGCCAGATTTATCACAAAAGCGCTTTATGATATGAAGCATATTGGCTTTGATGAACCTTTCCCTAAGTTTTACGCTCATGGACTTATGATCAAAGATGGCGCAAAGATGAGCAAATCACGTGGCAATGTTGTAAATCCTGATGAGTATATTGCAAAATTTGGCGCAGACACTTTGAGACTTTACTTGATGTTTATGGGTCCAATGGATGGGTACCCTGACTTTAGGGATACAGGCATAGAAGGAATGAAAAGGTTTGTTGATAGACTTTGGAATATATTTAACCATTCTGATATCTTTTTAGAAGAGGACAACAAGAAAAAATTGCTTAGTTTGCTAAATAGAACTATTAAGAAGGTAACGGAAGATATTTCTTGTTTCCACTACAATACCGCAATTTCAGCGATCATGGAACTTGTGAATTTGATGCGTGATTTAGCAAAAGAAAGTGCAAGAAGTGGCATAGAAGATCCAGTTTGGAGGGAGACAAAAAACGCTCTTGCAAGAATGATCGCGCCTTTTGCTCCGCATTTGGCAGAGGAAGTATGGTGCGAGGTATTAAAACAACCTTTTTCTGTTCACAAGACAAATTGGCCCAAATTTGATGCCAACTTGATTAAAGATTCCGAAATTAAGGTTATTGTACAGGTTGATGGCAGAGTTAGGGCTATAATGAGCATGAGATCTGAAGACGCTAAAATTAAGCAAACGGTTGTAGAGAGTGCTTATAAAATCAAAGACTTGGACAAATGGGTTAAAAAGAGTCAAGTGAAAAATGTAATATTTGTTCCGGGTAAAGTAGTAAATTTTGTAACAAAATAGATATTTCTGTATCAACTGCAAAGTAATTCTTCTTAACTCCTTCTTTTTGTGTATAAAATATTTTTGTGAATGACAATTGGTCACCTGAAGAGCAAAATAACCATTTAAAATGGTTATTTTCTTTTATATCAGAGAACAAATTAAGTTTCCTTTTTGCTTTATTGGGTTTTTTTGCCCTTTTAACTGGTGTTTTTATATTTGTTAATACAAAAGATTCGCGCCAAGAAGGAATTGAAATTATATCGGATGAAAATCAGCAATCAAGCTTAAGTTCTCAAAAAAGTATCTTTGTTGAAGTTTCTGGTGAAGTTAAAAATCCTGGAGTTTATGAAATGTCAATTGAAGATCGAGTTTTTGAAGCTTTAAATAAAGCTGGGGGTTTTACAGAAAATGCAGATACGGCTTTTGTAGACAAAGTGATAAACAAGGCGGCCAAACTTGTCGATGGACAAAAAATTTATATCCCAAAAGCTGGCAAGCAATCGGAAGTGTTAAGTGCTAATAATTCGAGCGTTAATAAAAGCGATCAAACAGTATCAACGTCTCTTGTGAATATAAATACAGATAGCCTTCAAAAACTTGATAGTCTGCCGGGAATTGGTCCAACTTACGCCCAAAGAATCATTGATCAACGCCCTTACTCATCTATAGAAGAGCTAAAAAGCAAAAAAGTTATACCTAATTCTGTGTTTGAGAAGATAAAAGACAAGGTTACCGTTTATTAATAATGCCCAAAATTGCTATTTGGATATTGTTGTTGGTGATTTTGATATTGAGGATTTTTTTATACCAAGTGAATTTGCCCAAATTCTCCGAAGACAGTGTTGTCAGAATATCTGCTTACCTTAGAGAAGATCCAGTTATTTATGCCCGATCTCAAAAAGTTATTTTACAAGGCATAAAAGTATACTTGCCTTTTTATCCACAAGTTTCTTATGGCGATTATTTAGTTGTTCAAGGCAAAGTCCAAAAAGGTAGACTTATTCAGACAAAAATACTTGAACACAAACAATCTGATAACCCTTTAAACAATTTTAGAAAGAATTTGTTTGATGTTTACAAGCAATCTTTGCCTACCGATTTTGCAGGGCTTGTTTCTGGTGTTTCGCTTGGTTCTAAATCTTTGATTTCGAAAGATCTTTACGAAAAACTGATCAAAACAGGTACGGTACATGTGGTGGTTGCTTCTGGTATGAATGTTACGCTCATTACTAAGTTTGTTTTGAATTTGTTAATTGGTATGCTCAATCGCAAAATTGCAGTTGTTTTTGCTTGTCTTTTTGCGTGGTGGTACGCTTTTTTAGTAGGATTTGAAGCTCCTATTGTCAGAGCGACATTAATGGCAACAATTGCATTTTCCGCTTTAGAGCTAGGCAGATTAAATGAATCTTTAAGGGCGTTATTCTTAACTGGATTTGCAATGTTGTTTTTCAATCCTCAATGGGTACATGATCTGGGTTTTTATTTATCATTTGCGTCAACTTCTTCATTAATTGTTCTTTCTAAGCCATTTTATGATCGCTTGAGTTTTGTACCTGCTTTTTTTAGAGAGAATTTTGCTAATTCTTTGGTTGCTCAAATTGGGGTTAGTCCGATATTAATTTATTTTTTTGGCTGGGTAAACATATTCTCTCCAGTCATAAATGCTTTAGTTCTGTGGACTATTGTACCGATAACAATTATGGGGTTGATTGGAGGCTTTGTTGGCATTGTGAATATATCAATTGGTACTTTCATTTTGTACCTTACAATTCCGCTTTCGTGGGTGTTTTTGTCAGTTATAGATTTGTTTGCTTAAAATGAATCCGAAAATAATTTCAGCTGTTTTTTTGTTGATAATGGGTACTGTATTATTTGCATTTGTTAAATACCCAAGATCTGATGTGGTACAGGTGATAGCCTGCGATGTTGGACAAGGGGATGGGTTTTTGATTATTCATAAGAGTTATCAAATTCTTATAGATGGTGGAGCTGATTCGCAAATTCTAACATGTTTATCTAAATACTTGCCTTTCTGGGATCGTGTTATTGAGCTTCTGATTCTAACTCATCCTCAAGAAGATCACTACAGAGGGCTAATTGATGTGTTTGAAAGGTATAATGTCCAAAATTTTCTTTTGCCGCAAATTGACTCTAGCAATGAAAGTTTTAGATTGCTAAAAAATTCTATGGTGGGTGAGGGTGCGAATGTGACATTTGCTCACTCTGGACAAAAAGTTAGGGTGGGTTTGATATATTTAGAGATACTCTGGCCTGACATGCGGTTTTTTAACGGTAATTTAAAAGAAGGTGATAGTTTACGATTGGGTGACAAGATTGAAAATTTATACCAGACAGAAATTAATCCTAACAATCTTTCAGTGGTTTTTAAAGCGCGTTACAAAAATTTTGATATGTTATTTACTGGCGATATTGAACCTACAGCGATTGAAAAACTGCTTGGGTTGGTGGAAATTGGCGATGTTGAATATCTTAAAGTCCCTCATCACGGAAGCAGAAATGGACTTACAAAAGATTTGTTGAAATTTGCGACTCCAGAAATCGCAGTGATTTCTGTTGCTAGGAATAATTCCTATGGACATCCGCACCAGGAAATTTTGGAAATGCTTAATCAATATGCGAAGGTTTTCAGGACTGATCTAAAAGGCGATGTTGTAGTTTTGTCAGATGGCAACAAGATTTGGGTTAAGTAGAGGTTGTTTTATTAATCACAGATTTGTGCCAGAGGTACATTATAGATTGATGTAAATAAGTATTAAAAACAATTAGCTATATCCGAAAATAAAATGTAAAATTAGGTGGTTTATGCGCAGTATCATTAAAAAAGCGCTCCAAGATATATCTGAAAATAATTCACAGGTAGTAGTGGATGTTCCTCTTGAGAGATTTGGAGATTATTCAACCAACTTGGCTCTTATTTCTGCGCCACGCGGTACTAATCCAAGAACTTATGCTGAGGGTTTGGTTTATAAATTAAAGGCTAATCAGGATTTGATGAATCTTATTGAAAGGATAGAAATTGCCGGTCCAGGATTTATAAATTTTTTTGTTAAACAAGAAACGCTTCTTTTAGAATTGGCAAAATTAGTCTCTCAAGAGAATCGGTACTTAAATCAAGCTGACAGAAAAGGAACAGTTTTGATTGAATATTCTTCTCCAAATATAGCCAAACGATTTAGCATAGGGCATTTGAGATCTACGATAATTGGAGACGCGCTTAAGAAGTTATACTCGGCACTTGGGTACAAGGTCATTGGCGAAAATCATTTGGGCGACTGGGGTACACAATTTGGGATGATCATAGCCCAAATAGTTAGGCATGATCTTGATCCTAAAGACTTATCTGTTGAAGATCTAGAGAAACTCTATGTTGAGTTTAACAACGAGATGAAAAATAATCCGTCTCTTCGTGATATTGCGAAAGAGTGGTTTAAGAAATTGGAAAACAAAGATCCAACAGCCCGTCAAATTTGGCAGATTGTCAAAGAAATATCTTTAAGAGAGTTCAAACGAATTTATGACATGTTGGGTGTGAATATAGAAAATGATCATGGAGAAAGTTTTTATGAAGAAAAGATGCCTGAGGTAATTTCTTTGGTGAAAAAGGCTGGTATTTGTCAGGTTGGCGAAGGTGGAGCCATAATTGTTCCTTTTGACGATATGCCGCCGGCAATGCTTGTGAAGTCGGATGGTACAACTACATATTTCACTCGCGACTTAGCCGCTTTTTACTATCGCATAAAAACTTGGAATCCATCGATACTCATATATGAAGTTGGTTCTGACCAGACGCTTCATTTTAAGCAAGTGTTTGAAACTGTAAAAAAATTAGGTTGGAGTGATGGTAGAGAGTTAAAACATGTTGCGCATGGATTGATAAGATTCCATCATGGCAAAATGTCAACAAGAAGAGGCGAGACTATAAAATTGGAAGAAGTTTTAGAAGAATCGGTACAACGCTCAAAACTCATAATAAAAAACTCAGAAACAGACAAAGGTTTGACTGAAGAAGAGGTAAAATTACTTTCATATGATGTAGGGATTGGTGCTGTTAAGTACTTTGATCTTTCGCACTCTCCGGAAAGAGACATAATATTTGATTGGGACAAGATAATTGTTTTGGAAGGCAATTCCGGTCCTTATTTGCAGTATACATATGCCAGAACGCAAAGCATTTTAGAAAAATCTAATTTTTCTGATTTAGACATAGGTACTCTTGATACCACAAAGCTAAAATCAAAAATTTTAGATAACGAGCTTTCTTTGCTGCGTCATATAATCCATTTTAAAGAGGTTTTAGAGGATGCGGCGACTACTTATTCGCCAAATTTGCTTTGCAATTATTTATATTTACTTTCACAAAAATATAATTCTTATTACTCTTCGAATAAAATAATAGGTTCTGAGAATGAATTCTTTAGAGTTGTCTTGACAAAAGCTGTGGGTATTTTGATTAAAAATGGTTTGTCTATTTTAGGGATTAAAACTCCGCCAAGAATGTAATAATTGTTTTATTTGATTTATGGTATAGTACAAGCAATTGTATTTAGATTTCAAAAGAAATGACAGAAAGAATAGGTGTTGTAAGAGAATTACTGCTAAGAGAACCTCGTTCTGTAGCCAGAAATTTTGTTTTGCAGGCTTCAGGTGACAGGGAACATCGTGAAGCTGGATTAGATGATGGAGTAGTTGAGCTAGATTTGCGATTTGGCAAAGGGTTGATTTGTTATGGCGGACAGGATGCTGTGGGTGCGGCTGTTTTTCCTTTGAGTGAAGAGAATTCTATCCAAGCAGTAATGGTTGCGGCTGATGGGTGTTCCTTTGGTGATAAAACTAATTCGGCTAAGGCGGCAAAAATTGCGGTGGAACACAATCTCTTAGGTTGGGATTATTTGATTCACAAAAATGAAGTTCCAAAAATGGTGATGCTTAGAGGGATTATTAATAAAGTAAATGAATTAGTAGTATCAGAGCTTAATGAAGGTGTGACCACTGTCACTGTTGCTGTGGTAAGTCACGAATTGGTTAATGGACGAAAGCAAATATTTTTGGACATTGCTTGGGTTGGCGATTCGCAAGTGATGTTGCTTGGTTTTGATAATGAAAATAATTCTTATTTTGTTGAAAAACTTGTTATACCTCATGACTGTCTTTATGGGTTAATTCTGAATAAATTGGAATTGGAAGATGATATTGGTATGAAATGCTCTCAAACCAGTTTGCGTCAAGCCAGACAAGATGCATTAAACGAATTAGAAGCAAGCAGGAGGTATAGATCTGGCATATTTGCTCATTTAGGTGAATCTGAAGGGGAGAGTGGCTTGTTTATATCTACCAGAAGAATAAACATCTCTCAAGAGTATCTTGCATTAGGGAAAAATGGGTTAAAGTTGGTTGTTTGTTCAGATAATTTGGGGGACAAAGTTCCTGAAGATATAATTAGGGAGTCTTACTTACAACACTTTAATGATAATTCTGCTTTTGCCACCAGTTTAGGGAGATACATGGCTAATCAAGATTTAGATGATGGATGTATGGTGGTTGCCGATTTGGGATTTAATAGTGGTGGCAAGTGATTGTTGACTTATTTTTATATTTTCAAAAACACACTTGCCACGGAAAAGTATATTACAATGCTT
>JAOAEL010000011.1 GCA_026416845.1 Patescibacteria group bacterium
ATCTGTAGATTGTTTCTATACTGCGTCAAAACAGTACCCCCTAAAACAAAATCCGCATATGGAATAAAAGTAGGCCTGGGATAAGCACGAGCATAGTTCCCATCTTCATATAAAATACCTCTAGGTGGAGACAAACTAGATAACAGGGAAGGAGGCCAATAAGACTTGACTCTTGTCCGTATATAAGAGCCCAAACTTGTATAAATTACAGCTGTATTGTTATTATTGGATTTAACTTGCCTAGGATATGAAACAATTTCACCACTACTATTATACCCCTCTACCTCAAAATATGAACAGTCTCTCACTACATTTGCTTTTGCATTTGAAACAAAAGCAAACAAAAAAAACAAAATAGAAACAAAAAATTTTAAAATGAAATTATTAGTAAGAAGTTTCAACATATTCAATCAATCAACAATTTCCAAACTAGTAAATAAACTCTGCAAAATATTATTAAAATAATCAGATTCTGAACCTGCAACCTCTATTAACAAGCTGTATACATATCCTTGATAATCAGTTTCAAAAACATGTTGATACCCTGTAAAAACATTTTTCTTGTAATAAATCCAAATTTTATTTTTAATCTCTTTTTGAATACATTCAACGTTTAATAACTTAGGACAATCCAAAACTTCTTGAAACGATTTTTCTCTTGAAATTTTCAACTTCATCAAAAAAGGATCATTAACTACATATGAATAAGAAAAATCGGATTTAGTTTCAAAATCCCATCCAGAAGGTAAACTCACTTTCATTTTTTCAAAAAATAAATAATCCTTAAAATCAATATTAACATTTTCATTAACAACTTTATCTACTCTCGAACACTGACTTTTAGTTCCAGGGCAAACAAGTCGCGTCATTTCATAAAACTTTGGAACATTGCCATCTATGGCAAAGTAAACATACTTCACGCCATAATTAGCTTTAAAAGTAGCATTAAACATATCAACAATCAAACTTACATTACAAGAGGGCAAACGAGTATTTTCATCTAAAAATTTCCCCGGATTACCATAAAAAGGCAAACTATCTATATCCTTAAAATTAATATAAGCATAATTATTTTCAACTAACTCCACATCAGCAACTTTTCCAGCTAAAACTAAAGAATAAGGGGAAAAGTAACCCGCTTCTTCATCCTGTAATAATAAGCTCACAAGTCTAGATGCAACTTGCTTATAATCATAAGCTCCTTTTTTTACTAAAGGGAAAAGTTTCTTGCAGGAACTTTCTGTTAAATCACCTGACAAAATATAGTTCGGATAAAAATAAACCACTTCCCCTGGATTTAGAGATACAAAAGGGATTGGAGTAGGACTTAAATTAAAATTATTGGATAAATCGTCTTTTTTAAGTCCAAACAAAATAAAATAAATGGCTCCAAGCAAGAGAAAAAAAATTAAAGCAAAAAAAAATATAAGAAAATAATTTTTAAATTTTAAATCTATTAATTGCTTTTTCTCAGAAAATTGAACAAAAATTCTTTTATCATCAATGTTTGTATCTGGCTGAAAGTAATTCATAAACTTTACATACTTAAACTTTTATATTTAAAGAAAGCTAAAATAATTTACAAAATTTATCACTTGTTTCTTTAAGGAGTTATCTCTTTCCACAAAAATAGCTTCTTGGAAAAAATACTTGGATAATTCATATACAAATCAGGAGCAAACTCAAAAAACTCTGCAGGCTTGGTTGCATTGTCTTTTAAATTCCTTTGAAGCGACAACTGTTCAGCAATAACCGTACCTCTAACAAAAAGTTGTTTATCAAAATCTTCATCCTCTGATCCGGAAATAAAACCTTCATCAGCCACAAAAATTCCTTCTAATGCAGGAACATTATTAATTCCAGAATACACATCAGGAGAAACATAAATGTTTTTGTCTGTAATAGCCATAAAAAACCCTTGTCCATCATTAAAATTGATATTTCCATTTATAAAAAGAGAGGCATTTTTAACAAGAAGAACAACCTTGCGAGACCCTAAAGAAATATCATCAGAAATATTAAGATTTTCCGGACCTTCATAAAAATAGTAGTAATAACCATTGTGTTGTATGCCAGAATTCAAAAGATCATATTGTGTTATGTTCGATTTAGTTAAATTTTTTTGATAAATACCTTCACTCCGCGTCAAAGATTCAAAAAATTCAAAATTTACTTGTTCAAAACTTCTTAGTCTCTCAACCAACCAGTTCTTCTCAGAAACATTTACATTTGAATTATAATAACCAGATAGCAATGCCAACCCTGGAGAATTTCCTCCTCGTTTAGTAATAAAATACGGACTGCATATAGGATTTGAAATGCATACTGGCGGTATTTGAACACTTATATTAGAGTTTGTAATCACATTTCCATTTCTAACTTGAAACCAAGCATTTTGAGAAAAAACCTGAATGGTAGAATCAGCAGAAACACAATCAACTTTCTCATCTATCATTTTAGCTGATACATTAAGTCTGACATTTCCACTTGATATTCCAGTAATATTTGCACCAAATACAGGAGAAGTATCTGTGTATGTATAAATACCTGCTTGACATTTGCCAAGATTACTAGAACACAAAGACGCATAACCCAAAGGTTCTAAAGTAAAAGTAACTTCATCAACAGAACCGTTTCGAGATTCAATCCCAGGTAAAATTTGTCTAGTTTCATCCACAGACAAAGAAATTGCAGGAGGTAAATTTACTTGGCAACTTGAAGGCACAAACGAAATGCTGTCTTCAGCGCAAATTGCACCCTTATAAAAGACAGATTCACTTTCTATAGATAAAGATTCGCCTGCTATAATATGCTTAATACTCAAAGTATTTGATCCATTATTTAGTACAACAGGAAACTCCCAATAAGAATTTACATCTGTTCCTAAATCTACAGTTCTTCCAACCTCAACACCATTAACTAAAACTTTTACAGCTTCATAAGTTTGGGAAATTTGATCGCACACACCACCGGATCCTGACCTTTGAGGATCATTATTTGGTCCTTGCTTACATCCCTGATCCCACAAGTGTCCCATCCCTGTATAAATTTTTAAAACTGCATTTCCTCCTGGAGAAAAAAATGTATAATCATTTTGAGATTTGCATTCGTCTTGCGAAATTCTACAAACTTCACCACTGCCAAATTGCAAAATGTTTAAACTCAAACAAGATGGAAACGGCGGCTCTTCTTTTGCATAAGGATAAAGTGAGACAGTAGGAGTGTTAGAAACAGGAGGAGGATCTGGATTGTAAATAATCTCTCCAGGATAAATTGTAAAATCAACAAGTGCATTATTAAAATCAACTTCAGTTAGTTTGCTAAACTCGCCAGTTAAATTAAATGGCTTAACCACCGAAAAGGTATACTTTGCACCCCAACAACCAAACTCATAAGTGCAAGCCCTAGCTCCATTATCCATACAACCTGACGGAGCTTTAGGAATTTCCTCGGCATCTAAAACCCCATCAAAATCTGTATCTATCATCCTACCTATTGCTGGATTGCTTTCACATGTCCCACCGGGTTGTAAATAATCTGCAACATAAACCGGTTCAAAAACAAATTCTCCTTTTTCGTTTGTTTTGGCATACCTAGTAGCTTTTCCGCGCAAACATTTTGGGCACCATTTACATCCACTATTTGTCATAGCAACCCAAACTCCTGGTATTGGACGTTTATTTTCTGTATAAACATATCCTCTAATTGTCGGAATCACACCAGCTTCAACACTTTCCGGAGACAAATACAAAAAGCAAAACAAAAAAACTAAAAATAAGGCAGAAAACTTATACATAAAACTTACTGATATTTTATCACAGGGATATCTTTTTTATAATTTTCCAACCAATCTTCAAAATTCGTGTTTTCATTGTTTGAAATTTTTCTGGCTTTAACATAAAAAAAAGCATAAGCAACTTCTTTTAGACCACCTAGAACGAACGAATTTTCTCTAAGAGGATAAATATCTGAAACATCACCTTCTTCAACTGTCCATATCAATTTGTCAAATTCCTCATCAAATGTAACTCTTTGACCTTTGGTGATATTAAAATCTATTTTCGCATTTGTTTGATAAGCAAAATCAAGATCGAAAAGAGTTGTATCAGATTTAACCTCCATTACGGCTTCATCTATTGTAATTTCTCCATTACTTACACGATCTCTTAAAGATTTAATTTTTTTATAAGCGGAATTTTTACCACCTTCATACCCAAATCTTCCAGCTCGATCGTTATTGAAAAACCAAATAGTAACAATTGTGCCACTAACAAAATCTAATTCTTCTTGAACTAAAGACTTTACTTGATTTATTTTTTGAAACCTAAATTCATAGTTCTTGTTATCCGAATTATAAAATGCAGGAGATAAAAATATTTTACCTTCTTTGTTGCCTGCTTGAAGAATAATGGAATCTTTAATTAGCTCATCCAAAATCAGCTCTTTCACATTAGGATCATTTCTATTGGGATGCAACGAAAGCTCATATTCCAAATCTTTTAAATAAATTTTTTCTTCACCAACAACCGCAACTACAGGAGAGCTCTCCCTTGAATAAAAATAAAAAATCACACCCACAACAAAAATAACAACAAACACTCCTGAATAAAATATGAGAAAAAATTTTTTCACTTTAGTTGCTTGAATTTACTAGTTTTTTAAAAATTATTACAAACAAATGTAAACAAATTCAATATTTTTAAATTTTAAATATTTTAAAATATTGTATAACATTTAACAGCCCAATACACACAAATAGCTAAAATCATAAGCACCCAAAAACCAAAAAACCAAAAAAAACCAAAAAATCAAAGAAAAAGACAATAAAGAGAAAAGACATCAACCAGATTTGTCTTGCATTCCAAGTGCCCACAAAACTGCTTCTTTTTTATACCTTCTATCTCCTCTTGAATTTATTCTAATTGGATTTAATTTTCCTCTTTTGCCCCAACGTTTTATAGTAAGAGGAGAAACTCTAAAAAGTTCTGCTACTTCTCTAACAGTCATCAAATCTGGCAAATCTGAAAGCTTGACAACTCTTTTTGTTGTATTTTTGCCTTCCATTTTTTAAACTATTTAATTTATAAGCATAAGCAAGTAAGCCTAAAATCAAATTTTAATGGATACATTTTTCAACATTTTCTAAAAATTTTCTAAAAAATTTAAAAATTAATTTTGAATTCAAATTATACTAAAAAGGTAACAAAAACTTGCTTAATATGTCAATAATTAATCACTAACTTAGCCTGCAAAAATCAAATTAACAATAATTAACAATATTAAAAAATCAAAAAAATTTAATTATATTTGATATTTAATCAATTAATGCTTAACTTACTAAAACCTTAATTAAAACCTTAAAAGCTTAGACAAAAACACATAACAAGGAAATACAATCGTTGCTTTCAATATTCTTAAAAACCTCTTTGGTTGAATTAAAAGTCTCCAAAACCATTCAAGGTTTTCAAAAAATTTAGGAGGCAATGCCATCTTTTCAGACATATAATCAAATGTTCCACCAACAACTACCCCCACAACATTATCTAATTTTGGCAATATTCTATTTAACCATTTCTCTTGCTTAGGACATCCAAAACCAACCAAAACGATTCGCGGAGAAAAAGTTTTTAATTTTTCTAAAAGCAACTCTTCTTTTTTTTGTTCGTTTTTTGTTTGTGGCAAACCATTTAACAAAAGCATTGGACCAACGAAACCTTTTATATACTCGCTTTTAAATTTTTTTGCCGTTTTGATGGCATTTCTCGTTTTATCTCCAATTAGGGCAATTTTAACTTTTTTTAACATGCACAATTCAATCAAATTTTTAGCAAGAATTCTTCCTTTAACCAAAGGCAAAATTCTTTCAAAGCCTAAAAATTTCGCAGCCCAAACTACACCAATACCATCAGCTGGAGATAATTTAGAATTATTGATTATTTTTTTTAACCCATCATCCTTTTGGGCTGATAAAATGATTTCCGGATTAAGCGGAGTAATAATTGCTTGTTCTTTTTTTTTGACAATTTTAAAAATATATTTAATCGCCTGATCTAAATCAACAACATCTATTCTTATACCCAAAATATAAACTGAATTAAAAGAATTATTCATGAAAAATTTATTTCCACAAAGTTAAATTGTGTTTCCAAAGGTCTATGTTTTCCATAACAGTACCTATACCCTTAATCACACAAAACAATGCATTATCAGCAACATGAGCAACTACACCAGTTTCTTCAGTAACAAGCTTGTCAAAATTTTTTAAAGTTGAAGTTCCTCCGCTCATAGCAATACCTTTATCTATTATATCCGCGGCCAACTCTGGTGGTGTATTTTCTAAAACACCTTTAATAGCGCCGACAATTTGATGCAACACCGGGATTATTGCTTCAGTAACATCGTTTGAACTAATTTTAACACTTTTGGGTAAACCAAATACCAAATCTCTTCCTGAAATTTCCATATACACTGGTTTGTCCAAAAAAGTGGCAGATCCAATTTTTATTTTCACCTCTTCAGCAGTTTGATCCCCAATCACTATACTGTACTTTTTTTTCAAATATTCCTGAATTGCTTCATCAATCTTGTTGCCAGCAACACGAACAGATTTGTGCGTTACAACCGCGCCAAGCGATATTACCGCCGCTTCGGAACTGCCACCACCTATATCAATTATCATACTTCCACTTGGTGCGGAAACTGGAAGCCCTGCGCCAATTGCAGCTGCCAAAGGTTCATCAAAAAGATATGCGTTTGCCGCCCCAGCAGCAATCGTAGCATCTAAAGCTGCACGCCTTTCAACTTGCGTACACCCAGCAGGGACACATACCATAACCTCTGGTTTTAAAATTTCAAATTTTCCCAAAGCTTTTCTAATAAAATAAGCAAGCATAGCTTGTGTAAGTTTATAATCTGCGATAACACCATCTTTCATTGGACGACTCGCTATTAAAACTTCAGGAGTTCTTCCTAGCATAAGCTTAGCTTCTTCTCCTATTGCCACAACTCGACCATCAAAAGCGGATACAGCCACAACTGTTGGCTCATTTGCAACTAAACCTTCCCCACTTACCCAAACTAAAGTATTAGCTGTTCCTAAATCTATAGCTATTTTCCTCCTTAAACGCATGTTACTAATTAAAAACAAGAACATTATATTAATCGTTGATAACATTAACAATAAAAATACTTGACCCGATACCCGATTTAAACTAGAAAAGTAAAAAATTTTGATTAACTAAATTAAAATACAAACAATAAATCAGAAGAAATTAAACGAAGAATAAAAATTGAAAACAAAAGCAAAAACAAACCATAAATTGCAGATGTAATCAATTCTTTGCCACTTTGCAATTTTGTCGGATTCCCAATTGAAGTCATAATTAAAAACCCACCATAAATAATTAAAAACACAGTAACCATTCCAGCAATCCCACCGAACAAAACAAGGAAAAAATTGACTGTGCCAACAGTACCTTGAATAAACATCGGAACACAACCAACAGCAGTATATACACTTGCATCATCGCTGCACAAAGAATCAATTCTAGGAGACGGAGGAGGAGAAAAAGCAGGACCATCAGCTACATTAACAATAACCGAACTTTCTAAAATTTGATCCCTCAAAGAATTATTAACATCATACAAAAAAATACTGTTTCTAAAAGCTCCAGAAGAATTCGCGTAAGCTTCAATTTGTATTATAGCAATAGAATTTCTGTTTAAAGAAATTCCGCAAGAAACATCTTGATTATCTATTTCGCAACTTCCTGATCCGGTTTCAATCGTTGATACAAGTTGAGCTGGATTAGGATAAAAACCAGCCTTATACGGTTTCAATTCTTGGTTTAATGTGGTCTTCAGAATAAGTGAAGCTCCATGTCTTAATCCATTAACAACAAAAATGCGCAAAGCAAAAACTTCACCTACATTTATGAATTGATTTAAATCTTCACTACTTTCATGAACAGAATGGGACAAAGAAAAAGAACCTTCACTAACTACTGGTATTTCTATTGTTCCATCATATCTTGCCTGAACAAAAGACAAAGAACTAGATGCAAATAAAAATGCAAGAAAAAAAATGAAAATTCTCAAAGACTTCATAAATTAGATTTAGTTTGCTTTTTTTACTTATTTATTATAGAAAATTTAAGTTTTTAAAATAAAATACATAAGGAAACCTTTTTTATTATAAAATATGTTTATAACTTCAAAGAACTAATTTTTAAAAAAAATGTAAACAGTAATAATCAATTATGAAACAAAAAACAAAAAAAATTAACAATAAAAACAAAAAAAGCTTAATAACGAATTCAGAATCAGAAAAAGAAAGAAACAATAAAGATCTAAATATTGTGCGAGGTATAATATTGGCTTTTAGTATAGTTTTCGTTCTTGGCATCACAACACTCATATTTTTGTACTCAAAAGGCTTTAGAATAGACAAAAAAAGCGGAGAAATAGTATCACAAGGTTTATTACTTTTAAAATCGGTTCCGGACGGCGCTCAAATAATAATAAATGGCGAACCAAAAACTGTAACTAACGCAACAATTTCTTTAAAAAGTGGCACTTATGATATAACCGTAAAAAAAGAAGGATATATAGAGTGGAACAAAAGACTAACAATAAAAGATCAAGAAGTTACAGAAGCAACCGCCTATTTATTCAAAAATGTTCCATCGTTGTCGGCAATAACTTTCACTGGAATATCGAAATTATTTCCAAGCAAAGACTTTACTAAAATCGCATATATCATTCCTCATGGAAATTCGCCCAGCCAAAACAAGCAAACAGCAGGAATATGGGTAATGGAAATGACAAATTTGCCACTAGGATTTTCAAAAGATCCAAAAAGAATCGCAGATGGCAACTTCGAAAATGTAACTATTGAATGGTCTCCAGATCAATCTGAAATTTTGGTTAAGTCTGGATCAGCAGCTTTTTTGCTTGAAACAAGTTCATTTAATCCTCAAGAGAAAAGAATAAATATTTATTCAAAAATAAAAGAGGTTTACGATAATTGGGAAAAAAACAAAAAAACCAAAGAAAATTCTAAACTAGCAAAAGTTCCGGAAGAAATAAAACAGATACTTTTAAAAAAATCTCGCGATTTCGTTTTTTCCCCAGATGAAAAAATGGTAATGTATATAGCAAGCTCATCAGCAACCATACCCAGCGGTTTGTTAAAAAAGTTACCAGGATCTTCAACACAAATTGAATCCCGAGAATTATCTGAAAACAAAACTTATGTGTATGATCTGACGGAAGATAAAAATTTTCTAATCGACGAAGGTAATGAAGAAACAGACTTAGGATCTTCTCCAAACTCTAAAAGAAGACTAAGCTGGTTCCCAACATCAAGACATATTGTAATAGCAGACACAAACAACGTTTTCATAATTGACTACGACGGCACAAACAAAAAATCAGTTTACTCAGGGATATATACCGCACCACACGCATACCCTTCTGTGGGCACAGATAGATTGATAATACTTACAAATTTGGGGGCAAGTGAAAGTTTGCCAAATTTATACTCCCTCAGCTTAAGATAAGAAAGAAAAATGAAAAAACAGCAAAATCTCTTAAAAATTAACTAATACAAATTTTTGATTTATAATCTTTAATTGTAACAAAAACAAAAATAATTGCTGCTGTAGCTCAATTGGATAGAGCAGTCCCGTCCTAAGGGAAAGGTTGGTGGTTCAAATCCTCCCAGCAGCACTATCGTTGCAAAAGTTAACTAAACTTTTTGAAAACTTGACAATTACTGTTACTTCTCCCTTTACTCTTTTCCCCGAATTTAACCTTTCCAAAACCTCACACACATTACCTCGAATTATTTCCTCAAATTTTTTTGTAAGTTCTCTTCCTAAAACAATACAAGTTTCACTGCCAAAACTTAGCTTTATAAACTCTAAAGTTTTTATTATTCTAAATGGAGATTCATAAAAAATTATTGGAATTTCAAAGTTCCTCGCCAATTCAAATATCTTTGTTTTTTTCTTTTTTGGGAAAAAACCAATAAACAAAAATTTTGACAAATCCCAACCAGCTACAGAAATTAATGCCGTAATCGCAGATGCTCCAGGAATTGGAATTACCTTTATTTGAGAATTTGCGCGTAAAATATAACCTATCAATTCATTTCCCGGATCTGAAACACCCGGAGTGCCAGACTCGGTAACTAGTCCAACATTTCTACCGGCTAAAATATTTTCCAATATTTGCTTTTTCTTTTTTTCCGAGCTATGAGCATAATAGCTCAAAATTGATCTTTTTATACCATAATGTTTCAGAAGAACAATAGTTCTACGAGTATCCTCTGCATATAAAAGATCAACATTCCTAATAATTTCTAAAGCCCTGAAAGTCAAATCTTCTAAATTTCCTATTGGAGTTGCAATTATATATAAGTTACCCCACACTTTACTTAATTATAATCCAATCAGAATTTAAATCAAAAAATATTCGTTGTCATAAATCAAACAAAAGTATATATTCATATTAAAATCATTCAAAAAAACAAATAAATTAAATGCGAAAATTTCTAACAACAATAAAAACAAAAAACAAAATCAGGATTTTATTTTTATTTTTTTTTGTCTTGTCACTAAACCTAATAATCTTAAAAGAAGCAAATGCAGCTTCAGTTGAGATAAAAGGGGAAGAAAACAGATTAATCATTCCAGGAACAACTGTCAATGTTGATTTTGATTTAACAACATCAGAGCAAGATTGGTCTAATTGGGCTAATAATCCTAATGGATATCAACTTAAACCAGTTGTAGATATGTACTTATCAGAAAGCCAAAACAGAAACATACAGCAAATCCAAGACGTAATCGATTCCTTTAGAATAATAGGTACTAAATCTGATGGAACAGAAATAACATGCGAAGTAAATCTAACAGAAACTTCACCTTTTCCAAAAGAATGCTCATCAGATTTTTTAAGATATAGTAACGTCGGAAGTACAGCAAGCCATCAACTTAGTTTCACAACAAAAGCAAATGTAACAAACAATACTACAATAGTACTAAAAATTTCAATTATAAATAAATCAAATAACTCCAATGTATTACACTCATCAGACGAAGTAATTTTTAATGTCAACAGTCAAGGCTACGAATGTGGAATAATATATAACTATGTCATGAACCAATCGCCAAGATCAGGAACTTTAGAAACTGGAGATGTAACTTGTGCTACTGCTGTTAACTGTCTACCTCCTGGAACAACCACACAATGTGTAGACACATGCGGATCCGCAACAAGAACAACAAGAGAATTTGTGCAACTTCCATTAACAAATTCAGGATGTGATGGCAATAAGGTTTGTTGTGTACGAAAACCTCTAACAATAACATACGGATGTGAAACTGAATATCCTGATACAAAATGCCAAACAGTTTGCAGCAATCCAGACTGCCTCCTTAATTCAAACAACACAGCAAATTGTTATCCTTTCGTCCTCTTAGCTAGAAATGCCACTTGCCCTGCAAGAAACAACGAACCTCAAATGTGCTGTTCAAAACAAAATTACACAACTTTACATCAATCTATTTGCATAGAACCAGGGGATATATACGGTATAAAATTACCTATTGGCAGTGGTTGTATTCCAATTTTGCATAACTTGCAAGAAGCAGTAATTTATATACTTATTTGGTCTTCTGGAATAGCCGGACTAATATCTATGTTTTTTATTTCATATTCTGGATTTTTAATTATAAATTCTAAAGGAGACTCAACCAAAGTCCAAGCTGGCAAAGAATTATTAAGCGCAACGATAACGGGATTAGTATTTTTAACATTTTCTATATTTTTATTAAGAGTTATTGCTGCAGATATACTTAAAATTATAAAATAACTAAAAACAAAATACCTACTTTTTAGTTTTCTGTTTTCTTTTATTACCATTAGAAATCCTATTACTATTGGAAATGTGTTCAATTTTTTTAGTAATGGTTTCCAATTGCAATTTGATTTCTCTTAATTCTTTGTTGGTGTCGTTTTTAGCTCTTTTATTAACCAAACTCTCCTGATCTATTTCTTTTTTTATCTCCTCAAAACCATTTAAAATCGCACCTATAAAAAGATTCAAAATAACCATCGTTCCAAGCAAAATAAAGCTAACGAAATAAAACCACACAAAAAAACCATCGCCCTGAACTTTCATAATATCAGCCCAACCTTCAAGTGTTACAATCTGAAAAAGTGTCATCATTGAAATATGCAAATTGCCAAAATTTTCCTGATCATTGGCTCCAAACATAACATTTCCAATAATTGCGTAAACATAAAAATGCAAAAACAGTAAAATTCCTACATAACCCATCGACGGAACACTATGAAACAAAGCTCCAACCAAAACTCTCAATTGAGGGATAGCCGTAACAAGACGTAAAATACGCAAAACACGGGTCACTCTCAATATAGAAGCATAATTATAAAGTCCAGGAAAGTAAAAAATCGCAGTTACAACAAAATCAAAAAGATTCCAAGGAGATTTAAAAAAAAGTAAAAAATTTTTACCATAGGCAACAATCCTTATAATTATCTCTATCGTAAAAACAAATAGTATCAATGAATCAAAAAAGTATATAATTGATTTAAAGCTCTGATAAACAAACTGGTAAGTTTTAATACCAGATAGTATTGCTGAAAAAACTATAACTAAAATAATAAAGTTGTTAAAAGCTTTAGATTGAGAAATAATTTTGCAAACCTTAACCACTTTCATAAAAAAGAAATTTTGTCTAACATTTAAAACTTTTAGGATTATACAGAAAAAAGGATTAAAAAAACAATAATTTTAACGGAGAGTAGTGAATCGGTATCACGCTACGTTCGGGACGTAGAGATAGAGGGTTCAATTCCCTCCTCTCCGACAAATTTCATATCATACCACCTAAAAGACTTTAAATTAAAAAACAACTTGAGATAAGTAAAACTAAATCTCAAAAATTGGAGACAAAAAACTTACCAAACGTAAAAAATGACAGATTATCTTTTACTAGCTATTCTAAATTCCCAGGTATTTTAATTGGTTTATAATCAACTATTGGAGGATTTTTTTTCAATTTTCGCAATCGATCCTCAGTCATTAACTTACGACCTTGTTCATCATCGGCATAATACTTACCATCTTGAATTAGAATTCTGTTTGGAACCAGAGCACCTTTTGGTACTATTGGCTTTTCTACTTCACTCATAATATTCAACAACAACCAAAAAACTATTATTTTCTTAAGGATGTATTCTAATGAAACTTCGCCAAAAAGTCAACAGGCAAAAATGCAATAATGCATAAACAAAAAAACAAATACATAGTTACCTTAAAACTATTTTTCTTAAATATTTAATTTTTTTAGAATTTTAAAATTTCAAATAAAACTTGAATTATGCATTAATATAGCACACTTAAACTGAATATGAATTTCCTTCAAAAACAAAATTCTAAATACTTAAAACGATAATCTAATTTGTTCTGCACTCAAAATCAAAAATTTTAAACAAATCAATAAGTTTATAATTATTTAAGTCTAAGAAAAAACTAAATTAACCTAAGAAGACTTGTTTCGCTTTTTAATTAGCATTTCTCTCTCATTTTCCCATTCTTTAGAATAGAGAATTTTTTCTATTGCAAGATCGTAATCCACAATTTCTTCTTCCTTAAACCATATCTTTATTTCTCTATTGGCCTCATCTACATTACTCGAAGCATGAATAAGATTGCGAGTTGCCCGATCAACATCATCTGCAGCCACATAAGAATCTGTGGTAAAATCAGCCCTAATCGTACCAACATCAGCAGAAAGTGGATTGCCATGCCCAACCACCTTTCTAACATGTTCTACAGCATGTGCTCCCTCTATAATCATTGCAACTATCGGTCCAGAAGTAAGATAACTATACAGACGTCTTTGCACATCTTCGGCGTATTCTTTAGCTGTTTTAACAACTGGCAAACCTTTTGCTTTAAGAGCTTCAATAGTACGATTACCAGAAGCTTCTTTTTCTTCGTCAGACCAGCAATAATGATCTTTGGCTTGCTTTTCAGTAGGCATAACCATCTTTAAAGCAACTATTTTCAAACCTTTACGCTCAAAACGTGATATAATTTCGCCTATTAAACCACGCTGGACCGTGTCTGGTTTGCACAAAACTAATGTTCGTTCATGATAGTGAGTATAAACTGACATTGCTTGTTTTTAATTGTAACAAAAAAAAATAAAAATCAAATAGAAAAATGTCAGAAATAAAGCAAAACAATTTTACAGAAATGCCATTTTATGTTGAAATTTACATACAAAAAGCATGTTTAGAAATTTCAAATTTACTAGATTATATAAAAAGTCAATCTCGTTACAAGCATCCAGAAGCTGAAATAAAAAATCTTCAAAGAGCAGTAATAACAATCTTAGAACAAAATCAAAGAAGCACAGAAATTAAAAAGGCTTTCTCAAGACTTGGAAAAAACCGAACTTTAAAACACTCTTTTTTAATTTGTCAGGCCCCATTAAAACCAGAAAATGAATTAAAATTTCAATCTGTACATCTAATCGCGGATAATCAAGGGAATAAAGCATTATATATCACAGAAAATATTGGCGGCTTAAACCCAGGATTACAAGCTATAAATTTATTTCCGTTTCTCTTTGTTATGCCAAAATCGCAAACAAACGAAAATGAAGATGTAGCAGAAAAATTGGCAATCACCATTGCAAGACAACAACAATTATTAAAATTAAACGGCCAAAAACAAATAAACAAATATAGACAAGAAGTTAATGTCAACAGAAAAACTATTCTGATTGAAACAAATTTAGGGCAAGCAAAATATTATCTTTTGGCTTTTAAGGAACTAGATAAACTTTTTTTTGTAAAAGAACCACATTCAGACTTGTCTGCAAATTTTACCTTGCCAATAGTTAAAAATTGAAACACAAAATTATCACAGAAAGCGTGAAATCGCATCTTTAAATAAAGATTGATTTTCAAATGGACCAACCACTGCAATTGTTATTTTATTAATATCAAAAATATCTTTTGCTACTTGATAGATCTCATCAGTTGTAACTTGATCTAGTCTCTCAAAAACTTCTTTGGGAGTTTCAATATCTTTTTCTGTTCTTGCAAAAAGGGCTCTATTGCCAAAAAAATTATTTACAGAACTGCTGTCTTCCAAAGAAAGCGCAAGTGTTCCTTTTACAAATTCTTTGGCTTTTGAGAGTTCTTTTTGAGAAATTTCATCTTTTGTTTCAGTAAGTTTTTTGTGTTCATTTAAAATTACTTTTACCACTTCAATGGCATTTTTAGGATCAACTCCAACATAAGTTTCAAAAAGACCAACATCCGTAAATCTGGATACTGAACTGCCAACACTATAAGCAAGCCCTCTTTTTTCTCTAACTTCAGTAAAAAGTCTACTACTCATACCTTTGCCTAGAATAGTCGCAAGCAAATTCTCGGCATACCTATTTTGATGCCATCTAGGGTAACCTAAAAATCCAAGCACGATATGAGCTTGTTCGGTTTTTTTATGAAGCAAAGCAATTTTGGGCTCTTTCTGATTAGGAAAGAAATTCTCAAAAGAATGCGAATTTCCCGATTGCAAGGAACCAAAATAATTTTCTGCAATCTTTTTTACCTCAATCTCTTTTACACCACCTGCCACAGTAATTAACATATTATTCGCGTAATAATGCTTCTTTCGAAATTTCATAAAATCTTTTTTAACAAATTTCTTTACAGTTTTAGGATAACCTGCAATATCACGGCCCAAACTGTTACCTTCATAAATTTTCTCCATGAAAATATCTCCAACTTTGTCGCTTGGAGAATCCTCGTTCATGGCAATTTCCTCAATAATCACTTTACGCTCCCTATCAATATCTTCATCTCTAAATCTAGGATAAAGAATTATATCCGAAAGAATATCAAATGCTTTTGGCAAATCTGATTTTCTTACCTTTACATAAAAATTTGTCCACTCGCGAGATGTCGCCGCGTTATACTGCGCTCCAAGAGATTCCAATGCAGAAGAAACGATAGAAGCGTTTTTATATTTCTTACCACCTTTGAAAGCCATATGTTCCAAAAAATGAGCTATTCCAGCTTGATTTTCATCCTCGTATCTTGATCCGACTCTGATCCAAACAGTAACACAAACAGACTCAAAAAATGGCATTGGCACAATTAAAAGAGGAAGAAAGTTAGATAGATAGCTTAGAATATAATGCATAAAAAATTTTTACAAAAACAAAATATACAATAACTTAAGAAGTTAAAAACCATTTACTTAACATCTTAGTAACTAAAACAACTTGCTCATTAACTATATTTTTCATTTCAGAATCATCTCCTACTTCAGAATCAAAAAACAAATTTTTGCTTTCTAATCCCTCAATCAAAGACAATAAAAACGGAATTGCCGAACTAAATTCACCATTTTTAACTAAATTTATAGCTAAATTTACCTCTTCAAGCATTCTATGCAATTCAAGTATATCTTTATCGTCTAAATCTTTAAAAACACCTCTTTGTAACCTCTCTAAGCGATAAGCAATCTCCAATTTTCGGTTATTTAAAAATTTAAATGTCAAATCAATTAACCAACTACGATCACTAAATTCAGGAGAATTAGACATAAACTTGTCTTGGCATTAAAACATATAACATAATTTTTTGCAAATACAAAATTTTTAAAATAAAAAAATTGAATTTTTTTGCACAACAATTTAATATCAGGTATGAAGCATAACAACCTTGATCTCAAAAAACAAAATACTGTTTATGATCATACAACAAAAGTATCTTTAAATTTTTCTCCTAAGAATACAGTTTCCCAAACATTGTTATTGTTGAAAAAAGATACAAATTATTGGCCTAATACAGAATTTATTTACGTCGTAGATAATAATAAAAAATTAATAGGTATTGTTCCGTTCCGCAAAATAATCACCTCCTCCCCCAACACTTATCTTGGAGATATTATGCAAACAAAATTCACTTACCTCTCACCTAACACACATCAAGAAACAGCGGCAAAAATCGCTATAAAAGAAAATCTTCAAAGCTTGCCTGTGATTGATTCAGATGGAAAATTCATAGGAATAGTAAGCGCAAATGAAATATTTAAAATCTTGCATGAAAATCATATAGATAAACTAATGCGTCTTTCGGGAGTTTTGCTTGGCGCAAACAAAAATCTAAACGATACATCGGCAATTCACGCGATTAAAATGCGCCTCCCGTGGCTCATAGCGGGTTTAGCTGGAGGAATCGGATCAACATATATAGTGGATCAATTTTCAGAAATTTTGTCAAAACACTTGGTTCTCGCATTTTTTATTCCTGTAATTGTGTATATGAACGACGCGGTAGGTACACAAACACAAACAGTGTATGTGAGAAATGCAACGCTTAAAAAAATAAATCTTGCCAAATCGCTTTTATCTGAACTAAAAATCTCATTTGCGATTGGATTAATATTAGGAACGACCATTGGAATTTATACCAAAATTTACTACGGAGACTTTTGGCTTGGTATAACAGTTGGTTCCTCTATGGCAATAGGTATACTGTCATCGGCAATCATAGGCACATTAATTCCATTTTTTATAGAAAAATCAGGACGCGATCCCGCAGTAGGAAGCGGGCCCTTTGCGACAATAGTGCAGGATATCACAAGCATTGTAATATACTTTTCCGTGGCAAGTGTGTTTTTGAAAATATAAAAATAAGTCAACAATCACTTGCCACTATTAAATCCCAAATCGGCAACCACATACATCCATCATCTAAATCTTGATTAGCCATATATTCCCCTAAACTGGTAGCAAAAGCAGAATTATTATTAAAGTGTTGTAAGTAAGACTCCCTAATTACATCTTCAGGAACTTTGTCCCCTAAATTATCTGAACAAGCAACCAGTTTTAAATTTATTTTTCCTACTGAAAGATAACCTTGGGAAATGTCTATTCTTCTAGTAGATATCCTATTTAAGCCATTTTTGCCCTTATGCTCACCTAGATAAGCAAATATTTCATTTGATTTATGCTTCACACCTATTCTTTGTGATTCATGCAATGCATATTGTCTAGATTCGTCCAGACTGGTTTGAGAGCAATTGACATCAATGTCATCTTGCGATTTCAATCTACTTAAAATCAATCCATAAAGACGGTTATGAGGTATGGCAAGTTTTTCAATAAAGCAAGAATTATTTTCGCTACCAAAACCAAGCAACATCACTTGCGAATCACCAACCTAAGCAATGTCTAGAAGTATTCGCTTTCGTTCATTAACCACTTCGTGAATTACCACAGCAACAGTGACAGTGGTCATACCTTCATGAAGTTTTGATACAAATTCGTTTACTTTATTAATATAATCCCTCTAAGCATCACCACTTTTGGAACT
>JAOAEL010000012.1 GCA_026416845.1 Patescibacteria group bacterium
ATGTTAAACTATATGGCGGTAGAGCTACTGGATGGGGGGGCGAGAGGCAACTTGAGTTCATTTAACCAAACTCCGAATAGCTATATAGTATGCGTAGCTAGACAGTCTTATCGGGCTAAGCTGATAAGACGAGAAGGAAAGAACCTTGACTCTCGGTTAAGGCCTCTAAATTCATCTTAAGTTTCAAAGGAAGTTTTTTCTCACAGACAGCCAGGAGGTTGGCTTAGAAGCAGCCATCCTTTAAAGATAGCGTAACAGCTCACTGGTCGAATGAGAAAAAGCGCCCAAAATGTATCGAGGATAAAGATGATGCCGAAGCTGGAGATTTTTGCCTTTTTGGCAAAAGTGGTAGGGGAGCGTTCTTATTGCAGTGAAGTTAGTTTGTAAAAGCTGATGGAGCGATAAGAAGTGAGAATGCCGGCTTGAGTAGCGCACTAGATGGGTGAGAATCCCATCCGCCGAATACCCAAGGTTTCCGTCGGAAGGTTCGTCCTCGACGGGTTAGTCGGTACCTAAGGTGAGGCCGTAATGGCGTAGCTGATGGACATGCAGTTAATATTCTGCAACTTGTTGTAAATCGTTGCGTTGCAAAACGCACGCTTTTAGCGTTTAGCTGGGGACTGACTGGATGAGATAGCAAAGGCCCTTGCAGTGAATGAGGGTGTAAACTGTTAGGAAGTGAAAATTGGAAAATCCGTTTTTGCGTTTATCTGAGCAGTGATGCAAAATCCATTGAGAGATGGGTGATCTTTGTATATTTTGTCTACAAGAAAAGGTTCGCAGTGAGATTTACAGTAAGCCGTACCGCAAACCGACACTGGTGGGTTGGTGTCAGAGCACTAAGGCGAGCGAGAGAAAGAGGTTTAAGGAACTCGGCAAATTAGCTGGACGTAACTTAGGGAGATGTCCTGTCTGCGTTTTGCGCAGATCTCAGCAAAAGATTGCTTGCCGACTGTTTATCAAAAACACAGGTCCGTGCAAACTCGAAAGAGGATGTATACGGGCTGACGCCTGCCCAGTGCCGGTAAGTTAAGCGGAGAAGTTTGCATTCATTTTTGGATGCAATGCTTTGAAGTTAAGCTCCGGTAAACGGCAGCAGTAACTATAACTGTTCTACGGTAGCGAAGTTCCTTGTCGGGTAAGTTCCGACCCGCACGAAAGGCGTCACGAGCAAGCAACTGTCTTAAACCTTTACTCGGCGAAATAGCGTTGGCTGTGAAGACGCGGCCTAATTCCACCTGGACAAAAAGACCCCGTGGAGCTTTACTACAACTTGACATTGATTTGCGCGAGCCAATTGTTTAGCGTAGGAGGGAGCGTAAGCGATCCTGAAACACCTCCCTTTGGAGCGTGGCAGATCTTACTTAAGAAGCCTGGAGACGGCTTCAAGGAAAGTGTTAGGCGGGTAGTTTTACTGGGGCGGTACCCTGTCAAAAAGTAACACAGGGACACAAAGGTCGGCTTTGCATGGATGGACATCATGCGTCAATGTGTAAAGGCGTAAGCCGGCTTGACTGCGACAGAGACGTCTGAAGCAGGTACGAAAGTAGGTCTTAGTGATCTTCCGATGATCTATGGGTGATCACGGAACTTAATGGATAAAAGCTACCCCGGGGATAACAGAGTAGTCGCGCCCGAGAGTCCATATCGACGGCGCGGGTCGCTACCTCGATGTCGGCTCATCGCATCCTGGGGCTGGAGAAGGTCCCAAGGGTCGGTCTGTTCGCCCGTTAAAGCGGTACGTGAGCTGGGTTCAGAACGTCGCGAGACAGTTCGGACTCTATCCGGTGGAATCGTAGAATCTTGAAGGGAGCTGGCCACAGTACGAGAGGACCTGGCTGGGGGAACCCCTGGTGTGCCGGTTGTGATGTCAGTCGCAACGCCGGGTAGCTACGTTCCCAAGGGATAACTGCTGAAAGCATCTAAGCAGGAAGCCCACCCTAAGATTAGGATTCGTTCTTGCCTGTGAAGGCAAGTGAAGACCCCTGGCAGAATACCAGGTTGTTCGGCCGGCAGTAGAAGCGCCTTTAAAGCGTTAAGCTTACCGGTCCCGAATTGGTCAATTCAAATCTTTCTTTCTTCTTAACTTATTATTTATGCGTTGCGTAAGAAAATTTGTTTTCAGCTATAATTTTTGTAGCTGATAATTGTGTTGTTACTCAGCGCATAAAATAAAAAAGGGATAGCTTTTTTACTTTCTCTTCAGGAATCAAAGCGCAATAATTTTGCGTTTTGACACGGCTCAGTGACTTGAGCGGCATCGACCCACCTCTTCCCATTCCGAACAGAGAAGTGAAAGGTGCCAGCGGTGACGATAGTATATGGGCGACCGTATGCGAAAATAGCTCGTTGCTGGGCCGTTTTTTTTAAAATTTTAGATGCTTTTTGTTGTTTGGGTTTTTTAATTTTAGTAGAATTTTGGTTAAGAGTTTTATGTTGAGATTGATTGTTATAAAGAAAGGTGGTATGAACAGTGTCAACAAAAATTAAAGCTGATTCTTCTAAAGATGTAATGGCGGAATTGTTGTCTAAACATTCCCCTTTTGTCAAGACCTTCAAAGCAGGCGATAAAATAAAAGGAAAAGTTTTGCGTATTGAGCATGATCGTGTTGTGCTTGATATTGGCGCAAAATCAGAAGGAATTGTTGCGGAGAAAGCTTTTAAAGAATCTTCTGATTTTGTCAAAACTCTTAAAGTTGGCGATGAAGTTGAAGCTCGTGTTCTGATCCCAGAAACTAACGAAGGTTTTACGATCCTTTCTTTCAGAAGCGCTTCATATGATGCAACATGGGCTAATATAGAAGATTCTTTCCAGAAAGGGGAGGAATTGCAGGTTGTTGTCAAAACAGTTATGCCTTCAGGACTTATAGTTGATATTTTAGGCTTGACTGGTTTTATCCCCACATCTCAGATAGGCAAAGAATTATCAAAAGATATTCAGCAGTTGCAAGGCAAAACATTGACAGTGCGAATTTTTGATTTGGATTATGAGAAACGAAAAATAATTTTATCCGAAAAAGAAGTGTCAGAGAAAGAGGAGTTGTCAAAAATTCGCGAAGCCATGCAACAGATAGAAATAGGAGATGTTTATGAAGGGCAAGTTGTGAATATTTCTGATTTTGGATGTTTTGTTCAGATTCCAGTAATTTTAGAAAAAGGCAAAGATAGAGAAGAGGTGAAGGTTGAAGGTTTAGTGCATATCTCTCAATTGTCTTGGGAAAAGGTTGTAAATCCTTCCGACTTTGTTTCTATTGGTCAAACTTTGAAAGTTACTGTAATTGAAAAAAGAGATGGAAGGATTGCTTTATCTGCTAAACAAACACAAGATGATCCCTGGTTACAAGTAGTTGATAAATATCCAAAAGACAAAAAATTTGTAGGTATAGTTACGAGGGTTTCTGAATACGGAGTTTTTGTTCAGTTAGAAAGAGGTGTTGAAGGATTAGTTCATATAACAAAAATACCACCAGGTCAAAAGTATGAGGTTGGGAATGAAGTTAACGTTTATATTGAAAATGTAGATGTTTCTACTCGTAAGATCTCCTTAGGAATTGTTTTAACTTCCAAGCCTTTAGGTTATAAGTAATTGAGTAAATAGTGCTTCAAGTGATTTTGTATTATATTAAATATCTTGTTTTAATTTTATTTTAAGTGTTTTTTGCATATAGTTATTGTAAAAAAGCTTAAATTCCCGTTTTTAATTTTTTGGATTTGAAATAAAACTGAAATTTTACTATGTTGTGATAATGCTTTTGTATGTCTAAAATTAAATTTTTGTATGTTTGCCAGCAGTGTGGTTATTCCCAGACAGGTTGGGCGGGGAAATGTCCGGAGTGCGGTAGTTGGGGGTCTTTGGTAGAATCATGTGAGGAAAACAAATTGCCATTAAAAAGCCGTAAAAAACTTTTATTGAGTAATAAAAATCTAAGAATAAATTTATCAGATGTATCATTTTTAAATACGAAGAAAATACAAACAAATATTTCGGAATTAGACAGAGTTCTTGGAGGGGGTTTGGTAAATGGTCAAGTTGTATTAATAGCAGGAGAACCGGGCATAGGCAAATCAACACTGCTTATGCAAGTTGCGGATAATCTCTCAAAAAAAACTCAAAATCTTATTTTTTATGCATGCGGAGAAGAATCTGCACAACAGATAAAAGTTAGGTCTGAGAGATTAGGTATTAAATCCAAACAAATAGAACTCATTGAGAGCACTGACATAGATGAAATTGTTGATATTCTATCTAAAGAAGATTTGCCTGTTTGTGGACTTATAGTTGACTCTATTCAGACTATGCAAACGCTTGATTTAACAGGAATGGCAGGGTCAGTAGGACAAATTCGCGAGTGTGCTTTTCGGCTTGTTCGTTTGGCGAAGACTAAAAATATTCCCGTGTTTATAGTTGGACATGTCACAAAGGAGGGTTCGGTAGCAGGTCCTTCAGTTTTAAAACACATGGTTGATACGGTCCTTTGGTTTGAAGGTGATAAAACTTTATCGCTTCGTATGATTAGATCGACAAAAAATAGATTTGGCTCCACAGACGAAGTTGGTATATTTACAATGTCAGAAAGTGGCCTTGTGCCAATAAGAAGCCCAGAAAAGATGTTTTTGAGCAATTCAGATTTAGTAGTTCCGGGTAGCGCAATTTCGGCAATTTTGCAAGGGACAAGATTTGTTTTGGTTGAAATTCAAGCTCTTGTGACACCTACCAAACTACCTATTCCAAGGCGAGTAGCGCAAGGATTAGACACTAAACGTCTTGAGATCTTATTGGCTGTCTTGTCCAAACGCTGTGGCGTTAATTTGTATGAACATGATTGTTTTGTGAATGTTTCAGGTGGAATAAATGTTGGTCGGGATCCATCTGTTGATCTTGCTGTTTGTGCGGCAATTGCATCTTCTTATTTTGACAAACCTTTGCCAGGTAAAACTTTAATAATTGGTGAAGTTGATTTGTTGGGCGCCATAAGAAATGTTTCCGGATTTGATAAGCGTAAGAAAGAAGCGAAAAATTTTGGGTATGATATTTTGATTGAGCCTAACAAAGGAAAGTATGTCAGGGATTTAATTGATGCCTTTTTGAGAAATAAAACAAATTAATACGATTTTTTTAGATTTAGAATAGGTAAGAATTCTTCAAATAAAAAATCTTAGATTACGAAGATTGCAAAAAAATTATTGCTTTAAATTCACAAACTTGTGCTTCTAAAAACTGTAAAATTTGTTCTACACAAGATATCCACATCCTTTAAAAGATACGAACAAAACGCAAACATTCAGTTTGTTTTTGGGCGTTTTTATACTATAGGAAAGACAAATTTACGTCAATAAAATATTATGGGGTTTGACAGTTGGCGCACTCGGTGTTAAACTCTGTATGAAGTTTTTTGAAAGAAATTTTAAGTTTTACTTTTTTGTTTGAATTAAAAAATTAGGTTTAGAAAAAGAGGATTAAAAATCAAAAACGCGATTGTCTTTAGGGCAGGAAAAAGACAACCGCGTTTGTAGTTTGAGCAAATTCAAATTAATAGCTTGTGTAGTTTTTGTCAAGAATCTTGTTTTAGGTTTTTATTTAAGTTTCTGATTTCAAGGGAGGGGTGGAGTGTAGGGCAGGCGCTCTACCCTTTCCTTGAGGTTGGAAACTTGTAAATTGCAAATTCTATTTCATATATAGATTTAAATTTTAATTTATCAACTTATAACTTATTTAGTTATAAAAAATATTTTTTTTAATTTCAGTTAGCCTTCATTTAAGTTGCATCTTTTAAATTAATTTTGTTTTTTACCTTTTTTTGTGATAGAATTGCCCCTTGTTCTTTATAATAGAAAATAATTTTGTTTAATGATGAAGTTTATATGCAGTCTTTTAGTATAAAAATTTTATTGCTTGTTTTTTTTGTTGCTTTATTATTTATTGTATTTTTTGTTTCTAAATACTTTTCCAAATACTTTGTAGGATCGAAAGCGAGTTTGTTTGTTGAATCAAATTGTTTTTCATCTATTGCTAAATTAGCTTACGACAATCCTTCTCAGACAAAAGCTGTGTACATAAACGGAGAAAAAACTAGTGAAATAGAAATTGCATGGAATGGAGAAAATGTAAAAGAGTATATTGCGTATATTGAATGGGAAGATGGTTCCACATTTCAATCTACGAAATTTGCTGAAAGACCAAATGATTGTGCAAGAGTTCCTACGCTTACACCAATACAGTTGCCTAATTCAGAAGAATTTTCAGGAACAATTGCACCAACTTTAATTGCCAGTTCAACCAAATTAGTCAGAAATGTTTTGTTGACGGTTTCTTCTACGCCAGCTTTGTCTCCCAAAGCCACTTCTTCTTTAACCCTTTCCCCAACAAGTTCGCCGGCAGTTACAGCGACTAAGACGCCAAGTCCGTCTCCGACCAAGATGATAACGCCAACACCTACGCTAACACCAACTAGATTGCCAACAATTACTCCTAGCCCGACTCTTGTTGCAACCTCTTCAGGGCAAGTTAAAGGTGATAAAGAGGAACTTCCAAGCACAGGAGTATCGATACAAAGTATTATTGCTATTGCCTTTGTAGGTTTTACCGGTTTGATTCTTTATAAAAAATTTAGGCTGATTTAGTCAAAAATTACTTTTGATATGCGCCCTTCTGGAGTAATTTATCAAAAAGGAAAATCATACAAGTGGTATGGCGAGACAGTTATTTATTTGGATAAAAAAACAAGAGCAATTTATGGTTTTTTTCAAGGGATTGGCGTTGGATTGATTGGACTTTGTTTAATTTCATTCATTATTTTGTTTTTCCACCTTATAAAGGAAGAGATCAGGTATAGATTTTCTACCAAGCATGTAGATGCAAATCCCAATATTCAAGTCAAGGCGGCAGTTGATGAAAATAACAAAGAAATTTTAGTTAAATCTGAAGCAGATCAACTTGGAATAAGTTCTGATTTTTCTATATACATTCCTAAAATTGATGCCAGATCAAATGTTATTGCATCAGTAAATCCTTTCTCCAAAAAGGAGTACTTGGAGGCTCTTGCCCGGGGAGTTGCGCATGCCAGCACGACTTATTTTCCTGGTCAAGGAAAACCCGTATTTTTATTTTCTCATTCTACAGATAGTCCGGCCAACTTTATTCGTTATAATGCTGTATTTTATTTGCTCAAAAAGCTAGATATTAACGACGAAATAGTCATTTATTTTTATGGGGAAAAGCATGTTTATTTAGTTGAAAGAGCTTTTGTTGTCAGTTCCAAAGACACATCGTGGCTGTCGGGCGAGGGGGATGAAGAAAAGCTTATTTTGATGACTTGCGATCCTCCGGGTACTACTTTGAAACGTTTTATAGTGATCGCAAAAAAGGCAATTTAATATACTGTCTTTTTTTAATTTTTGTGATACAATTTTCATTAGCTTACCTTAAAGCTTGTAGTGCGTTAAAACTTTTTTTGGTAAAAAAGCGCTTTGTCTTTAAAAGTTCTTTTGATGAGTGCGAATGCATGTAAAGTTTGTAAGGAAAAAGCGCTAGGAGGTGAATTTATAAGTGACAACTAGATTATTCGTGGGCGGTCTCCCTTGGTCAACAACTTCTGATGATCTATCAAGTTTGTTTTCTCAAGCTGGCACTGTCGTTAGCGCAACTGTGGTAACAGACAGAATGACGGGCAGATCTCGTGGCTTTGGTTTTGTTGAAATGGGTTCTGAAGAAGAGGCGCAATTCGCGGTTCAGAGATTTAACAACAGCGAAGTAGGGGGAAGAAAAATTATTGTTAACGAAGCTCGTCCGCAAGCTGATCGGCAAGATCGTTATAAAGATGGAGACCGCGGAAATAGACATGGGTTCAGGCGTGAAAATCGAAGGAACGATAGAAGAAAAGATTATTAATTTCCTTCTTCGACCCAATCTAAGAAAAGTATAAGTTTGTTTTTGGATTTCTTGGTTTTTGTTATTTTATGTTATTGGATATTGCATAAAATGCGCACTACTGAGAATTTGAATTTTGTGTTTCATGAGGCTATAGATGTTATTAAAAGAAAAGTAACAATAAATTTGCCTGATAAGATGCTTGAACATTTGGCATTATTAGGTAAAAGTCCAATTTTGCCCCGGTTGAGAACTAAATGTGTGAATTATAATGCTTTTGGTGGCACTCATCTTGGAGACGAGCTTAGGATGTTGGATGTAGTACAAAGATGCAAAGCAAGTATTTATGAATTTTTCTTTTTCGATGAACAACCGATTAAGTTTGAATACAAGGGGGATGAAATTGAAATTTCTAGAGAAACTTTTGACACAGACATTCAATGGCTTTTATTGGCAAGCGATATAGGCAAAGCTGGAACAAATTCAGACAACCGTGCTGTTGTGTCAACGCTTTTCAACGATTTGCTTGTGACAGATGAACACTCGCGTTGGTTATTTGAGCATAGAGAAGATTTACCACAAATTTATTGCGAGTTAGACATCCCGGCGTTTGATTTTTCTAATAGTGATTTATCCTTTGCTCCTATAGCATTAGTAGTTTACATAACTTGTCAAATTGCAAGGTCAAGGGGTATTGAGGAAGAACGGATTGCCAGATTGTCTTTAAATGAGGGCGATATCAATGAATTGCAAAAGCTTGGAATTGACTATAAAAAAAGTACAATGCGCGATTTATGGAATAGTCATATTAGGTTTGGAGAAATGTTTTTTGATGGTTTAGTTGTTTTAGATTCTCGGTCGGCCGCTTTAGTTCGTTTGTCTTTGTGCCATCATTTAAGTCAAGGTATTTATCCGCGATGTTTTGCAAATGGGGAATTGCAGTTGACAGGTAGAGGAGCGGATCTTGCTATTTTTTTGGAATTTGTAGATAAATTGGATGCTTTCATAAATAGAGGTGGTCTTGATCCGCATAAATCTTTTGATAATGTTAAGAATATATTTAAATCAACCACGCGTGTCAAAAATGACCAAAATCAAATTGATATTAGAATTGTTTGGGAGAGGATTTCTAGGATTGATTGGATCAAATTGGCAGAAGAGCTTAGCAGATAAATTCTTTTTTATTTTATTTTATTTTCGATAGTCAAATTTATACTGATTTTTGAGGATAAACGCGTAAAGAATAATAAGTACAATTGCCAAAGCATATTCTATATTTAGCATTAAATCTCTTGTGGATTTACTTTGTGGCTCAAAATAAGCCCATGCGACTATAACTTGATATAAAAAAAGAGGAATTAAGAGTTTATAGTTTTTATTTTTCATAACTGAGATGAAAACAAGTGGAATTAAAAAGAGAGTGTGCCAAGGGAAAACCAAAGGTGAGACAAAAAGGTATAAAATTCCTGCAGAGAGTAAGACATTTATTGAAAAATCTTTGCTCATTAAATAGATTGTTCCGATTATTAGTATTGCAAGGCTTGCATATTTTGCGACTTGTTTCTCTTCGGTTAGACTTTGGCAATTTTGTTTAGCACCGCAGTTATTTGCATTTAGGATATTTTGTTTTTCCAATATTTGGTAAGTCCATCTGTATATGCTTGCGTTGTATTCTTGTTCATCAGGTAGTGTTAAATACCTTTTGATTGGTTCAAATCCATGATTAATAAAAGGTGCCCATGCGATTACCGAAATCAGCATAAAACAAGAAGCACATATTGCAAGAAGTCTAAATTTTTTTTCTTTAATGAGTTTTGCGGTAAAAAAAGGGACTAGAAAGGCTGGATATAGCTTTGTTATAAATCCTAATGCTGTCCAAAAACTGGCTTTTATTTCTTTTTGTTTCTCAAAAGTGGTGATTGCAAGATAGATAAACAAAAGCACATAACTATCAATGTGAGCGCTATAGTAAATTTCAGAAACGACAAGAGGATTCAGAAGCAATAGGCATGCAAGTTTTTGAGATTGGTTTTTGTATAGCAAATAAGCAAGAACAAATATCGGAAGGCAAAGAATAATTCTTACGCCAATTATTCCAAATTGCATATAGGCAAGATAAGATAGCCCAAATATGAATTGAGCAAATGGTGGGTAGGGAGTGTGTAATCCTTTCCAGTCTAAATTTTGGTACAACTGATATGTTTTTGTTGCTTTTGGGTCTTTATTTCTAGCAAGAAGTTTGTCTTGTTCCCAGTATTTTTTTAATTTTTCATCTTCAGGAACATACAAATAAGGGTTTTCGCCTTTTATTATTAACATTCCATCCCAAATGTAGCGGTAAGCATCTTTTGATATAAAAAATGGTTGTGGTAAAAAGATTAAAACCACAAACAAAGTTGTTACAGTTATTGACAATAAGCTTGTTTTTTTTGCTTTAACAAAAAAATATGCAAAAATTAAATATGTCAAAAAGCAAAATGTTTGTATTGTTATATACTGTAAATAATTGCTTAAGCTATTTGGATATATGATATAAATTAGATAAAAAATGATATACAAAAATAGAGAAATCCAAATTAACATGAAGTGTTGTTTATTTTGTAATTAACAGGTTCTTCATTTTTATTATTTTTGGCACTTTTGTATAAAAGGTAAAAAGAAACTGTAATTGGTATGGTTGTTAGGAAAAAATTGATAAATTTTTCTATTACATATGCGAAATAATTAATAAAATTAGTTTTGTCAAAAGACCAAAGATTTTTGATTAAGTTTAGATTTTGTTCAATTAAACTTGCGATTAAATTAAAAACGACGTATATAAAGAATACTTTTAATATTGTTTGCCAAAATCTACCTTTTACCAAAGCTTTGCTTTCTTTTAGTGCTTTTGTGCCATGATTGCCATCTATTACGCAGAATGGAACGTAAATGTACCAAGCCAAGAATATTATCCCAGGAATTATGAAAATTACAAAACCGCCAAATATTATTGATATAGCAATTAAATTTGTCCAAACCATGGCAAAAAAAGACTTTGAGCTTTGTATAAAAATGTCTTTGATTCTTTTATTTGGATTTTCGGTTAGTAAAATGATTGATATTTGTATAAATGTATACAAAAAGAAATGTAATATCATAAACAATATGATAATTATTGTTTGATAGGAATTATTTTTAAGTGAATCATATAGATTAAATGATTCTAAGAAATTATAAGGAATTAGGTTTTTTACTTCGTGTTTTTCAAGTAGAAATTGGTTGAAAATTAATAATAAATTTGGAATGGTACTTATAATGCTTAGTACGCTGTATTTAACCCAATTTGATGAAATTTTTTCGAAGGTATTATAAATAATATCGAAAAAACTTATCAATTTTTCCTTTTCTCCATTTTTCATGATCTTAATTATCCTACACCAGAAGAGTCTGAAGTGTAAATGAATTAAGGTAGATTTAAAGCTAAAAATAATTTAGATTTAAACCCTAATGTCGGGGCATACTGAATTGCCTTTTTTGTCTAAACATTCTATGACAGGATAAAAAAATTTTGTTTTTTTACTTATTGGAATAATTTTATCAATTTGATAAACAAAACTTTTATTTTCTTTTGCTGATATTAAATTTTTCAAATCTTTTCCGGCAGCTTCTTGTATGTTATTTTTATTGTAGTTGATTTTTAACATGCTTAAGCTCAAGAAAAGAAATATTGGTATTACCAGTGCAATTTTTATTTTCATTGAAAGTAAAGATTGAATCAAGCTAAGTTTAACAACAAATTAAGCAAAAAAGATAGAAAAAGTCAAAAGTTTTTATAAACAAAATTTAAAATTTATTTTTTATTTTTATACTTTGAAAATAAAATATATACTATAAATAAAATATATACTATACAATTTTTTTGATGACGAGGCTTGATCCCACACATTAAGATAGCAAACGATAAGCTAATGGATAATATTGGATTGATTTGGCTATTTTTTATTAATTATTGAAATTAAAATTTAAAATTGAAAAAAATGAAATTTTTTATTCTTTAATGTAAAATTAAAATGCGATAATGTGAAATGTAAAAAAAATATGTCTTATTTTAATTTTTTAAAAGAAAGATATCCCGTTTTTTTTACTGAGCTTAATGGCTGTGGTGTTTTTTGTTGGAATGGTTATCGAAAAATTATGTTAAAGGATTTGTCTACAGCCAAGCATTGTTTGTTAGTCTCGTTTATTGCATACCATTTTTGTAGATATTTGGTTCAGTTTAATTGTTTGAGAGAAGATAGAATCAAACCATGTTTGATTGCTGCTCTTTTGCATGATATTGGCAAGATTGATCCTGGAGTATTGTCAATTGTAAATAATGGCAGGCGATTTACTGATGCAGAAAAAGAAAAAGTTCAAGAACATGTTTTGATAGGCTATAGAATACTTTTGCGGTATGGTTTTGATTCTGACATTGCCAATATTGTTTTGTATCATCATGAGTCTTGGGACGGTTCGGGGTATCCGAAAGGTTTGGTTGGATTTGAAATACCTGACTTAGCAAGAGTGTTGAGGATATGTGATTCTTTTGGTGCCATTGTTGATCCTACGCGTAAGAGTTATAACGGCGAAAGAGTTGTAGAGCAGGCCGTTCAGGATATTAAAAGTAAGGCAGGTATTTGGTATGATTTTGAACTTTCTTGTCATTTTTGTGACTTTATGTCTAAGTTCTCACCACATTTCAAAGAATTTTTTAATTGCATTTATGATCAAGAATATACAACTCGATAAAGTTATATTGGACAGTTTTTTGTTGACATTTTATTTTTAGTTAGCTAAAATTAAAACTAGCTTTTGCTTCCAGTAGTAAGTTAATTTTCGGTTGTAAAGATTTTAATTTTTATGTATTCAGCCTCTAATTTTGATTATTTTTAGTTTAGTTTTTTAAATAATTGATTTTGATGAAAAAAAATTTGGCCATTACTTTTGGTGGTTCTCGATCAAAGTTTTCTTATTCCAAGATGGATGTAAATTCTTTACATAAATCTAGGGTAGCATTTCCTCAGGTTGCAAAATCTGTTGACGCTTCAGTTGGTCAACCTTTGACGATTGACGACAAAACTTTACCTGATTCCGACTTGCCTACAGAAACAGTTAAAGGTTTTTTGGATATTGCCAATGAAGGGTCTGGATTGTTAAGGCCGAATTTTTCGCCTTCATCAAGTGATATTTATATTTCTGCATCTCAGATTAGAAGATTTAGTTTGAGAGTTGGTGATCTAGTTAGTGGTCAAGCTCGTCGCCCAAAAGAAAATGAACGTTATTGGGGACTTTTAAAAGTTGAAACTATTAATGGCCTATCTATAGATGAAATTAAAGAAAGACCTCATTTTGATAGTTTGCTTGCCATTTATCCTGACACTCAAATTGAATTAGCAACCGATCCGGAGATTTTAACAACTAGAGTAATAGATTTGATAGCTCCAATTGGTTTTGGACAAAGGGCCCTAATTGTTTCACCTCCAAAAGCAGGAAAAACATGGTTAGTGAAAGATATATTAAGTGGAATTGCAAAAAATTATCCAGAACAATTTAAAAGTTCCACTTCAGAGGAAAATGTAGATATTGATAAAAAAACAGTAACGAGTGATGCATTAAAAACTGAAGTAAAAACACATGATAAAAAAAGGCAAATTCATCTTATGGCTGTGCTTATTGGAGAAAGGCCTGAGGAGGTTACGGATATCACAAGACATATGCAACAGATTACAAATGGCAATGGTGAAGTTGCTTCAAGTAATTTTGATGAATCACCTGAGATGCAGACTAGAGCAGGAGAACTTGCTTTAGAAAGAGCAAAACGTCTTGTTGAAATGGGTAAGCACGTTGTAATTGTTTTGGATTCTATTACGCGTATGGCTAGGGCATATAACCTTGCTATACCAAGTTCTGGTAGAACTTTATCTGGTGGTTTTGATCCTTCTGCATTATCGCCAGCAAAGAAGTTTTTTGGTGCAGCAAGAAACATAGAAGGTGGAGGATCGCTTACAATAATCGGTACTTGTTTGATTGATACAGGATCAAGAATGGATGATTTGATATATGAAGAATTTAAAGGTACTGGCAACATGGAATTGCACCTAGTAAGAAAACTTGCTGAAAGGAGAGTTTTTCCCGCAATAGATGTCACAAAAAGTGGTACACGACAAGAAGAACTTTTATATGGCACTGAAAAGATGCAACAAGTATATACTTTACGTCGTATGTTAGATATGGTGCCAGAAGATGAAAGAACAGAGACTCTTTTAGAGAGGTTAAAAAAGACAAAAAGTAATGACGAATTTTTGCAAAGCTTAAAAACTATATAAATTTTTTTTGATATTTTTACATTATTAAAGTTTATTTTTGTATTAATTGTTTTTAGGTGCTAATCTTTGAAGTAAATGAATTGAGCTTTAGCTAAAGCTCAATTTTTGTCCCATATGGGAAAAAAAGAAAGTCAAAAATTTTTTGTTGAATTATCTGAAGCTTTTGTTGCCACAAGTAAATTTGTAAATGATACTTTTTCTGATTTGGGTTTTTTTGTTTTCCATTTTACCGCTTATATTCTTGAACATGTTCGGCTTTCTTTTTTAGGTTTTGAAAAAAGAAAGAGCGATTTTGCAGCTTTTTTGTATAAACAACGTGGGCGTGCTGCCAAACAATTTGTTCATACTAGTATGGTTGCAATAAGCGCTTTTGGGATTGTTATTGCTCCAGTAGTAGCACAAGAATTTCCAAATGATGTTATTGATTCCTCAGAACTTCCAACTTCTTCATATGTTCTTTCTTATTCAAATGCAGATTTGGAAATTTCTACAGAAAAATCAGATAAAGTAAGAGACAAAATTCTGGATTATATTGTAAACGAGGGAGATACTCTAAGTTCTATTGCAGATAAGTTTGGGGTTTCCCTAGAAACAATACTTTGGCAAAATAATCTTACAAAAACATCAAAAATAAAACCTGGTCAAATAATTCAAGTATTGCCTGTAACTGGAGTGGCACACAAGGTTCAGAAAGGAGATACTGTTTATTCGATTGCTAAAAAATATGATACTGAGCCACAGTCGATTGTAGATTTTCCGTTTAATACTTTTTCTAACGATGAAACATTTGAAATTGCTGTAGGACAATTAATCATTGTTCCAGATGGTGTTAAACCTGAAGAAAAACCTTCTGCTCCCAGAGTTCGTCAAACTACGCCAAATGCTGGCACAGTTGTGGCTTCTGGCATGTTTGTATGGCCTGCAAATGGGACAATTACTCAGGGGTATTCTTGGTATCATAAAGGCATAGATATAGCTAATCGTGCCGCTCCTGATGTTTTGGCATCTGATTCAGGCACAGTGATTGTTGCTGGTTGGCCTGATAATTATGGTTACGGCAATCGTGTGATAATCGATCACGGCAATGGCTATAAGACATTGTATGCACATTTACAGAAGATTTATGTTACTGCTGGACAGACTGTTGCTCGCGGAAATGCAATTGGCAAAATGGGTTCAACTGGGAGATCAACAGGAACTCATTTGCATTTTGAGATTATAAAAAGCAATGGACATTTATCGCCATTAACAGTATTAAAATAATTCTAACTTTAATTGCCCCAATTTTTTATCTTTTGGGCTTATAGTTTAACGGTAAAACATACCCTTCGCATGGGTGAAATCCGGGTTCAATTCCCGGTAAGTCCACATTTCAAATTAAATTAAATTAAAAACCACATTCGCCATTTTATCTTTTTCTTATAAAAAATTGGTTTAGCAAAAGTGTGCCTTCAAAAAGCAGTATTAATGGTAAGCTAAGAAGTAGATCGGCTATAATTGAATCTGCCGGGAGAAGCATAGTAAACATAAATGTCCCTAAATAAATCCATTTGCGATTCTTTGTTAAATCTTTCTTTTCTAATATTTCAAACCTTAGTAACACAAGAAGAACAATAGGAGATTGGAAGCTAATCCCCATTATGGTTGATGTTAGAAGCATTGTCCCTAGAAGTCTGCTAATGTCCAAGACGTTTCCTATTCCTATGTTCATTGCTGATTGCAGGAATAATTCTATTTGCCATTTCATAACATATGCTCCAAACGCAAATCCTAAAGAAAACAAAAGGAAAGAAAACGGAAAAGATCTTACCAAGATTTTGTATTCTTTTGGTTTAAGAGCGGGCTTAAGGAAACTTATTATTTGTATAACTAGAAATGGGAGAGAAATAACAGTGCCAGTGGCAATTCCGCAACTAACTGCCAAATTTATAAATTGGAATGGGGAAGTAAACACTATATTTATACCATCAAGACTCAAGCCTTTGATTAGAAACTTTATGATATTTTCATAAAAGAAAAATCCTATAAATGTAGATGAAATGAAGATAAAAAATATAAATGTCAGCCTACTTTTAAATTCTGTAACGTATGGTGAGTATTTCTTTAGTATTTTTTTTAGTTCTGTCGTATCAATTGGAGTTATATTTTCCACATTGGAAAATTCTAAAATAGGAAAAAGTAATTAATCAACAATAAAAAGGTATTATATGGAGGATAGTTGTTTAGTTATGCTTGTTCTTTTTCTGGATCACGTGATGCTTTTTTAAATTCTTTTACTGCTTCGCTAAGGCCTTTGAACAGTTCTGGGATTTTTTTGCCTCCAAAAAGAAAAAGTATAATTCCCGCAATAATTAACCATTCTGTAGTGCCTATTGATTGAAACATGTTGTTAAGACACCTCCTTTTTTATTGTCTTGGATTCATTGTCAATTTCATTGACTACTTCTTTAAAACTGTTTTTCAATTTTTTTATTTCGCGGTAAGTTTCTCCACCTGCGCGCCCTAAACTTATAAGAAACTTACTACCAAAGAAGAGAACTATTATAAGAGCAATGACAGTTAATTCAGTTGGTCCTATATTTTTTATGAAATTAAACATGGGCAAATATGTTTACACGTTCAATCTATAACAAATTTTTATCAACTGCAAGTGGCAATTATTATGGAGATAAATTCATTTGAGCTGTGTACCAATTTTTACCATCCCAGTATTCCAAGCTTTTAGTATCTAGGTTGAAGCCAAATGTGCCTTTTTTGGCTTTTTTAGGTCTTTTTTTTATGCTCCAAGAAGGTATAGATAGAAGCCCGATTGACATTAGCAAACCTTGCCCCAAGTCTATAAACAAAGAGGAATTGTTTGGCATAAATTAAAAAAATTGTAGTTACTATTTTTGTTTATTTCAAGGATTTTTTATGTGATTTTTTCCATTGGTAGTTTTAGCCATTTTTTTCCATCCCAGAATTCAAGTGCGGCAATTTGAAAGTTGAATCCAAAAGTTCCTAATTTTGGTTTTTTAGGTCTGCCTAAATTGTTCCAAGAAGGAATTTGTTTTTGTTTTCTTATGCCTTGAATATTTGTATCTAATTTTTTGATCGTGTGTCTATTTCTATACAAAATTGGTCTCTCAAAAGATGGGTTGGGAGCAGATGGTGATATAGAAGGACTTGCGCTTTTTGATATGGGAGCGATCGATATCGATGGGCTGGCGCTTGGGCTAATTGATACAGGAGGTGATGCAGACACAGATGGCGATATTGAAGGAGAAGCCGAAACTCCTATTGATGGAGATAAACTTGGAGATTCAGATTGTGATGGTGAAATACTGACTGATGGACTTATTGATCCTGAAAGACTGGCCGATGGAGAGACGGATACAGAAGGAGATACAGAAGCAGACGGACTAACAGATGGGGAAACAGAAACACTTGGTGATACAGAAGCGCTTGGTGATACAGAAGGACTTACGGATACTGATGGTGACACACTGGCAGAGGGGCTGACAGATGGACTCACACTGACAGAGGGAGATACCTGTCTCTTATACACAT
>JAOAEL010000013.1 GCA_026416845.1 Patescibacteria group bacterium
CTGTAATCATCGGCCAACGAACCTTCGGAAAAGGACTGGTTCAACAACCTCGACCTCTAAGTTATAATACTCAGCTTAAAGTCACTGTGGCTAAATATTACATTCCTTCGGGTCGTTGTATCCAAGCACTCGACTATTCGCATCGTAACGAAGATGGGAGTGTTGGATATATCCCCGACTCGCTTATCAAAGAGTTTAAAACCCGTATTGGTCGAACTGTTTATGATGGGGGAGGCATTATGCCCGATATCAAGATTGATCAGGACAAATTCAGCCAAATTGCTCTTAATCTTTACACCAAAAATATTATTTTTCATTTTGCCACTCAGTTTGTGGCCGAGAATCCAACAATTGCTCCTCCCGCTAAATTTTTGATCGATAACGATACTTATCGCAAATTTACCGAGTTTGTGAATTTGCAAAACTTCGACTATCAAACTCAAACCGAACAGCAACTCGAAAAACTAATAGAAACAGCCAAGAGAGAGAAGTATTATGCCTCGGCCGAGCAAGAATTTATTCGTTTGAAAGAACGTATATCGCACGATAAAAATAAAGATCTCGAAGTTTTTAGAAAAGAAATCGAAAGATTGCTTGTCGATGAAATTGTAACGCGTTATTATTATCAAAAAGGGCGTATTATAGCCTCGCTCAATGGCGATAAAGAGGTAACCAAGGCTATCGAAGTGCTCAAAGACAAAACCGCCTATAAAAATTTTCTTTCAAGCAACGCTGTAATTGGAAAAGACGAGCACAAATCGAAGCAGGAGAACAGTATGTTTGAAGAAGAGATGGAGTAAGGAATTAAAATGAGTTTATAATATATTATCTTTAAAGAAACCGAAAATTTTATCAACAAGTAATGTTCTGTCCAAAAAACTATTAAATTCTTCACACGATGTTTCTGGCAACAGCGTACATGAATAACATGCAGCTAAATTTAAACCTCCAATTCCTTGTCCTTCAGAATGGTAGCAAACTGGATCGGATGCACAGTCTTGGCTACGGATCAAGGCAGATTCTAAAATCTTTTTGAAAGATGTGGGGTTTGATTGTGTAATGATTCCACCAAAACTGCCTTCTGACCCTGCAACAGTATAAAGCAAAAGTCCTTGCATATTTTCGCTATCCACAAATAACCTTTCATTTAGTGATGTAGCTGCATAACCGCAGAGAAATTCCAATTCTTTTACAAGTATGTGAGAAAGAGTATGAATCATAACGAATTTTGCCAAATGTTTGTAGTTAGAAAATTTGTTCTTTTGAATGATGATTTCAGATTGTGAAATTCTTTTTTGTAAAATGTCGATACGGTTTTTAAATGCAGGTTTTTCATTATAATTTTTTTCAAACCACTCATCAACTTTTGATTTTTCAAGTTCTAAGAAAATGCCTTCGCCAAAACTTTCTGTTGCTAAAAGATATTTTGTATCAACACCTTTTGTTGAAGTGTATTTTATCTTAACTGGCGTTTGTTTATCTCCCCCACTAATAAACAAATCTTTATCAAACGGCTCTTGTCGTGTATATGCAGTTTGGACAGTTGTAAGTTTTAAGCGTTTAACTTTTATAAGAGTTGAAATACCATATTCAGATAATGTATCTGAATCCTGATTTTCGTATGTAAGATTGCTATTTTTCTCTTCTTTGTAATTTGGATTTTCTAAAATGAATCTATATTCTTTTAATCGATATTGAATTTCTGATTCAAATGTTGGTTCATCTCTTTCATCAACAAAATCATCAATCGTTTGTTTGTCATAACGGTTTTGAAAAGTTGTGTAAATAATTTCTTTGCTTACTCCATTTGCTAATAAATTTCGGATTGTCACTTTATCGTCTTGTTTTATTTCAAGATTTTTCTTTGGTAAATATATACTGTTAATACACAGTGGGTAGTAAACACTGTTACTCGTCCTTAAAACTGGTTTAAATTGAGTTTCCATCTCTTTAATTCTTAAACCAAACAAACCTGCAAGTGTTACTTCGCGTCCGTTTGCTTTGCAGTCTTTGTTTGCACACTTTATACGAATACCAGCTAAGTCAGCAAAAGTTTCAGACCGCAAGTATCTTAAGTCCTGGTTTTTACAACATCTTTCCGCCCAATTTATACGGATATGCCCACCATCTGCTTCTTCTATTACATTCTTCTCTGCCATATTCCAATATTCCCACGGCAAATCTCGAATTTCTCCATTTGGTGCAGTCATAATAAAACGAACTTGTTCTAATTCGTAATATCGCTTTTTTTTGTTTTTTGTTTTTGCTTCTTCAAAGCAATAATAGCATTTGGGTTTAATGAATTTGTCTGCAGCATTTGGTTCATTTAATTTTTGCAAAGTTTGATACCAACTTTTCCACCAATCTTTGATGTGTCTTAATCTTTCGCAATTTGGACAATACATCCATTCGGGAAAATACTTCGCGCTGGCAATTCTTTTTTCGTCCAAAGGAATAGAATCATTTTGGATATTTGGTTTGGCAATATTAGTCGGTACACGAATAAATTTTTGAAGTTGTTTAAAATGAACCTGCAAACGTTTCAACAAACGATTATCTTCAATGAAAAATTCTTCTTCTTCAAATATTTTTGAAGAATCTGTAAAGAATTTCCATTTATCAAATTCCTCCACAATTAAAGCACCTTTTGAAGTTTCTAAAATTGATCCCACCCCACCGTAGGCAGTTAGCATTTTTCTTGTTTGAGATTGAATATATTTAGGCATAGTGTTTTTATCTTGGGTTAGACGCAAATGATTCTTTGATTTGAATGAATGTACTGTCATCAACTTCTCTCATTGACTGCATTATAATCCAATCACCAACATCGGAATCACCAACTTGTTCAGGACGTTTCAATAAATCGCTATATTTTTTCAAACCAATATTTTTAATTCGTTCTGTCCAATCATTGGCAAGAAAATCTATTCGAGCTTTAAAAAATTCAAACTCAGTTGTATTGTTTGGAAAACGTTCTTTTAGATAATTTTTCAGGTCTTCTATGCATTCTTTTTTGAAATATTGTGCGTCGTTATTTTGGTTCAGTCCTTGAACTTTATGTCGCACATACGTTACCATTATAGTAGTAAGCATTTTGTCAATAGTATTTTCGGTAAATGGTGTTACGCTCAAAGGTTCAATGCTTTTGTAAAACGACTGATGAAAAGGAATGAAATGTTCAAAATATGATTTATCTCTTGCTTGAGTTGGATTAAGAAATGTAACAATCAAACCTTCCTCTATCCTTCCTACACGGCTTGAAGCCTGAATGTATTCTGCAATATTTTTAGGCATACCATTTATAAGCATTAGGTTTAATCGGCCAATATCAATCCCTACAGAAAACATATTAGTTGCAAGCAACAAATCAATAACTTCCGATTTTACGGTCTTATTTGCTTCTCCTCTTTCTGAGATCTTTTCGACCAATTCAAATCGGTTTTCTAACTGTTTTAAAACAGTCTTTATTTTATTGCTTTCAACCCTCGCAGTTAATTCTTCCGTTCTGTCTTCTAAGCCAAAATGATTGTATGTCCAAGCATTTCTTCTTCCGAATAACCTTGATTGCAACGTAGAAGTATTGATAATTATTTCATCTCCAACTTTATTTCGGATTTTACCAACATCTTTCAGTGAATTGTAGTAAGAAACAACCGTCCAATAATTATCATTTATTGGCTCTTTGTTTTCAATTCTTGCAACCAATAAATGGGCTATTATTTGAAGTTGAGTATCAATAGCCGTTTTGCCTACCGGCATGAAGCCGATGTATTTTCTCCGGCTTTTTTCTTTTGATTCTTTGGCAAAGAAATTATCGCTATAATTTAAACCCGATGGTGGAAAAATATTTACCATTCTTCCTCCGTAAAGCTGCTGTATTTGGTGTGTTGTGTTTCTTGTTGTTGCTGTAGAAGCAATAATTTTCGGAGTAAGATTTTGATTTTCTTTTGTACAAAGTTTCTCAACAACACTTTCAAAAAGTCCAAAAATAGAACCTAGGGGTCCACTCAATAAATGTAACTCATCTTGAATAATTAAATCTGGAGGAAGATTTTCATTGTCCAGACTATTGAAAAATTTGTGTGCTTCACCTTTCCAGGCTAATTGAGCAAATTTATCAACTGTTGCGAATAAAAGAGTAGGTGGCTTTAGATAAAGCATCTCATCAACCACCTGAACAGGTATTTCGCTGTAAAAAGTACAATTTTTATTAAGACATTTTATTTTGAAACTTTTTGTATTTGCGTCAAAACCGTAATCGCCTTCGGAAATTAATTTTGTTCCACACCAAGGACAGGATGAAATTTGAAAAGTGTTTTTTAATACTGGACTACCGTTCTTTTTTTGACATTCTTTTTCTATTTCATCAATGATTTTTTTTGCGTCTTCAATTTTTCCCGGTGTCAATTGATTACCTACCCATAATCCAATACTTATAGTTTCATTTTTTAATTCATGCGTAAAATTCTTTCTTAAAAATTCTAATGAAGCAATGAGTTTTGAAGCTCTTTCAAATTGTTGTGCGGTGAGTAAACGCAAAGTGTAACGCATAATTACAGAAACGCCTCGCGAAGCTGTTTCATCGTTACTCATTCGTCTCCAAATAATTGTAAATGCTGTAACAGCTAAATATGCTTCTGTTTTTCCTCCACCTGTTGGAAACCAAATTAAATCAACTACATTTTTTCTATCGTCTGAATGTGGTTTGGTAATTCCTTTAATGTTCAACAAAAGAAACGCTAATTGAAATGGTCGGTATTTCGGCTGAAACCCTAAACGTGAATAGTCGTATTCGCTGAAAAATTTCAAATCATTGTATGAAATATTTTGGCTAACTTGTGAGATTTCTTTTTCATGTTTTGTAAAATCTTTGTCGTTTGAGATAATGATTTGAATGAGCATTGCCGTATTTGCTAACTGAAAAGCACGAAATACTTTTTCATCATTCAGGCAATCAATATTCGCTTTTAATCGGTTGTAATTATAATTAAGACGGTTAATGATTCGTTCTCCAATTTCTTTGTCTTTTGGTGTAAAACTTTCATTTTTTGCTTTTTGAACTTCAATCCATTTTTTGTAAAGTCCTACAAAGTTTTCTAAACGTTTAATTATTTCTGTTTTCTCAAAAATACTAAAAATTGACAGATTTTTTATGTCAAGTGATTGATTAAGTAATCTAAAATCTTCGGGATTTTCAAAGTCAATTTCATTAAACTCGTTTTTAATATTTTTTACATTAAATTCAGGTAAAAATGTAGTCTGGAGTATGCTTGCTTCACTGTTCCAAGTAACGGAACAATTATGACCTATACCGAAACTTTTCACTTCTCGATAAAGAAAATTGAGTTCTTCTGCTTCAGTGTCAAACGGATTTAATTCCTGATAGGATTTGTATGGTAAGATTTTATCGGACTTCACTTTTATTTTTGCTTGAAATAAACATTTTGAGTTTAATTCAGGTGTTTTTGGTGTAAACCGATTTGACGACTGTTCTTTTGAAGTATTCACCAATTGAATTTTCACATATTTGTTTCCTTTTGCATAATAGGTTTTCACATTATAACCTAATTTGGTTTCTTTGTGAGTTTTATCGGAAAGCGGAATTTCAATTGGTTTTGGTGTATCTTTAATTTCAATAGTTACTGAATACGAAAACGGTTTTCGCTTCCAAATACGACCGATAAGCTTTTGAAAATACTCAATGTAATATTTTGCTGAGCTATCTTTGTAATTGTCTGTCTTTTTGAATTCGTCAAACAACAAGTATTCGCCACTGCGCTGATTTTTTCCTCCTCTATCTCCCTTTAGTTCCCTTGAAAGTGATAAGAAACCGTTTTCATAAACTAAAATATCTTTGAATGGGAAGTCCAACCTTTCATCAATTAAAGCTTGATATCCTGGTTCAGGTATTTTTATTTTTATTTCTGATTGCTTTTCTGGTATATTGTAAAAACCTCCACTAAACTCAACATCAATAAAATCAATAGTCGGCTCAATGCAGAAAGTTAAACCAATGTTGTTGGGATAAAAATTATTTTGGTTTGCTTTGTTTTCAATCTCTACGAAATTAATATCTAAATAGGCATTATTGTCTTCTTTTTCAATTTCTGAAATTTCTTCTTCCGGATTCAGATTATTAGGTTCTTCCGTTTCGATTTTAATTTCTAACTCATCTTCTTCACTCTCAGTTAAAGGATATTTTTTAGCTGGGAAAATGATTGCCGAAGAATACCGTTGTAAAGGATAATCCGAGATTATTTCTTCTTCATCTGTCAATCCAAAACTATCAGAACCAGGTCCGATTAGGCCTTTGTAAATACGTTCTTGAAATTTATCTCTGTGCTTAATGCTCATTTTCTTCTTCTATTAGTTTTATAGTTTTGATTTTTTTTAAAGGAGCTCCTTGAGAAACTATCTGCTCTATGTGTTCGTCCGAAAGCCATTCTAACATTTTTCCTTTTTCTTTGGTTAAAATGTAGTGATCAATTTCATCACTAAAGATTCTACCTGCTTTGTTTAGTCGTCCATTGTATTCTTTTTTTAATTCTAAAATGTTATTGATATTTTGATTTAACTCAGAATTTTGAACAGTTTTAATTATAGCCAATAAGTCCCTGCGTTCTTGAGGAAACCTTATCCTGCAATCTTCCTTTAACCATAATTCTAAAGTATTGATACTTACAGATAAACCATTTTTTTGTAATTCAGTAAACAAATCGTGTAATTCTCGATTTTTAGAGTAATTTCTCAAAGTGTCTTTCCAAAGTCTAGAGAAATAATCAACTTTGTCAAATAAATCTTTTTCATCTGTTAATTTTACTATGTCGTGTAAAGTTTCCTTATCAGGATTTCGATAAATTCTCACATTATCACCTATTTTTAACTGACTTATTTCCTTATACAGTTCATCAAATCCATCTACAAAAACCTTTCTCGATTCCCGTTCTTTTATTTTTTCACCATCTTCAAAAATAATTTCATAGTAATGTTCATAAGTTATATTGTCTTTTTTCTCATCAAGTTCTATGAGATGTTTTATCCATTCATCAATATTATCGGTATTAATATTAGATGTTTCTGGATATGTAATTTCACAAAGTAGTTCTCTATGAACTGAGCGTAGCTCTTCTAAATCTTCTTTTTGAAAGTCGTGTAAATATTTTTGCATGGCTTTGGCTTCATCTTCATAGCAAAGAATTTTTGTTTTGTGGTTGCTCAAAAGAATCTTTTTTAATAAAATATGAGTGAAAATTCCATTGCTGTAAAGAGAAACAAATAGGTGAGTTTTGCCATCATGTTCTTTTTTGAAAAACTCAGAAACAGTAATTATTTTGGTGTATTTCAATCCTGTGTAATTATCGCTTATATTTTCCTCGGATTGTTTTAAAAATTCGGCAATATTTTCAAAACTGTTTAATCTTACACCCATTTGTTTGGTTTCAAAACAGTTTTGAATTTCTTTTTCGTAGTGTTTCTTTATAGATTTTGGAACAACTATATAATCAATGTTTGTTGCGTTTTTGAACCAATTCTCTTTTGCATTTGCATTTTTTATCAGATCAATGATGTTCTTCAAAATTGATTTCAATAGCTCAAAATCTTCTTGGTAGTATGTGTCGATTTTGTAAAATTCATCTTGAAAGATTTCTTCTGCTTGTTTTTCAAAATTTGCGTAAATTTCATTGGCTCTTTCTCGAATTCTGTTTCTGTTTCCAATTGCAGTAATTGAATATATTTTGCGTAAAAACTTTAAAAGAGGTTTAAGATTTATCAAGTTTTCATATCGTCTTTCTGTATCATAAATAAAGTTTGTAAAATTTAAAATTTCTCTACTTAGCGCTTCATCTTTGATAATTTCTGGTGTTATATTTAGATATTGTTGCTTTTTAAAGAATTTTATTTCAGGTAAAGTCCAATTCCATTTCAGAACTTCAAAGTTTTCACCTGATTCAATGTCTTGTGTTCCAATAAAAATACAATGATTGAATTTTTGCTGTCTATAAGCCTTGGATATCATAGAAATTGATTGTTGGTATTTAGTGTTGCCAATGAATACGATAGTGTCAATAGGTATATCTTTTTCTATAAAGAAATTTTTTACTGTAATGAAATCATTTACCACTATTAACAAAGGATCAAATGGTGTGTCTGGATATATTTCACCATTTTTGTTTACATACTGAAAAGGAATAAAATTTGGTATTTTAGAAATAATTTCATTTTTTGAAGCTACTATTACAACCTTGTTTTTGTTTTTTAGCGGCAGTTGAGTGTCTTCTGAAATAAAATAAGAAAGGATAAAGCTATATTCTGCAATTTCTTTAAGTTTATTTGCTTCAAAATTGTCGATTCTTTTCCTGCAATATTTTATTTCTTCTAATCGTTCTGCGTATTTTGAAGAAATTAAAATATAGTCTGATAGATTTTTAAGGTCAATTCGTTTTGTTGTACCTAATGGCAAAATACGAATTGAAGCTTCATTTACTTCTTTCACAATTGAAACACTACCGTCTATTTTTGAGACCAAAATGTCACCTACTGTTAACTCGTTTTCATTATGATAGTTCTTCTTTAGGCAATGTAAACAGGTAATAAGAATTGTTGGGAAAAAAAAATCTTTTATTACTTCTTTTGTTGGCGAATTAATAAGAATATTTCTTCTATTAAAATTTAAAGTTACTTCAATTAGAAATGAATTAACAAGATCAAATTCTGTAAAATTTAAATTGGAAACATCGTACAACTGTCTGAGGGTTAGATTGCTTCTGTTAATTAATTTGGAGATATAGTTTTCGTTCAATATTTCCATACATTTTTTTCTTTTTTACTCAGCAGTCTTGAATTTTATTTTTAATAAATCTATTACTCTTTTAAATTGATTAACAATTATTTGAATAGAATAACTTTGTTCAAATAATTAGGTTCTATTATAATTTTGAGTACTTCTTAATTTCTAATATATAAATTCTGTTGCTTAAAACTATTCGCTAATAGATTTTCGGCAAACAGGCCCTATTCCTATTCGAATTGACTCAGGATCTGTAAGCTCTCTACCACAGATTGAGCATTCACCTGTTTCAAGTCCATAATTTAAAATTGCTTGTTTTGTGTTTTCAGAGAATCGGATAAAAACCTGCAGTACGGGTACAATATGCTTTGAATTTTTCTCTGGTAAGATAATTCCTTCTCTACTCAAACGCATGAGTTTTTGACCTGTTGTTTTATTTTTTATCATCAAAACATTGTCATACCTTATTATTTTGTTGTCACGTTTTTCAACGTAAAAAGATATATGCAACTTCTCTGTCTCATTTTTGTCATTATTAAAAGTTATTCTAAGTATGGGGAAGTCATAAGTTTTTCTTAGCTTATCAAATTCGCTAAAAATCTTTTTTGCATTCACAGCTTTAAAAGGAAGGGGTGGAAATGAGACTATAAACGAAAGTAATTTATCACCATATTTTTTACAAGCCTTCATCGCAATTTCATGGGCCAGAATTTTTTCAGCTTCTGAAGTTTCATTATTTTGAAAAAATTTACGAGCAATATTCCTCGCAGTTCTGTCCTCAAGTCCATGGCAAATTGAATATGCTTCAAAATCACTAAATATTGTCTTATATTCTGTTTCCTCAAATTTTATAATTCTCTCTTGCCGGTTCTTAAAGACATTATCTTTACTAATAATGTCCAGCTGTTCGCTTTGGAAAGGATTATTTTGGAAAAACTCAACAGGTGTTTTCTGAATAGCTATAACATTTGAATCAAACTGTTCTTCAATTTCTATCAAATTGATGCCTTTTTTATGAAGTGCAATAATCTGATTTTCTAAATTTATATCAACTTTACTGTTTGAAGATTTATTATTTTGACCAAGTATGCGGCAATAATTCAGTATAGTTTTAACGCCGACATCTAAATCTTTTGCTATTTTAACTATTCTTTTCATGATTCATCTTAAAAAGTGAACCTATCATTCTTCTGTACCTCTTTGTCTATTCAAAAGTAAAAAAAATCTTCTTATTAAACATGTTATTTATATAACTTATAAAGGCATTTGTTCAACTCAATCAAAAAGTATTTTTTTGTAAAATAGTTTATCGATGCAACTAAACAAAGCTACATTGTTGCTGTTTATTTTAAACTAAATTCTATAATGGATGAATCTGTTGAAGCTATTATACATAACATTGGGGACTCTCTCATTGGGAATAGCTGTAATAGGCATTATAGTTCCCGGGCTGCCCGCAACACCTTTTTTACTACTTACTGCTGCCCTTTACATGAAAGGCTCAAAACGTCTGCACGATTGGCTTATGCAACATAAGCATTTAGGCCCTTATATTCACAATTTTCAGAAAAATCGCAGTGTACCACTTCGAATTAAGATATATGCTACTGCCTTAATGTGGACTATGGTATTT
>JAOAEL010000014.1 GCA_026416845.1 Patescibacteria group bacterium
TTGAGTAGAGTCTATTTTTATCAACATCTGGATACTTTCTGAAAATTTTTTGTACTACAAAACAACTATATCGTAGACAATCCAATAGGCTTGAGAAAAATTCAGAATTAATTTCAGAAAAATTTTGCGGATTAACTGTTTGTTTTACATAAAGGATACTCTCTTCCCTGTGAAATTCCGAAAGCCACAAGCCCATAAAGTTCTCGTCTAAAGCTTCCTCGACTGTAGCTTTGGGATGTTCATGCCAATAGTTAGAATTGACATATAAAGATAAGACATCAAAAACTAGCCAAAATAGCGCGTCGTTATCAACAAAAACTGAAAACAAAGAGTCTGTGGTAATCTCGGCAAAATATGATGGTAACTTTTTTTCTGAAACCAATTCTTTTAGTAATTCCCAAAATTCCAACTCCATAAAACAAGCAACATTCTCGATTGTGGCCTTTGACCACAGGAAAGCTTTTTCACCACCAGCAAAAAAAGGCAATTTATTTTTAATTTTCATCACATAAATCTCGTGTCGAACATGCCCCAGTATCTCATGTGCAAAAAGAAAGAGAAGACGATTTTTCCTGATATTTGCTCGACCCTCATGAATACAAAAACTTTGCTCGGAGTTAAATGAAACAATTCTGCCATTAAAACTGGAACGACCAGAAAAATCAACTACAACTGGATACTTTTTAACCAACGAAAGAATATGTCGTGGAACATACGAGGAGTACTCGAGAATGTCATAAAAGTTAGCAAGACACTTGTCAAGTTCTTTTTGTGCCCAAGCATGATCCAATAAATTAGATCTAACACCCTCCTTTGTAAATTGAGAACAAGATTTATAACTTTGTTTATGAAAATCAGATAGTTTTGTATACATTTCTTTTATCCAAATTAAGGCATCTTTCTCAAAACCAAGATTATCAAATTTTTCCACCAAAAGCGACAGCGAAAGAAAGGTTGGCTGCACAACACTTAAGAGATTGAAACGCAAACGCAAAGAGATAAACAGTGAATTCAAAACCACATAAAGTTGCTTCAGAACAATTTCATCATAAGTTTTGGGGTTGCTTATATTGCCTATCGCATCTTTATGTCTTTCAATAGTATTTAGCAAGTTAAATATTTCTATTTTTGAAGGCCAGCCCAATCTTGAATGATCATCTGAATACCCAATAACAAAAAAGGCTTCAGAGATAACCTTTTCGGATCTTTCTAAAATGCTTTTTGTTTTTGAGTTTAATTCCGGCAAGCTCCTTGTTTTCATCTTTTTCACTTTGGACTTGAAACTAGATTCTAGATTAAAGCATAGAAAAATTTTTCAAAATACACAATAAATCTCCAAATAAATGCGTTCCTCCTCATCACACACATATTTTCACAAAACTAGCATAAAAAAAAGAGCTTTAATTGCTACACGCATTTTATTTACACAATAAACATAAAACATATAAAATAAAAACAATGGAATATATCCAACTCTCACCCGAAGAAAAAATCACAAATCTAAAAGAAAAATTAATCGCAAAAGAAATGACTGCTTTTTTTGGTTTAACAAACCAGGAAATAGAAAGATTTCTGGAAGAAATAGAATTCGCCAGGACAGGAGAAATTTCTCCAATGTTTCTATCTCCCGGTTACCGGAACAATGACAAACCTACAATAATAATGACATTTATAAGCAACCGTCCAGATACATACTTTCACGAAGCTAAACACGGCCTTCATTACAAAGTATATAGTGCAATATTTGAAAGATCAGAAACATCTCTAGAGGCATTTGATTTGTTTTGTGAAAATGTGTTGGGAAACAATGCTTTTATTGAATTAATAGAGAAAAAAAGGAATTCGCAAGCAAAAGACATTTATTGAACAAGCAAAAATGTTAAGAAAAAAACAACATTATCGCTAGAGAATATTCCCAGTTTGGCAACTGGAATTGGAGCTTTAACCTATCAATATGCTTACTTTGTTGATCCTAGAATGTGCGAATCCGCGGCAAGTTACCAAGATACTAATATCACAAGAGTTGTAGGACATACCAACAAAACTCTTGCGTCTGCAATTCCTTATCACGACACATTATCTTTAAAAAGGTACCAAGACAAGAAAAGTCAATCCATGTTTCAAAACGCGGGAATGTTTCAAAAAGCATTGCTAGTAAAAAAGGCTAACTACAACCGCAATCGCTTTTTTCCAAGTTCAACACAAAAAGGCATTTAAATTAGTTTCTTCTTAAAGCCTTGCAGTCTTTGTTTTTTCAAATGCAAATGAATCCAACAGAAAACAAAGCAATAATGTGGGCACGCCAAGAATCGAACTTGGGACCTCCAAATTATCAGTTTGGCGCTCTAACCACTAAGCCACGTGCCCGAAATCTAAAAACTACAACATTAATTATAACAATAAAAATCTATCAAATAAATTGAAAGTTAAAATAAAAAAACGCACCAATTGCAAAATAACAAATATGTTAGCAACGGAAGGGCATTTTTAAACTTTGAATTTGCTTATGATGTAAAAAATTGTGCAAATAACCAAAAAAATCTAAAAATTAGAAACTAATTCCATTATCTTTTAAACTGAAAAGTCATCTAGATTACATTATGGATTTTTTCTCGCCCGATAAAATTCAAATGTTGACAAGCAAATAATGCAACTAACACGAACACAAAAACTTTTTAAAAAAGATATCGCCACTAGCGCCACTACAAAGAAGGAGAATTCAAAAACTTCAAGGCTTCATTAAGCAACAAAGTAGCCTTTTTGTTAGCTTGCTTGCAAATACCATTTCTTTTATAAACAGGACGCCGTAAATAAGAATCAAGCCCTTCATCTCTAAGTAATTTTTCATTTTCTTGCGCTAAAATTATATGGAAAACAAGAGAATTTAAATCACTCAAAACTTCATCTGGATTGCGCAAAAATTCACGCGGAACTTGTATAAATGGTTTTTCGGGACTTGCATGTATAAATTCATGTCCTTTGCTAACAACAATTGAGTAACCAGGAGGCAAAAGCTTGGCAAAATCAAAACAACGACTTGTTTCTGCACAAAACAAAGCAGCAACTAAAACCTCCATACTCTCAGAAATAAAATATCTTTCTTTGTTATTTTTATCCATAAAAGGCACAATTCTTTGTCCAGCAAGCAAAACTGCAAATAAATTATCATATTTTTCATTGTCAAATTTAAAAACTTGCAACCTACACTTATACGAAACAGATTCCTCCTCGTCTTTTAAAGATTCAAAACAACAAGGATAAAAAGTAACCTTATAATCTTGTTTTGGATTTGGACCAAAATTGCCATCATAAAATGGTTCAAAAACTATAACAGCAGGAGAAACCGGACCTCCACCATATTTACTAAAATTTCTAAGGGCAAATGTAAAAAATTTTAAATTTGACCTATCTCTACTACTTAAATCATTTTTGGGACAAATAAAACAAATCTTTCCATCTGTTAAATCACCAATATCTTTGAGATATTTTCGAAATTCATCAAAAGATTTTTTATCAAAACCAAAAGTTGAAAGAAAATTATCATATTCTGGGTCTTCACTATCTGGAGATTGCTCATCAATACTAACACCTCTAATTGTTTTTGCAATTTCTAAAACTTGCCTTTTTACTTGACTTGCTACCTGCTTAACTAAAGAATAAGGCGGAATCAAGTAAATTTGATGTGTACTATTATCTCCGGGAAAGCCCGCAAACAACACTGCGATTTCATAATCATAAGGTAGTGTTTGTTCTTTACTTAAACTTAGTGAATCTATAACAACTTTTACATTTCCCGATTCTTGACAAATCTGATTAATACCTAATACAACATTGGGTGGCAAAAAGCTTCCCAATAACTCAGACAATTCTGATTTTGCTCCTTCAATATTACCATCAGAACAAACATCAGGACTATTAATCAAGTTAAAATAATCTCCAAAAGACCTACTAATATCTTTAATGATCTGTTCTTTTTCCTTATTTTCATCGTTGGTTTCGCCATTTCCACTTCTTTTAGAATCTGGGTCTGAATCTGAGTCTAGGTCTGGATCTGGATCTGAGTACAAACTATCTAGTTCACCTTCGCCAATACGTTTTTCTCTTTCGCTATTCATAACTATTATTCATAACTATTTTAAAAATTATGTAGGAATTATACACAAATATCTATTTTTTTTCCATAGACAAATTAATCTAACAGCAAATACCTTGTAAATTGCTTAACATAAAAAATAAATCGGATCTATCTATATAAATATTCGTTGTAATAATTGCAAATAATCACTAAAATTAAAACAAAACTTTATGCAAACACTTGCTTACCTTTGTTTAAAACTGCCAAGAAACGTAGAAGTTTCTGAAGAGGCAAGTAAAACATTTTTATCTGCTCTAAAAGATATAAACTACGTTTCTCCTATATTAAAACTATTTGGCAAAAAACCACCCGCTTTATCTTTAGAAATAATATTAAGTGATGGTCAAATAAGATTCTTCTCCATATGTGATGAAACTATAGCTCCTTTTATAGAAACACAAATTAAAGCAAGTTATCCTTTATGTGTAATTGAAAAATTAAAACAAGATCCTTTAGAAAATTTTCCCAATATAAACATGGTTTCTATACAATTAACGAAAGGAAATTTTTACCCAATATCAACTTATGATAGCTTCAAAGAGACAGACCCTATGACAAACATGCTATCTGTTTTGTCTAAAGCAAGTGGACAGGAAAAAGTCGCCATCCAAATTGCCTTGGAGAGCATAAATGATTCATGGCAACAACAATTTGAAAAATACGCTGAGCAAGGAGAAAAAAGACAAGACGGGACATACAGTCCACGCCCGGACGCCTCTGTTATATTGGAAAAAACAAAAGAACCTGGATTTGGCGTCGCCATAAGATTTGCGGCACAGAAAAAAGAAACACTCACCAGTCTAATATCCGCAATGGGTGTATACACAAGAGCCGGCGGCAATGCTTTGCGAGGAAGCTATCCTAATTTCTTTACTAGGAAAAGAACTTTAAAAAGCTTTTTAGGACGAAGAGTTACAGGAGGGATGATTCTAAACATCAAAGAAATAGCCTCAATCTGGCACTTGCCAAGCGAAAAGGTAAAAGTTCCGGGAATCGAATGGGGGAAAAATGTTCTTTCAGATCCTCCGGAGAATTTGCCTGTAGCTTATGCGATGACAGAAGAAGAAAAAAAGACTGTGAACTTTTTTGCCAAAATTCACTTCAGAAACACAGAAGCAATTTTCGGAATCAAAGAACGCGATCGTTTGCGCCATATCTGGGCATTGGGGAAAACAGGCACGGGCAAATCAACAATGCTTGAAAATATGGCAATTGATGATTTCAGAAAAGATCGCGGAGTAGCTTTCATAGACCCACATGGCGCGATTCATGCGAGCATCTGCTTGAATTTGTTCCCAAACACCGCATCAACGAAGTTATTTACTTCAATCCTACCGACCGTGAATACCCAATAGCCATAAATCCTCTTGAAGTCACCACCAAAGAGGAAGCGGAACTCATAGTCTCGGGATTAATGGCAATTTTTACCAAAATCTGGGCAAATGTATGGAGCGCACGAATGGAATACATCTTGAGAAACGCGTTCATGACTCTGACTGAAATACCAAATTCCACATTGCACGATGTGCTAAGGCTTTTGGCAGACAAGGAATACAGAGACAAAGTAACAGAGAAAATTCAAGATCGAACAATAGTTCAATTCTGGAAGCAGGAATTCGACGCCATGCCTGAAAAATTGCAAAAAGAAGCAATAGCGCCAATTCAAAACAAAGTGGGACAATTTGTCACTTCCCCACTCATAAGAAGGATAGTTTCATCTCCCAAAAGCACAATTTCGTTAGACAAAATAATGGATGAGAGAAAAATATTAATTGCCAATTTATCTCAGGGAAAACTGGGAGAAGACAATGCCGCTTTGCTTGGAGCGATGCTTATCACCAAGTTTCAGCAATCGGCAATGAGAAGAATAGACAAACCAAAAGAGCAAAGAACTCCATTTTCCCTATATGTGGACGAGTTTCAAAATTTTGCCACAGGTTCATTTATCAAAATACTATCCGAAGCTAGAAAATTTGGGCTGGGACTTATTCTGGCAAATCAATTTATGGCTCAAATTCCGCCTGAAATTCAAAAGGCTATTTTGGGAAATACCGGAACTTTAATTTGCTTCAACATAGGAGCTGAAAACGCAGCGATAGTAAACAAAGAATTCGCCGAAGTTTTTTCTCAAAATGATCTAGTAAATCTACCCAATCACACTATAGCAATTAAGCTAATGATAGACGGATACGCTTCAAGGCCATTTATGGCAAACACGATTCCTCTTCCCGCAAACAAAAATGAAAACAACAAAGAAAAAATAATCAGAATTTCTCGCGAAAGATACGCTAAAAAATTCAATGAAGAACAAAGCCGGGATTCAAATGCCGCATCGCAACACATATCAGACAAAAAATCTCCATCTGCCACAAACACCCCACACACTCAAAACAAACCAAATCTTCTGTCCTCTCCAAGCGAGTAAAATTTGTTTCAAGGATTTGAAGGACCGAAAAATCCTTCAGATAAAAATTTTTTTCCTGAATCGGGCAAAGAAAGCAGGTTTTTGCTTGACAAAAACGCGGGGGCTAATACTCCAAGTGTTATGCAGAATCAAGAAACAGCTAATAAATAAAAACTCATCGAAAAATCTGAATGATATGATAAAAAGAGTAAAATATGGAAGCAAAAAGCATAATCTTTTATAATGCTTTTTTTTTAAAAAATTTTTATCAAAACCTGTACTTGATTAAAAAACTTTAGTTGGTATTTTTTTATAAAAAAGCACTCTTTCTGCCTACCACTTTAAAACTAAAATGAGTCAAATTATTCATTCACCACACTCATCACATAAAAAGCCACACCATCCCATTCTGTCAAATTTTGATCATAAGTAGCATCTGTTGTGCAAGTAATAAATATAAAAAATTTTTTTTCATCAGACATATTAAGTTTCAGAAATCTCGCCAAATTTTCTGGCGGTGTAATAGCCATTTGATCACTAACAAAACTGTTAATTTCCTCCTTCGTTAAACCAATATCCAAACTATTCAAATAATCTAAAAGCGTAGCAGAGCTGACAATTCTTTGTTGAAATTCCATATAAGAAGCAGCCAAAAATTGTCTATTGTTAACAGGTTCCAGTAATAAAGTTTTGTTATTGTAAAAAAATTTCAAACGTCTTCCATCCCCTTGAGAAAATTCGTTTCTAAAAAAATCAAAAGGATAACCTTTCCCAGCATGTCCAATAAAAACAGGAATTTCAAAAAATTTATTATCTTTAACCACAATCATACGTGTCAAAATAACTGCATTTGGATTCTCTTTAAAATTGGCAAACCACTTTGTTAATTCTCTTCCACGATCATCATTAATTTCTGGAAATTCTGTTTTCCGAATCTCAATATTAGTCCGCTTGCCAGAAAAACTTTCTAAAATTAAATTTGCTTCTGTTGGAATAAATTCAAACAAAGAAGATTTATTGAGATTTACATTAGAATCTGTACGAGCAACAACATGAGAATTCTCAGATTCGTTTAAATCAGCAGCATGAAAATTCTCAGATTCATTGAAAATCAAATTTGTACTTTGTGTATCAACATTCAAATCTGGATTTATAAAACCTTCATTCTGACTATCTAGATTTCTTGGAGTCCCTTGATCATGTTGAGAGTTTGAAACACTTTTCCCCAAATTTGAAACTGAAAAAATACCAGAATTATCCATAAAAAATTTCCCACTTTCTCTAACAACATTATTACGACTACCAAAATCACGATAAGCAAAATTACCACTAAAAATGCCTGATCTTAAATTAGCCATGCCAATCTGCAATGCTAAAACCAAACTTAAAATTTGAGCAAGATACGCAGGATAAAAATTATTACCCAGTTTGCCTTTTTTTTCTGGTTTTTCTGATAATTCTTCTGGTTTCAGTAAAGAACAAACAGCTTCTTGATACCACTTAAGCGCCGCAACAGCTTCGTACAATTGCTTAATGCTAATTTCGTCGCTTTTATTTTCTCTGTCTCCTTCTCTTCTTCTTCTATCCAACAAATCTTCCAAATAATTTTTCTTTGCATCCAATAAACTAGCGGCCTGGCCCATTAAATCATCCGCTTTCCTTTTTAACTCCTGACTACTTCGCCTTTTATTAATTTTATTATTACCACCAAATAAATCTTCACTTGCTCTTGTTTTTATAGAATCTTGCTGCCTTTGAACCTGATTTTCTATTTGGATTTCTGCAGTGCGAATTAAATACCTTAATTTTGAATCAACAGCCTTCAAAACCGCCATTCTCCTTAACTTTATCTCAAATTCTTTTAATTTTTTTTCATCAATTTCTAATTTTTTATTTTTAGCTTGACGAATTTCTCTCCTAATTGAAGACAATTCTTCTTTCAAAGAATCCACTTGATCTTGAACTTGAAACCTATAATTATACAAAGAGTCCAAATTTCCTGAATCAGCCATCTGTTCCAATCTTTGAATAAACTTCAAGCAATTCCCACAATTTTCATCACCGGTTGAATTACACGAATCTACTTGAAGCAAATCTTTACCAATAGAAAAGGAATAAGATTCAGGATAATTAGAAGTTCCATGAACCAATCTTGCCTTAGAAGCAGAATACGTCACAAAATCATCCAAAGAAAAAGTGTTCAAATCTTTTTCTTGTAAAGTACAACTTTTCAAATAATTAGGCAAAAATTCAAACTCAGAAGAAGACATAAACTGAGGAAAATTTACATTTTTCTACTATTTCTCGTTTTGCTAATAAAATCTACCACTTTTGTTGTGAGATTTTTTAACGACTGCCTAACTTGTCCAGATTTTTCACTAGATAAAGCTTGATAATAAATTCTATTTTTTACAGCGGAAGAAACAATAATTGCAGCCACGGCAAAAAAAGCTCCACCAGCAGCGTTATATGGCCCTAACAAATCACCAACCAATTCAGACAAATTATCCTTAACTTTTTCTGCAAAATCTGAACCTTGAGCAATTTGCTCACTTAAATCGTTAAAAGCACCTTCAGGAATTTGATTTACTATCTGTTCTGCCAAACCTCGAATATCTACTTGTTCAATTTGTTCAGCACCAGGCACAATTTCAGGAGTTGATTCAGGGAAAACAGTTGATGTGGGAATATCTGGAACATCAGTTGGTGTTGCAGTCTCAGTTGGTGTTGAAGTTAATGTTGCAGTTCTAGTTGGTGTTGAAGTCCCAACTGTTGGTGTTATAGTCTCAGTCGTTGG
>JAOAEL010000015.1 GCA_026416845.1 Patescibacteria group bacterium
TGGGGAGATTCCGACCTGTGGGCGGAGTACCGTGAAAAAATTATCGCCCATGGAAGGGCAACCGGGCTATGCTGTGCCGATGAGTCGGACCAGCTTTTTGATCGACTCATCAGGTCCATACCTGAAGACATAATGGACTATGATGAGTCTTATGAATGGTGCGTCAAGGAAATAGACGCACTAGAAAAAAGCGGCTTGGCTCCGTGGTCTGTGCCGCTAGTTAACAGCTTCAGCTTGAATATGTTGCCTTGCGATGGCCGCATGTTCAACGTTCAACTTAAAAAAGCGGACGAATCAGCTTTGCAAGAAGCGAGGCGAATCCTCAAAAGCTATATAGGTCACGAAGATCTATGTAAAATTTTGGGAGTTAAGTTTAACAGGGAAACTTTGACCCTTAGAAGCGGGCAGGGTTTCCTAGTGGCACAGTATACCGGTCCACGCCTCCCGGAGGGAACCACCCAACTCCCCGAGGGAGCAAAGATAACTTACTACATCGGCGTAGTTGATGACATTTCTGCCGATGTACCTGAACCGGAACAGGACCACGACTAATAATCGTGGTCCATTCTATTTATATTTATCGCGTTTTACTTTTAAAAACGCATTTATAATACAACAACCATGCGCGCGCATGCACTCCTTTGCATTTGCGCGCGCTAACAAAGGAGAAAAAAAAATGGATAAAATGAACGCGGAAAAAGTAATAGATTGTTACTTAGCTAATTTATTTGATGAAAAAGTTTCAACTTTTCTCGACATAAACAGCGAATCTATAATTGCAAAAAGGATAAAAAAATTTGATCGGTCGTATTTGCGTCTTAAAAAGAAGACCTTAAAAGACTGCGATCCGCTTTTTCGCATCGACGAGCTTCTAAAAATTTACTTTGACAACGATGAACCGAAGCTACTGTGCGAACTCACAGAATTTATTGATGACGTCAAACAAAGAATCTTTGCTGAAATCGGCTTTCACGAGCATCTTGCCTTTTCAAACGCCGAACAGCACGGTTTTTTTAGAAATCACATAAAAATAAAAAAAGAAGATCGTAATTGCTTCATTGGAGATCTAATTAAAAAATACCAAATCCCCAAAGAAGTAATATCATTTTCGTTCTTTGCCGGTTGTTTAGAATTAGAAGCCGAAAAATGAACTACCAAATGAACAAAAACAGAATGTTGGCGCCGCTGTGAGCGGCGCCCACTACTATCCAATCATACAAAAAAAAACAAAATCGCTATTACAAGCGACATACGCGCGCGAAAATTACTTTGCGCACTAACAAAGGAGAAAAAATATGAACGAGACTCACTCACAAACAGTAATTGATTCTTATTTATCCAATTTGTCTAATGAAAAAATTTCAATTTTTCTAGACCTAAACAGCTATGCTACAAATTCAAAAATAAGGATGAAAAAACTAGATAGGTTGTATTTGCGTCTTAAAAAGAAGGCCTTAAAAGATTGCGGGCCACTTTTTCTAGTAAAAGATTTGATCGAAAATTACTATAATGACGAGGTGCCAAAGCGGCTCTGCGATTTAACAAAATTTATTGACTATATCAAGCAAAGAATCTTTGATGAAATTCGCTTCCATGAGCATTTTGCTTTTGAACGCATCAAATTTTTTGAAAAACCACTGAAAATTAAAAAAGAAGATCGCAACTGCTATATTGGGGAAATAATTAAAAAATACCAAATCCCCGAGAAACTAGTATCATTTGCATTCTTTGAAAACTGTGTAGAAGTCGAAAAATGAACTACAAAATGAACAAAAACAAAAGCGCTATTATACAACAACCATACGCGCGAAAATTACTTTGCGCGCCAACAAAGGAGAAAAAATATGGGTTTTAAATTTGAAAAAGACGAAGCAATTGGAGAGACCACCCGCCGCGCAGTTGCCGAACTGGTGGAAAAACTAAAAGAAAATGAAAAAATTAAACCGCTCGCAAAAAGAATCGATTGGGATTCTTTTTTTGAAAAAATTCAAGAAAAAGTTTGTGGCGACATGGTCGCCGCTTTCGAAGAGATTTGCGTTATGCTAAACAAAAAATACAAGACCTTGCCGGACGATCTAAGGCCAGATCGCATAATCTGGCAAGATCTTATTGACAATTCCGACGACTACATCGATGTCGCCCTGCAATTTTTGGACGACGACGATGAAAAATGAACAAAAACAGAATGTTGGCGCCGCTCACAGCGGCGCCTATTCCTACCTCATCCTACAAAAAATGGCAAAACTATTTTTTATTTCATTTCCAAAAATAAAAACACTATTACAGGCGACATGCGCGCGCACGCCCTACTTTCCAAGCAAGTGTCAAAACATTGACGCATTGACACGGCATTACTTTGCAAAATACAATATTCCTCCAACCAACAAAAGGAGATAAAAAGTGATAAATTTATTTTACGAAAGAACCACGCCTCTAGCAAAAAGCTTCATATACTCCGGAATCACAGTCCCCAGCATCTATACGCTCTTTGCAAACCTGCAAGACATAATAACCGCAATACCTGCTAACGAACGATATAACTTACACTACACCCTTTGCAATTGCACGACTTCAGGCGGTCGAGATTTTGCCCACCAAGATGTAGTTTTGTTCGATATAGACGATATCGGCGCAGATACCCTTGCCGATGCCTCACAACTACAAAAATATATAGACGCATTTTTCATACCAATTCTGCAAAGGAACAGGCCGTATACCGCCATATCAGTTAGCGGAAACGGTCTCCACTTCCTAATCCCACACAAAAAAATATCAGACCCGATATTTTTCACAGAAAATAGACACATCTATAAAAAAATATGCGAAAAGATAGCAGACTCCCTTTCAAAAGCAGGACTTACCGGCAAAGTCGATAGTGCGGTTTTTGCAAAGAATCACCTTGCAAGACTCCCAGAAACAAAAAACATAAAGGAAAAAGATGGACTTCCTTTTGAAGTCAACTCCTTTATAGTAAAAAATTTCGAGAACTTCAACAACAGTCAAGAAGATCTGCTATGTCTAAGTACGATATCTGAAAAGCTTTTCGAAAAAACACGCATTAATCAAGACTCGCATCAAGAATCGCAATGTACAGATGTATCATTAATCAAGTTCAAATCAGACACCATAGACATAATGACTATATTTGATAAACAAGAAGGTTGTCGCTTTCTTGCAGAGTACCGAGATGCGGCACACTTGTCTAGTGAACCCGACTGGAGAGCTATGCTATCAGTGTGCTTTTTCATTTCAGAAGAATTATGCCACGAGCTTTCTTCGAAGCACCCTGATTACACTCCTGCAAAGACGGATATGAAACTTGCTTATATACGAAACTTAACCGGACCGTGGTCATGTGACGCAGTATCACAGTATACAGACATAAACTATTGCAACTCCTGCAAACATAGAGGAAAAATCAAAAACCCTCTGCAAATAAAATCCAATTCGTTCTTTCCGACAAAAGATTCCGGATTCTATTTCATCAAAAAACAGAAAAATGGAAATATAAAAAAGATACCCGACATTGAAGGCGCGGTGCGCTTCTTCGAAAAAAACTTTTGCTATAAGACCGATGAACTGACTGGTGATATATATGTGTGGAATAATTTTGTATATACACGATTTCCAGATCTGAGACTTGAAAGCTGGTTTTATGAGCTATTTAACCCCATTCCAACAAGCGCTGTAGTCCACGAAAGCATCAAGCTTCTAAAAGCTAGAAACTTAGTCACAAGAGACTTTTTCGAACCGAAAAATTTATTTTCTTTCGGGGAAAAAGTTTGGGATATACAGTCAAACTCTTGGCTTGACGCCTCGCCAGAAATGGGCATCACTTCAATACTTTCTTTCAAAGCAGATGACTCCCGCTCAACCCATTGCCCAAATTTTATGGAATTTTTAAACTCAATTTTTCAAAACGACCAAAAACTAATAAATCTTGCAATCGACTACTTTGCCTACTGCATATCTGATATAGATCCGCGCCTTGTGGAAAAATTCGTGATATTTTTAGGTTCAGGTTCGAACGGGAAAAGTGTTTTGCTAGATGTGCTAAAATGGCTAGTAGGCGAAACAAACTTCTCATCTCTGTCCCTAGACGCAATGCAAAAAGCAGAAAACCTTTATGAGTTAATTGATAAAAAGATAAATATTTGCGATGAAATCGATAAAACCACGGAGTTGAACCCTGCATTGTTAAAAAATATAGTATCGGGTGGTGAAGTTCTCATAAAAAAACTTTACGCCCAACCGTTCAAATACAGGCTTAAGACGAAATTTATTTTTTCGGCGAATTCCATGCCGTACATACCTGACGACTCGTATGGTATGAGACGCAGGCTAATTATTTTGCCGTTTAAAAATGTTTTTAGCGATGACCCTAACCATAATGCCAGCTATGGGTCAAAAGTTGCTGATAAGGGCATTAGAGATCGTATACGAGCAGAATTGCCGCAGATCTTTAATCTTTTGCTGGAAAGGATTGATGTTTTAAAGAAGACGCTTAGCTTTGATATACCCGAAGAATCAAGACACGAGATAAATGATTTTGTTGATCTTAGTGACTCGTTTCATTATTTTATTTCGTATTTTTGCAAGAAAGATGATTCTTGTCCGAAGATAAAGTTAACTGCGTTTTATAAGAGATATCAAAATATTTGCAAAGAATATGGCATGAAGTCTATGTCATGTCCGGCATTTATAAAAAGAATAAAGAACAATTTTCCTGCAAAAATATTTATAAAAGATATACATGGTTTGAAGGCAGAATATATATCTGGTTTTAAGGTCGTTGATGACGATGAAATAACTGATTTTTAACAACAAACAACAAGGAGAAATTATGGCGATGAAAGATTATCAACTTTATGAGCATCAGAAAAAAGCGGTTGAGGTCGCTCGTGACAAAAATGAATTTGCATTGTTCTTCGACATGGGTACAGGCAAGACGCTGACTATGCTTGAAATACTTAAGACAAAATACGCGGAAAATGCAGGTTATAAAACCCTCATAGTTTGTCCTCTTGCAGTAGTTTACAACTGGAAGAATGAGATAGCAAAGTTTACAAGTTTTGCAGAAGATACAGTTGTGCTAGAGGGTGGTAATATGCAAAAAAGTAGCACTTTGTATAAAACTAATAAAAATATAGTGATAGTAAATATAGATTCTTTTTCCAGAGGAGACTTTTGGAAAGCAGCATATAACTGGTCTCCAGATATACTAGTAATTGATGAAAGTCACTTAGTAAAAACGTACAATTCATCAAGAAGCAAGAATCTGTTTTTCGTTGCTAAAAGAACCAAGTATCGTTATATACTAACCGGTACGCCGATTTTAAATTCTCCGCTTGATGTTTTTCAGCAATTTAAAATTTTAGATCTGGGGAAGACGTTTGGAGAGAATTTTTTTGCATTTAGATCGCAGTACTTCTATGATGCGAATTCAAAATGGAGTGGACGATCGAACTATTTTCCAAATTGGGTTCCGATTAAAGAAAAATTTCCGGAACTTTCAGAAAAGATATATCAAAAAGGCATGCGTGTTTTAAAAAGTCAATGCTTAGATTTGCCAGAAATTGTATATCAAAATTTAGAAGTACAGATGACTAAAGAGCAACTGCAAATTTACAAGCAGATGAAGGATAATCTTATTGCCTTCATTGATAGTAATGATGGAAAGACTTCAGACGTGGCGGTAGCAAAAGTTGCACTTACAAAGATTCTTAGGCTCCAGCAAATTGTTTCAGGGCACATAACGCTTGATGATGGTACTGTGAGGCGGTTGGATTGTTCAACTAGATTAAATGCTTTAGAGACTACTTTAGACACTGTTTTGCCGAATAAAATAATAATTTGGGCACAATTTAAATACGATTACAAAATTCTTGAAGAATTCTTGAACAATAAAGGATATAAATATGTCAAGCTAACAGGAGATTGCTCTGCAAAGGATAAGCAAGATTCTATAGACGTATTCAACAACTCAAGCGATGTTAATATCATAATCGCTAATCAGGCATCTGGAGGAACCGGCATCAACCTAACATCTGCAAGCTACGATATTACATGGTCACGAGGCTTCAACCTAGGCAATTACCTGCAAAGCCACGATAGAAATTATCGCCTAGGTAGCGAAATTCACGAAAAAATAACAAAAATTTCTATAATTGCCGTAAACAGTATTGACGAATTGATAACAAAAAAGCTACTATTAAAAGAAGCAACTGCATCAGAGATTGTTGATGCTGTAGTAAAATTTTTTAAACAAGGAGAAAGAGAATGAAGATTAAATTATTGAATAGTTTTTCGTTAAACATGTTGAAGTCTGAAAAGACTTCAATATTGTGTTCTGCTGTTAGCAGGGAATACTTTTTAAAGTTGCGAGATGCTGGGTTATTGGAGTCGTACATCGGACATCAGGATCTTGCTAATATTCTAGGTGTTCCATTTAATAGAGCAACTGTTAATCTTTCAAATGAAAAGATAATCGTTGCTCAATACAGAGGAGAAAGATTACCGGAAGGAACAACAGTCCTTCCGCAAAATTCAAAGATAGAATTCTTTGAGTTAATATTAACAGAAATTTAAACAAGGAGTAAAAAAATGAGTGTGACGATTGAAGAAATCAAAGAAAAAGTAAAGGCACTTTTGCATTCAGAAAAAGAGTATGAATTAGCAAAAGAAATTTCTAACAAGAAAAAAGAAATCGTAGACGCCCACTACGATTCTCTAATAGAACTTTTAGAGTCTGCCGGACTAAAGAAATTTAGTTCCGAAATTGCTGACATTGGTCTTCACACAAGGCTACGTGTTACTGTTCCAAAGTCACTAGAAGACAAGTTCCAGTTTTTTGGTTACGTTCGAGGGAAATACGGTGATGATGTCTTGCTAGGCATGACAACAATTAACCATAACACTTTGAACAGTTTCTACAATAATGAAATGAGTTCAGAAAACCCTCCGTCTGCAATACCAGGCCTTGGTGTTCCAAACGAAGAAAAATATTTAAGAATATCAAGAAAGGAGATTGAACATGGATAGAATAAAAATAGAAATGCCATTGGAGACTGCCAAGATACTAGTCGAGTATCTTGCAAAATTAAATTTTTCCTTATCTAAAAAAATAAGGGAATATGAGCAGTCTGTAGATCAAATAGTTTTAACATTCAGCGACATAGACGCTGAAAAAGAATAAAGGAGTAAAAAAATGAAAAAAGAAATTGTTAAACAAGAAAATTGCGATGTTCCTTGCTTTGCTCAAGACGATATAAAGAGCAATTTTCTGCCAACAGATCTTTCTATACCGAAACTGTGGCTTTTACAAGCAATGTCAGACGTTGTTGTTGAAGGGAAAGCAAAAATAGGCGACTTTTGGTTGACGTCTCATTCTGAACCAATCAAAAACCCTATATTCACACCTATTCTTTATAAGAAAGTTTGTTTTGTAAGCTCAAAAACAACTGGAAGCAAGGATAGGTTTAAACTTGAGTCTATTTTCCAAGTAAAAACAGTTGAAGACGAAAAACTACCTTGGAATGAAACAGTTAACGGGAAAGATATTAAAAGAGAATATGCCTTCGTATTTTTTGGAATGCTAGAGGGACATGACACCTTGCCCGTTTCATTCACATTAAAATCAACATCATACAAATCTGGGCAAAAAATGGCAACCCAAATGTATGTAGTAAATAAAATGTCTTGCAAAAACGCTGTTTATTACCCTTCAGCTGTAAAATTTAAACTTTTATCAAAAACAGAAAAGGGCGATGACGGCAGTTATGCTGTGGTTGATGTTAAGGTCGAAAGTACAACTACCAATGAAGAGCAAACAACATGTTTTAATTGGTATAACGTACTATCAAGCACGGCATTTGATGATTTAATATCCGAAGACTCGCCACCGCCAATACCAACGAAATAGTTTTTTTTTAGGAGTTGTTTTATGGAAAATAAAGAAGTAAAAGAAGTTTCTGTTTATTTAAGAAATCTAAAAACAGAGGACTTAGAATATCTTGAATCTTTGAAAAATAGATACAAGATTACTTGGCGTGCGCTAATAACAGCAATCGTCAATAAATTAAAATCAAGTGATTTCAAAATAGATATTTTTGAATAAGTTATGATAGTTCAAAGAGAACATTTTTTCAAAGTAATTGAAGAACTGGAGTCTTATCCCTTCCCAATTTCGTTTGACTCTGAGACTTCAGGGCTTGAATTCTGCGATACAATGTTCTCGTTGTCGGTAGCTACTAGCAATAGTAGCTACTATTTTAATTTTAATCCAAACAAAGATTGCTTTGGCAACCTTCCATGCGATAGCAAAATATTGCCGGAAGAATATAAGCAATACATTCCTAATATTTTTAGGAATAAGCCGTATTGTTTTGCTCATAATGCTAAATTCGATCTTTTACAGCTAAGAAAAGAAAATATAATCTTGCCTCAAGACGCAAGAATATATGACACGTTAATACTTGCTGTATTATACAATAATACATATCAAAATTACAGTCTTGATTATCTTAGTAAAAAATTTCTTGCAAAAGAAAAAGACGATATAAAAAGTTTCATGGTTAAAAACAAGTTGTTTACCAAAACAACAAAAAAATCATCGAAAAAAGAGGAAAAAAAGTACCTATTTGACAAAGTTCCATTAAATATAATAGCTGAATATGCTGAAAAAGACGCTAAATTAACGTTGGAATTGGGTGAATTTCTTTTATCATTAATAAACGAAAGAGATGAGTCTTCATCTTTTCCGAATAAAGTAATTTACGTTGCAAATAGTGAGTCTGACTTATTAAATGTTCTTGTTGATATTGAATACAGGGGAATTAGGTTAGATATAGATCATATAAACAAATCAATAGAAATTTGCACAAAAAAGATAGAAGAGCTCGACAATAGGTTTTTAGAAATTTCAGGAAAGAAGTTTGATAATAAAAGAGATACTATTGTCGATGCTCTTACTGGTGATGGTGTTAGTTTATCTATCAATGAAGATACTGGAATTTTTAAAACGAATAAGAGTAATCTTGTAAAGAGCGATTCGGAAATTGCTTCTTTGATAGTTGAAAGAAGGTGCATAGATACTGAATTAAAGTATCTTCATTCTTATATGGACTATTGTATAGGTGATGTTGTTCATCCTATCTATAATACTGGTAAAGGAAGCGA
>JAOAEL010000016.1:0-7067 GCA_026416845.1 Patescibacteria group bacterium
GTTCAAGGACAAGATTTATATCGTGGGTTTCAGGCTTCGCAAAAGTTTTTTGACAACCTCACAAATCCACCTGTTATTTCCGTTCTTGTTGTTGCGGGCTTGGCGAACCCTGACTTTTTAGTTGAAATAGACGCAACTGCATTTATTCCAGAAATATGAAAACACAAGAAAAACCAGTTGGACTAACCAAAGACGTTGGTTGGCAGTTTGGACTAAGGAAAACTTTCCCTTACTCACAAGAATACTTATGGGACTTTATGTTTTCAAGTAAAGGACTAAAAATTTGGCTTGGTGAACTTAAAGAAGAATTGGAAATCAAAACAGCCTTTAAAACCAAAGACGGAATAGAAGGACTTGTCCGAGTATTCAAACCTTATTCCCATATCAGAATGAATTGGAAAAAGAAAGATTGGGAGAACACATCCACAGTTCAGGTTCGGGTTATTGGCAACCACAAAAAAGCAACGATTAGCTTTCATCAGGAAAAGCTTTTGGACAACAACCAACGAGAAGAAATGAAATTGTATTGGAACAAAAAAATGACTGAAATAGAGAAAGCGATAACGACTGAAAAATAACAACGAACCGCTAACATCGTATTGGCAATAGGCGGGCTGAACGGCTTCGTATCAACGGAAGTGCAAAATTCAACTTTCGTTCTTCGCTTAAAGTTCAGTGCTAAAAATCCCGCCCATCGCCAATACGCGGCACGTTACCTGCCATATTAATAACACCGCAAGGCTAAAAATATAAATTTGCTGAGACGATAATGGAAGAAATAGATATTAACCGAATTTCTGACTTTAATTCCCAACTAAGGTTGAAAGGGTTCTATGCTTTTCAAATTGAGAGTTCAAATTATTTAATGCGTTCTTATAGCCGAAGAGAGTTTTATAAAATTTGTATAGACACCGGACATTTTATTGTTCATTATGCCGACAAAAGCTATGAAGTGAATGGAACGATTTTATTTTTTGGGAACCCACATATTCCCTATGCTTGGGAAAATATTTCACCTGATTTTTACGGTTACGCCTGTTTATTTTCTAAAGATTATCTTACTTTCAATGAACGGACTATGAGCTTATTAAGCTCACCATTATTTAAAATTGGTGGAACCCCAATTTTTGCTTTAACTAAAGAGCAAAAACATTTCATAGAAACCATCTTTCAAAAGATGATTATGGAACAAGATTCCGAGTATGAATTTAAGGATGAGTTATTAAGAAATTACATTCAAATACTTATTCACGAAGCATTGAGAATTGAGCCTGCAAAACATTTTTCCACTGCAACTGCTAGCAATGCAGCAACTCGAATAACATCAGTATTTTTTGACTTATTAGAGCGACAGTTTCCAATTGAAACTCCTAACAAACCTTTGCAACTGAAAACACCTTTAGATTTTGCAAGCGTTCTGTCTGTTCACGTTAACCATTTAAACCGTTCTGTAAAGTCAATAACTGGTAAGCCGACAACTGCACATATCACTGAACGTATTGTTAAAGAAGCAATGTTATTGCTAAAATATACCAATTGGAATGTCTCTGAAATAGCGTACAGTCTTGGTTTTAAATATCCATCACACTTTAATTCACTGTTCAAAAAAATCACTGGGGCAACTCCAAGCGAATACCGAAAAGCAATTGTTTGATTTTTGTTAGCATTAGTTTGAAAGCTCTTAACTGCAAAGTTGTCCAGCAATCTAATTTTGTATCGTCAAATTGTAGCAAACTAAAAAAAAGGTAAAAATATGAGAGCATTATCGATTTGGGCTATCGGTTCAATAATGTTTTTGGGACAAGCCTGCAATCAAAACCAAAAATCAAAAAATCAAAACTCAGGCCATATGAATAAATCGGAAAAAGCAGAACATTACACTTTTCAGTTAAGTGATAAAGTAACCAGAGAAAAAGTAAAATTTAAAAATAGATATGGAATTACTTTGTCAGGGGATTTATATGTTCCTAAAAACAAAAGCAACGTATCTTTGCCAGCAATTGTCATTAGCGGACCTTTCGGTGCAGTAAAAGAACAATCATCAGGTTTATATGCCAATCAAATGGCGGAACGTGGTTTTGTTGCATTGGCTTTTGACCCGTCTTACACAGGTGAGAGCAGAGGTGAACCTCGAAATATTGCTTCGTCCGACATCAACACCGAAGATTTTAGTGCAGGAGTTGATTATGTTGGAACACTACCATATATAGATAGAAACAAAATAGGTATTATTGGCATCTGCGGTTTTGGAGGTTTTGCATTAAACGCTGCAGCAGTGGACAAACGAATAAAAGCTGTTGCTACTATAAGTATGTATGATATACCACGAGTGGCATCAAAAGGTTATTATGACAAAGTAACACTGGACCAACGCACAAAAATGCTAGAACAAATTAGTGAGCAGCGCTGGAAAGACGCTGAAACTGGAAAGACTTCATATGGAAATTGCCCAAATCCCGACACTTTGAAAGGCGATGAACCCGAATTTGTAAAAGACTATTTTGATTATTACAAGACTAAGCGGGGTTATCACGAACGGTCCATAAACTCAAACGGTGCATGGACAATCACAAGTGCTTTTTCACTAATGAATATGCCTATTTTAACCTATATCAAAGAAATATCACCTCGTCCAGTTTTAATTATTGCAGGAGAAAATGCACACTCACGTTATTTTAGTGAAGACATTTACAAAGCAGCAGCAGATCCTAAAGAGATAATGATTATACCGAATTGTGTTCATGTTGACCTTTATGACAAACTTGACAAAATACCATTTGATAAATTAGAAACATTTTTTAAACAACACTTAAAGTAATTGATCGAGACAACAAGAAAGAAATACGGCAGGTAACAGCCGTTTGCCGCAATGGGGGCTGACGTGGTTAAATCAAGTGCAGTGCTTCTATCAACATTTGTGCTTGGTTGACGGTGCAGTACTCCGAAATCCCCCACTGCGGCAAGCGGCCAACCGTTGGCGGTAATTTTATCTTAGCATCAAATCAATGACAATCAATCCAAATAATAAATTCAACGAAAATCAGATACCCTTAATGAACTGATACAAGTTCTAAAACAACTTGGGAAAACAGCCTATGTTGAAAGGGGAAAATGTATTTTGACCGTAGACGAAAAAGTAGACTTTGTGTTCTTTGTTGAAGAGGGCTGCTTTCGGGCTTTTAGGTATATAGATGACGAAGAAGTAACGATTGGTTTCAGTTTTCAGGGTGATTTGGATACTTGCCCCTTCGCTTATGTAAATAAACTTGAAAGTTCTGATTGTATTGAAGCATTAACTGATAGCAAAGTAATCAAAGTACATCGCAGAGATATTGATGCTTTGCAAGATAAAACACCTGAACTGAATATACTCATTCAAAAACTATTAAGTCATTACATTGAAGTCCTGATTCAAAGAAACATAGATTTGAGAACAAAGAGTGCAGAAGAACTTTACCGAGAGTTGCACAAAAGACAGCCAAAAGAAGTAGCTCAAATTCCACTAATGTATATTGCTTCTTATCTGGGTATTACCAAAGAAAGATTGAGCCGAATCAGAAAAAATTTTAAACCAATTGACTAAAGTCAAATGAGATGAAAAATACACATTGTAATTTTGCAAGTGAATATAAAAACTTAAACAGACTTGCAAAATGTTAAAACTGCCGATTTACTGGGGTATTTGCCTATTCTTCATCTTGGCGGGCTGTAAAAAAGACAACCTCTTGGAACCTACAAAAGAAGTTATGACCGACAACCCCAGAATTACTGATTTGGACAAATTAGTAGACAATATCTTTAAAAATTATGCTTCAAAAGCTACAACAGCAGGATTTTCTATTGCTCTCATTAACGGCACACAAGTAAATCAATACAACTATGGAGAAACAAAATTAGGAAACAAAACTTTGCCAAACAATCAAACTCTGTATGAAATTGGTTCTATCACTAAAACCTTCACATCTGCAGCTTTGATATACTGGCTGAACCAAAATAACATAACTATTAATTCAGCAGTAAAGTCTTATCTTCCATCATATCTATCATCAAATCTTACCAAAAATGGCGTAGATGTTTCATTCAAACATTTACTAAATCACACAAGTGGAATGCCACGAATCCCTAATGATTTACCCAACTCATTAGACCCATACTTGAATTACGACAGCATTAAAGTTTATAATTACATCAAAAACCATTCTTTGCTAAGAATACCAGGCACCTTTCCCACGACTGAACAAGAAGCCTTTGATTTTTATAGCAATCTTGCCTATTCCCTTGCCGGGTTAATATTAGAAAGGCAGAATCACAATACATTAGAGTCTATTTTTAGAAGTATTATTTTCGCACCGCTTAACATGAATAATAGCACTTTAAATGATATAGAAACTATAAATAACAGAGCATATCCGCATAATTCAACTAACAATGCTTTATATTGGCATATTTCTGGAACAGCAGGTGCGGGTGGTATTAAAAGTTGCCTTGCAGATATGATTAAGTATGCCCAGGCACAGATAAATGCAAGCAATACTAATATGTTAGGTGAATCCTTCCTTGAAAATCAAATTCCTCAAATACAAATTAACGGTAAAGATTATTTTGGGCTTGGATGGGAGTTTTACTTTACTAAATCAAATAAAAGGATTACAGTAAAAGATGGCGGAACAGGTGGCTTTACTGCTTTTATAGCTTTTGAAAAAACATCTCAAAAAGCCATAGTGGCACTTTTTAATAATCACAATAGTAACAACCCATCTGAGCCATTTATAAACTTACTTGAAGAATATTTTAAGTAAAAACAAAAAAACTATATGTCTCCAAAATTTTTTTTACGATTATCTGTTGGTTGCCTACTATTTTTTGCGTTAGGTCATAGTATTGGACATTTTACAAGGCACAATGTTTCTGACCCAAAAGCAAAAGAAATATTGCGTCAAATGTCCGAAAACAAATTTGATATGTTTGGGCAAATGCGAAGTTATGATGAAAATTATACTGGAATGAGCTTTAATCTTATTCTAACCTTGCTCACTTTTGCCGTAGTTATTAGCTTACTTACATCACAGACTGAAAAATATCCACGCTTTATTAGAAATATACTTATCCCAATTTCTGTCTGCTTATTGGGCTTTAGTGTAACAAGTTTTATTTATTTCTTTTATATTCCTGCTGTTACGTCAATGTTAGCATATATTTTTGTTACTTTATCAATTTTATCACTTAGTAAGCATAAGTAAGATTTTCTTGCAAAATGAAAAATAGCAATGTTATAAGGAGAATAGTTCTATTACTTTTTATTACTGTAAAGTTTATACTTCAATACGTATTGATTAGTTCTGAATATGAATTGCACCGTGATGAATATTTGCATCTTGACCAAGCACATCACTTGGCTTGGGGGTTTCAATCAGTACCGCCCTTTACATCTTGGGTTTCGTACTTAATCTATCTTTTAGGAAATTCTGTTTTTTGGGTAAAATTTTTTCCTGCTTTATTTGGGGCATTAACCATTGTATTAGTATGGAAAGCCATTGAAGAATTAGGTGGAAATTTATTTGCTTCAATTTTAGGAGCAACTTGTGTGTTATTCTCAGCCCTTTTAAGGATAAACACGCTATATCAGCCAAATTCATTTGATATACTAAGTTGGACACTTGTATATTTTATATTGCTCAAATATATCAAAACAGAAAATTCTAACTGGCTATTGATTGGTGCAGTTGCTTTTGCTATTGGCTTCCTGAATAAGTACAATATCATATTTCTTGTCATAGGGCTTGTACCCTCAATTTTATTATCTGAACAACGCAAAATTTTTACCAAAAAAGAGTTTTACTTTTCTATTTTACTGGGGCTTTTAATTGTTTTACCCAATCTTATATGGCAATTCACTAATAACTTTCCTGTGATTCATCATTTAAACGCACTGTCTAAAAATCAATTAGTCAATGTAAGCAGAATAGATTTTTTAAAATCGCAGGTATTTTTCTTTTTAGGGGCATTATTTGTAATCGTGGCGGCAATCTATTCACTGCTATTTTATAGCCCTTTTAAAAAGTATAAGATTTTCCTGTGGGCAATAATTTTCACCTTAATAGTTTTCATCTATTTTAAAGCCAAAGATTATTACGCAATTGGGCTTTATCCCATTTATATTGCTTTTGGGTCAGTGTTTCTTGCAGAGGAATTGAAAGAAGGCACAAAAAGATATTTACAACCTGTTTTAATTGCAATTCCTATTCTAATTTTTATTCCATTCTACAACATACTTTTCCCGAATAAAAGTCCTGAATATATCATCAACCATCAACAAACCTATCAAAAATTTGGGTTACTTCGTTGGGAAGATGGCAAAGACCACAACCTTCCACAAGATTTTGCCGATATGCTTGGTTGGAAAGAGTTATCTCAAAAAGTAGATAGTGCTTTTTTGAGTTTTTCTGACAAGCACAGCACACTTGTTCTTTGCGACAATTATGGGCAGGCAGGGGCTATTAACTTTTATACTAAACAAAACATAAAAGCAGTTACTTTTAATGCTGACTATATTAATTGGTTTGACTTATCGGTTAAATACAAAAATGTAATAAGGGTTAAAGAGAAAGATAACGCATCTGACGAATTGCAAGAAACCTCACCTTTCTTTGAGACTTCAAAAGTTTTTGATAGCGTAAAAAATCAATATGCAAGAGAGTTCGGAACTACGATATTTACTTTTACTGATGCAAAAATTGACATTAGGGAAAGAATTAAAAACGAAATTGACGAAATAAAAAACAACCGATAACAGCCGTTTGCCGCAATGGGGGCTGACGTGGTTAAATCAAGTGCATTGCTTCTATCAACATTTGTGCTTGGTTGACAGTGAAGTGCTCCGAAATCCCCCACTGCGGCAAGCGGCAAAACGTTAGCACCAATTTTAAAACGACATACAACTACATAAAATGAAAGTAAAATCAATCTTCGTAAACCTTCCAATAAAAGACCTTAATAGGACAAGGGACTTTTGGACTAAACTTGGGTTTTCAGTTAACGAACAATTTTCAGACGACAAAGCATTATGT
>JAOAEL010000016.1:7077-7317 GCA_026416845.1 Patescibacteria group bacterium
GCTGGAAACAGAAATTGAAATTCCAGTTTCGCAACTTCCCGAAAAAGTAGTTGCCGCAATTAAGAAAGCAAACCCCGATTGCAAAATTGTTGGAGGCGACAAAATTGAAAGTGCAAAGCAAGGCACACTTTACGAAGCCGACATCAAGACAGGAATGAAAATCAAAGAAGTCGTTTATAAAGAAGACGGCACTTTTGTAAAATAATTTTCGCCTTTAATGACAGCAGAACAACTAAACAA
>JAOAEL010000017.1 GCA_026416845.1 Patescibacteria group bacterium
ATGTTACTATTGATGATTGGTTAACCGGCTTACAGGCAAACGGCGTAGCAAATTTCTGTGCAGGGGCATCATTTCATAGTTACGCCAACTGGTCATCAAGTCCTTCTTATCATAACAGGCAGAAACGTAATCTTGATAGTATATGGTGTTGGATGAAGAATAAAGGTTTTAGTAACAAATTCTTATGGTGCAGTGAATATGCTACAGGTTTTTTTGATACGAGTTTCCACGACTCTATGACTTGTTTCAGGATTCAGGCAGATGAGCAAATAGCTTCGCTTATTTCATTCTGTGCAAATGATAAACCAAAAGGTCCGCTTCAAAACACTTTTGGATGGGCATTTAGCCATCTATATTTTCCGGATATTGAATGGGAAGGTCAACGTTTTTGTTTGATCCGTGATGATTTTAGTTATCGTCCAGTAGGTTTGGCTTTTCGTCAGCTGGCAAATTTACTTCAGGGGTATAGATTGAATCGGTGTTTGGTCAATAATTCCTTATATGATAGTATTCGAGTATATGAATTTGAAAATGCGCTAATTGGCAGAAGACTTTTTGTCGGCTGGAAAGAACGGAATATTGGTGGTGGTTCTCTACCATTTACGGTCCCCTTACGCACCAATGCAGCAGAAATTATTGGTGTTAAATATAATGCAACTATAGGTAGAGAATTGAAACCATGTACAAAAAATGGAATGTTGAGTGTATTGTTTGATACGTCGCCAGTATTCATTTGTGAGCCTACCGAATCAGTAGTCCAAGAATATGATTTAGCAGTTGATAGTGCATGGATAAGTCCTACTATTCCAAACACAAAAGATCCGATAAGACTGTATTTTTTTCTAAAAGAAAATAAAATAATTAAGCCCTTTGTTGATACAGTTTTTATTTCTTTATCTAATAATGATAGTCTAATTCTTGAAGATAAATTTACAGTTAGATTTGAACCCAATCTTACAATAGCACTTAGCCCGAAGAGATATTTTTCGCTAAAAAAAGGTAAAAATTTAATGAAATTTAGCGTATGGTACAAAAAACAATTAAATGAAACCGATTATACTAACAATAAAAAGTATTTTTTTTATGAAATTTCGCGATGATAAAATTTAGTCTAATAATTAAGATAGGTATCCTTGACTACTACGAAAAAGAATCTATAATATAATTTATGATTAAAGAAAGTAGAAATAATGATTTGGTTAACAAATCCGATAGTGTATCTATTCAAAAATTGGATTTTACTTTGGTTATTCATAAACTGTTAAAAGATACTTTTAATTATATTCCCGCAAGAATTATACCAGCCGCATTGGGTGTTATTAGTGTGGCAGTTTTCACTCGTTTTTTCCCTCCAAATGAATATGGAAAGTATATGCTAATTTTCACTACAACTACCTTATTGACCGTCATTTCTTCTCATTGGGTCGGCCAAGCCATTCTACGATATAGAGCTCAGTATGTTGTAGCCAAAGAGTCTAAAATTTTTATTAAATATTTTTTTTACACAATGTTATTAATTACAGCAGCGCTGATATTTTTTGCGGCAATTCTTTATTTTCCTTTCAATCCTTATCTCAAAGATTATAGACAATATTATGTCATTTCGTTCCTGATTGTGGTAAGCAATGTTTGGTTTAATAATCTGTTATCATTGCTTCAAGCCGACCTTAAATCTTTTCAATTTAGCATATACACAATATTAAACAGTGTCTTGAAATTTGTATTATCCTTATTACTTGTCTTATTTATAAGCAGGGACATTATACATTTGCTAACAGGATATTTCTTATCAGTATTTTTGCTGATAGTTCCAATGATATTTGCAGTTCAATGCGATGGTAGATTTGCAGAAAAGCAGTATGAAAATAATCATAATAAAAAAGCAATGAAATTTTTCGTTTTTCTTAAACAAATTTTTGCGTATGGCGTTCCTATGATTGGGTGGTTCTTGGGTGCAGAACTTTTGAGTAGTTTGGATAGATATATGCTTCAATTTCTCCGGGACACGGCTGAAGTTGGAATATATACATGTAATTACAATCTTGTTTCATCGGCAATATCACTTGTGGCAATGCCTTTGTTGACAGCCGCACATCCGATAATAATGGAGATAGCATCAACAAAAACTGTGAATTCTACAGAATATATTCAGAATATGATAAAATTGTTTTCGCGATATTTTCTCATTTTGTCTTTGCCAATATTGTCATTTTTTATTGCCTATTCAAGTGAATTTGCTGATGTTTTTTTAGGTGTCGAATTCAGAAGCGGTAATATAATTTTGCCTATCATACTCGGCGGCTTATTCACCTGGTGTTTTGCAATGTTCGGACACAAAGGACTTGAACTTCGGGGTAAAACAAATGTTATGCTCTTATTTATGTTATTGAGTATCAGTGCGAAAATTGTACTTAATTTTCTTTTCGCACCAAAGTTTGGTTATATTGCAACAGCCATTTCTACATTGGTATGCTTTTTACTTTACGCATTGCTTGTTTATTTTGGCACCCGATCTGATATAAAATGGTACATACCTTGGGGGTCAGTATTAAGAACAAGTGTCGCCTCGGCAATACTTTTCATAGTCTTTTGGGTATTTAAAATGCTAATAACATCGCCAATTATGACTTTAATCGTTGCTGGCCTCTTAGCTGGGCCTTTTTACTTATTATTTTTGCGTTTGACCAATGAGTTTACCAACGACGAGATAGATTTCCTGAGGAAAATAGTGAAGAAAATAAAGATATAAAAGTAGCAATAATTCTCGTTGGACAATTAATTTGATTTAGTTTTTTTTAGAAAATCGAATACTTTAGCCAATTTTTGAATATCTTGTTTTAAAATATTATATATATTGGTTAATTTTGCAAACTGGGCTGGCTGTGTCTTAAGAAGTTCATAATATTCTTTAAGGAATGCAAAACCTATACCTAAAAACAAACTGAAAAAACCTGTAAGTATTACGATGCGTCCTCTCTTGGGTATGCTCTTCTTTTCAGGTGGATATGCTCTATCAAGAATTTGCACGGTTGGTGTGTCTTTTGCTTCCATAATCTTTGCCTGTTCATTTTGTTGAGTTAATAGTTCAAAGACCGCCTCTTGAATTTTTACATCTCTTAAGAGTCGAGCATATTCTAATGATAATTCAGGTAGTCGAGCAAAGGGTACTGAGAAACCTGCACCAAACTCTTTCCTGGTAGTATCCTGTGTTCCGAATTCAATTCTTGCGAGTTGTTTTTTCAGTTCCTTCAGTTCTTTATCAATGTTTGCAACAAAGGGATTATTGAAACCACTTGACGAAGCGACGGCACCTTTCTGAACTTCGCGCAGAATAATTTCGCTTTTCAGCTTAGCAATAGTTGCAATCGCATTTTCTATTTCTATGTCTAATGCGACCGTGCGATGTTGTTCCTGAAATTTGCGAAGAGATTCTTCTGCCTTTGCAAGACTATCCATGGTTTCTTTTAACCTTTTTTCAACGAACAACCGGTATTTTTTCCCCATTGTCATTGTTGCTTCGGTGTTAAAACGGTCGAGCTCTTCAACAAGGGAGTTCGCAATATCTGCTGCCAGTTGGCGATTATACCATGTAACCGATACAGATACGATTCCTTCTGGAGAAACTCTAATGGTTGTAATTTCCGAGAGTGTTTTGTAGGCATCAGTCGTAGTTTTTACCTTGAAAACTTTGCGCAAGTTGTACTTCTCAATAACATTTCCCATAATCCTACCACTTTTGAGAATTGCTGCGAAAAGATCCGATGTTGTAGATGCACCTGGTAATATATTTGACAATCCCGAGAGTCCAGTTAATCTATTTGATATTCCTATCCCCATTAATCCAAAAAGCGCTTCTTGTTGCGGATTTGGTGGCATAATTGTTGTTTCAGCTGTATATTGAGGAGGGATAATCAAGCTGATAATAATTGAAACTGCAATACATATAATGACAATTTTTGCAATTAATATTCGCCATTTAAAAATCAATGATAACCAATAGATCAATGTTGATCGGTTATTCTTCATATTTTTTAGTCTATTCAAAACAATGCAAAAGTCAAGTAATAACAAAGCGCTATTTTCATAAATCTTTTTGGCGTGAATCAAGAAAACAGGCAATAATCAAGGTGGTTACAAGACTAACTGTCCATTGTCCAAGACGCGTAGCATTTGCATCCCATGAAAGCCATATTATTGCATAAAGGTGCGCTGTTAGTACAATGTACTTTGTCGCAGGACGCTGGCTTATTTTGATGGCAAGAATACTTAGTAATGCGCCGAGTGCATACGGAAAAAGCAATATTCCCAACGGACCAAAATCAGTATATATCTCACGCAGGTAAGTTCCGGTGTTTATTAGTTCAGGTGTGGTAACAAAAGAACTGTGGAGTGGAGAAGTCTCAGTTAGCCCAAATTTTGCCATTACATTAAAAATAGATCTAAAAGTATAACTGCCGGGAGGAACCTTTTCTCTTTCATGACGTAGATATTCACTGAAGCCAACAGGGGGCGCACTGAGATAGTAATATATTGCTGGTGAGAAAGGCATCGTATTTCTTATGTATTGCATTTCTTGTGTTTCCCCTTTGAAATACATGGTTGTATGCCGAACCGATGAAATAATGGTGAACACAGCAGCCAGCAAAATTACTATTGATAATATGCCAGGCATGATTTTGTTACCTATAAATCTCTTATGTGGCGTGAGAAAAATTGTGGTAAAAAAAATGGCACCTGTAATAATAATTTCACCTCTGGACATAACGATCAGTGTATATGCCGCAAGCAGGAGAAAAGGCAATATTGCTACAAAATCAATTTTGCGACGTACAATAATATAAATACCTGCAAGACAGGCTGACGCAATGGGAAGGCTTGTTAAATAAGGTGGTGCTTCAAAATCTTTAGTGAGACGAATACTATATAATTTAACTGCTAAAACGAATAAATTTTCAATTCCGCCTATTAACCGCATCATTGTTAAGTAAGTGAATACGACACCAATGGCTGACAAAAGTGATAATACTATAATTATTTTCCTCAAGAGTCCAATATTGAAAGAATTGTAATCAATATGTCCATTTGTTGTTTGTAGTATATTAGAAGGAAAATGCAATGTTTTGAAAAAAATTATTACTGTAAATGAACTTAAGAACAGCATCACCCAACTCACAACAATATAAAACCAGGCTTCTTGTGAAATTTCGTAGTAATTAATCAAATGAAGTGAATATAGCAAAAGGCATGTAGTCCATAAAAAAGAATATATCGTCAAGTGATTATACCAACGATTAAGTAAGATACGCCCCGCTACCATAGATATTATTCCAAAGAAAACAAGACAATAAAGTTGCATTCTGCTCCCTAAAAAATATGGATATAATAATCTTTGGTGAACAGGCAGTGAACCTGTATGCGTACTTTCCTATTTGTCTTTATGTTGTGTATCCTTTTCATTTCTTTCCTATCATTACTGAAGACAGATCTAAGTAAGCATTGCATACCGAATATTATAGCCACTTTAATCAAACAGTCAAGATTACATTCAAAGTCAATGATAAGGTGCATAGATTCAGATTTCAAACAAGATATGACAAAAATTTTTATTTTTTTCTTTTTAATTTCTATTCTATATCATTTGTATATTTTTTACAAATGGGTTGAACAATACCTGCGAAAATCCCACGGAACCAAGCAATTAGATGTCTAAAATTGCGTGTCCCTTGCATAATTTGAATTATTCTAAATGGAGTATACACGAAAATGACAAGTAAGACCGTATACAGTGAATATAGAAAGCAGAAATGCTTTCGGCTGAGAATAATTTTGCTTTTTGCCATGTGATATAAGAAAAATGGGGTAATTCTGCTTTTTGAAATTGATTGAATCTTGTGCCAAACATGTGCATTGGGGACGTACAAAAGACTGAACCCCTTTTTTATTGTTCGCAAGCAAAAATCTGTGTCTTCTGAGTAGAAAAAAAAATCTTCGTCAAGTAATCCAACTTTTTTAAAAACTTCTTTTCTAACCATCCACACACATCCAGTTAAAAAAGTTACCTTTTTTTGGTAATTCGCAGTTTCCTTTATTATCTTATTTTTTTCTGGTATGTAAACATTGCTCAATATAAAACTATAATAGCCGCCCCCATGCCATATGCGTTCAGGTTCGCACCAGTAAAATATTCTCGGGCCAACGATCCCGATATTCTCTGCTTTTGTTATCGCCAAGTACAAGTTCTTCAGGCAATTCTTTTCTAATACAGTATCATTATTAATTAGACAGATAAAATCACCACCCTGTCTTAATGCAAGCTTTATTCCAATGTTCATTCCTCGCGCAAATCCGAAGTTCGCAGGATTTTGAACAAATATTATAGTTGGATTGTTTTGTAGATCAGATTTTAGTCGCTCTATTGAATCATCGTGTGATCCATTATCAATTATAATTATACTTCTTGGTGTCAAAGTATTATTCAGTAGTGATCCAATGCACTCTTTGGTGTCATAATAATTGTTATAGGTTAACACAATTGCACAGATTTTATGATTCATCATCCTTTATTTATTGTTCTGTTTGAAGCCCAAGTTGAAGGCATACCT
>JAOAEL010000018.1 GCA_026416845.1 Patescibacteria group bacterium
TGCGTTCCGCGCAAGGCTGATATGCAAAAGAACACACCAAAAAAATTGACTGAAACCAATAAGGTGTTAGACAGATGGCAAGGCGTTGATGCCGGATAGCATGAAGGGAGATAGAGATGGCCGTTAAGGTGAACGTTGTTGATGGTCTTTATCGGGGACAGAAGGTTTCCGGTGTTTTTGATCTTCTTGCTGGTCCCAAGCTTGGCAAGGCCGGCCGGCGGGCATGTGGTGATTTCTGGTACATCACCGTTAAGCTTGATCCTTCGCAACCCGAGTTTAGCGGTTGGGGCCTTAAGAGGGACAAGGTTCGTGTTATTGTTCCCAGCAATAGCGACGGATTTGAGATTCTAACTGAGGCAACCAAAGAGACTGATACCGTTTCTAAGATGGTTGATGTTCTCCCTAATAGCTCAGATATGGTTGAGGATGTAAACACGGAGGTACAGAAAACACCCTAATTTAGGGCCGAAACAGAAAGCAGCCATCGTCTAGAGGCCTAGGACTGTGCCCTTTCAAGGCACCAACGCGGGTTCGAATCCCGCTGGCTGCACCAATATTAAAATTTATTGGTATAATTTATTGGTATATAAAAAATATTTTCAATTGTTTTTTTGATAAAAAAATATCAAAAAATATGAATTAAAAAAATTGATTTTCAACTTGTATAAGTTAGTATCGTTGTTAGAGAAAGAAAGCAGCCATCGTCTAGAGGCCCAGGACTGTGCCCTTTCAAGGCACCAACGCGGGTTCGAATCCCGCTGGCTGCACCAATATATTAAAATTTACGGGTATATAAAAATAAATGACCAAAAATCTTTGCATACAAATAGTTTCATATAATGATGAAACAAAATTTTTAGGTATAAAAATTAATATAGGCAAGTTTTGTCTTACTGACAATATCACTGTTTCCAAAAATGGAAACAAAGTCAAAAAAGATTTTTATGAATTTCCATTATTTTTAATTAAAGAATTTTTTTCAAATTTAAATAACATGTTAAAAACAAGATACGCCAGAGTTTCATTCTTCTTAAAGCATTTAAGTTGCTATAGTAATCCGGATATTGTTTTTGATAAAAGTCCAGTTTCAGATATTGTTGTTGTTAGCTCAAATTACAGTTATGATACAATTACTGATATTGAATTTACTACAGTAATACATTATGCTTTTTATGTTGACCAATTAATTTCCGTTATTGAAAATTTTTTGCAAAAATTAAATGAATTGGAAAAACACAAGGATTATTACAATGCTAAACTTTGAAGTTATTGAAGAAAATTTTAAGAACAACAAATACAAATTTTCAGTTGCTTTTGGTAAGGCAAAAACAAATAACCAAACTGAACAACAAGCTAGAAATTTATTAAAAAATGATCTTATAAATGCTTCAAAAAATATAGAAAATATAAACAATATAAATTTAAATGAAGTTTGGAGTTTAGTTAATTCATATCTGTACAGAGAAAGTGATCTTAAAAAGGTTTATATTCTTTATGTTAAAATAATTAACAATATGATACAAAAAGACAATAATTTGGGAAGAGCTTTTGTTGAAGAATCATAATTTGTTTAATTAATATTGTAATATTGTTTTGTGATAAATTTAAAAGTTTCTTTTGCTAAAATATTTAAATAGGCAACTCTGTTTTTCTCATATTCTTTTCCAAAAATATCAAGTAAAAATTTGTCAGCATTGCTGTCTTTTTGTAAGAAACCACTAGATTCAAAATTTAAAAGATCTTCAACAATTTCTCTAATAAAAGTTTTTGATTTGTGTTTGAGATTTTTTTCTATTAGTGACATATGTTGTTCTCTTTCTGAAATATCATTATGTTTTTATTTTAAGCTGAAATTTTCTGATGTTAATTTTCTTGTATTTTTATCAATATTTGTTGTATTCAAATATTATTTATAATAACATAAAAATAATCATTCCTGTAACAAAAACAAAAAAATTGATATTGAAAATAAAAAAAAGATTGGCAGAATCTTTTTATGTGCTATGATGCGCTTAGAAGCAGGAAGGAAGTTGGTTTTGGTAATGATGAACAATTGCTTTCTGTGTTTGAATTCCCTTAATGACGTAATTAAGTTTGCTGACAACAAGCCCGTTAGTAGGCTTTTGAAGATTAATAACAGGCAGAATTACATTAATGATTTGGAACTAAATGACAATATTATTACTTTGATTAACGATGTTATTGAATTTGAGAGGAAACATTACGAATATTTTAATAGCCTTACCATTACCAAGCAAAAATACAATAGTATTGATTTTATTACTATTATTTCTGAAATTTGTAAAGAACCAGAAAAATATTTTGTTAATTTTTATAACAAGTGTAATGAATTTGAATTTAATAATATTAGAGTTAGTTGCTTTTTGGTTGATACCACTGTGAGAAATTTGTGGAATATGAAACCCAGACCAAGAGCTGGGCGGGGATTGCTGTTGTTAATTAAAGACAATGAGCAAAATTGCAACAATGTTGGAAATGTTTTTAACGCAATATTGATTACTAGAAATATTGATGTTATTGCTTCTAGGAAAAATGAAATTTTAATGTGCAAAGATTATAATATTAAAATTTTTAATTATGAGCAATACAGCAAAGTGCTTAACAATGGTACTATTAATATTGACTATCCTTATATCTTGCTAGCAAAAAAAGGAAGGAATATTCTTGTTAAAGAATTTTTCTTGGTTGGGGATTTTGTTATTAAATATGATTTGCATTTTTACACCTATCAAATAAAGAATAATTATCCTAATGAAAAACGCATTCCTGCATTTGAAAAAATTAGTTGGAATTTTAATTTTGGAAATGGACAGAAAAAAAGGATAAGAAATTATGTAAACAATTTTTCTGTTGAGAAGTATTCATACAAAGACTTGGAGAGATTCAACATTGATTATAGTACTATTAAGCTGAATTTGAGTAACAAAGAAAAAATGTACATGATTATTAAATATGATTTATAATATTTTTACAATTAACATTTTTTTACAAATGGAGCATTTCCTTAATGGGAATTTAAAATTTCCTTGCTTGACAAAAGGAACTTTCGTGCTATAGTTTTGGACAGGAATGAGGGAGAAAATTATGACTACTAAAGTTGCCGCTAAAAGACAAATTGTTGAAGATGAGGTGGCAAGAGCAGTAACTGATGCTAAGATTTATCTTTTGCTAAAGCACCCTTATATTGGTGCAATTAGTTCACGTATGGAAATTGTTAGTACCGATATTTTTCCGACCGCTGCCACTGATGGGAAAAAAATTTATTATAATCCTGAATTTTTTAAGGATCTAACAAAAGGGCAAATTGTTTTTGTCATTGCACATGAAATTTTACATATTGTTTATGATCATGTTTTTAGAAGAGGAAGTAGAATTCCATCAATTTGGAATATGGCTATTGATTATATTGTCAACTATACTTTGGTTAAAAATGAAATTGGCACAATTCCCGAAAATATTCTTTACAATGAAAAATATACTGACGAATATTCCAGTGAGGAATTGTATGAAATTCTTTTGAAAGAGAAAAAGAACAACAGTTTTCAAATACTTGTTCCTTTGGATACTCATTTGGATGGTGAAGGTGATTCGCCTTGCAATAGTGACGACAATGATGGTCAAAAGACCAACATTGATATTTCTGTGCTTGGTGGTTCCTTAACAAAAGAGGAAATTGACAATATCAGGAATGATATTAAGTCAATTATTTTCGGTATATATTCATCTTCAAAGAAAGCTGGTAATATTCCAGCTGGTATTGAAAGGTTGATTGAAAAATTCACTGAGCCAAAAATTGATTGGAAAGAAGTTTTACTGAATTTTGTCATGTCAAATATTAAAACAGATTACAATTTTAGAAAACCAAGCAACTTGTCTTGGATTTACAACATTATTTTGCCTTCATTTTCCAACGGAGAGGAAGTCAGTGCACATATATTCATTGACGCGTCAGGATCAATTAGTGAAAATCAACTTGTTGACTTTTTGTCGGAAGTGAAGAATATTATGGAAACATTTGATTCATTTAATCTTTCTGTTGGATCTTTTGACACTAAAGTTTACAATGTCAAGAATTTTACTATTGAAAATATGCATGAATTAACTGAATACAAAGTGAAAGGCGGCGGAGGTACTGACTTTGTTTGTGTATTTGATTATCTTAAAGCAAAAAATATTGAACCAAAAACATTGGTAATCTTTACTGACGGATATCCTTGTGGTAGTTGGGGAGATCCATCATACTGCAATGATACAATTTTCGTTATTAACAACAATGATAAAAAGATTAAAGCTCCTTTTGGTATCACTGTTAGGTACTAAAAATGAAAAAATTCTTCCTGGCAAGGTTTGCACCGCCGGAAAAATGTGCTAATGGTTGGATAGAGCAACAGGAAGGGTAGAAGGGAATGAGCAAGAAAGAGATCGTTGAGGTTACTCCTGCTAGCTTGGCTAATATGCTTGATGTTTTGTTTGAAATTAGGAATATTTCCCCGTTTATTTGGGGTGGTCCTGGTATTGGTAAGAGCAGCATTGTTTCTGCTCTTGCAAAAAAGAAAAATATGAATTTTGTTGACATTAGGTTGTCAATGATGGAACCCTCTACTATTATGGGTATTATGATTCCTGACATTACGAACGCTACCTCAAAGTGGCTTCCGCCATCATTTTTCAAAAATGATGGACCAACTTTGTATTTCTTTGACGAGTTCAACTCCGCACCACCCACAATTCAAGCTGTTGCTTATCAAATTATTTTGGATCGTAAGATTGGTCCTCATTCGCTGAATGATACAGATTTCATTGTTGCTGCAGGTAATACTGTCAGCGACAAGGGTATTACATTTAAAATGCCCAATCCTCTTGCTAACCGATTTGTGCATCTTAACTTGAAGGTTAATTTTGATGACTTTTATAATTATGCTGTAAAAAACAAGCTACATCAGCACGTTGTAGGTTATCTTAATTATCAAAAGGGAGATTTGTACGTTCCTGATTATTCTCCCGAAGTTAGGGGCTTTCCAACTCCTCGTAGCTGGGAATTCGTTTCAAGAATTCTCTACAAAGTTGGTGATCGCAATATTGATATTTTGCCACTTGTTGCTGGTGCTGTAGGAGAAGGGGTTGCTTATAAATTCTTAAGCTATCGTAGAGTTGCTGAATCAGTAGTGAATATTAATGAAATTATCACTGGCAAAATTAAAGAAATGAGGCCGAAAAACATTGACGTTTGTTACGCCACTATTACTGCTCTTTGTTACACTCTTGCTGACTATTATGAGGCTTATAAGACAAAGAAGGAAATTAGCAAGAAACTTTATGACACTTATTGTGACAATTTTATGGGGTATTTGCTAAATCCAAAGAATGAAATTCAACCAGAAATGGTAATTATGGCGGTGCGTACATGCTTGACTGCACTTGACCTTGATATTAATGTAGACACACCAAACTGGGATGCTTTCTTTAGGAACGAAACTTATGCGCGCCCAATTATGAATGCGTTTAGTGGGTTAGATAAAAAGGTGGGAAGCTAAAAAAAACAAACAAAAATGATTGTGATAAAGGGGCCAATTGGCCCCTTTATTATTTTCTACTATTCCAATCAAAAATATTCACTAAATGAAAAATTCCCCTACAAGGGGCGCTATCCATGGGCGCTACCCCGAGTGCCCCTTTCCCATAGAAACCCTGCTAGGGGATTCTAGACGTCTTGGCGGGGATTCTGCTTAGTGATGCCCACTCTCTCGCCTTGCCATGGCACATTTGCGTTCCGCGCAAGGCTGATATGCAAAAGAACACACCAAAAAAATTGACTGAAACCAATAAGGTGTTAGACAGATG
>JAOAEL010000019.1 GCA_026416845.1 Patescibacteria group bacterium
AATCCATCTTAAAGCCCATTCTGCTTTTTTGCCTACACAAGGTACGGTATCAACAGCATGAAATAACTTGTGTTTTTCATTATTGTCTTTAATATAAGTATCAATTAACAGAGAATAGGTTTCAGAATGTATATTTTCTATCATCACCTGAAAACCATAAAAGCAACGGGCTTCAGGAAACTGAACTTCTCTTAAAAAATTAACGGCCAGATTTTCATTGACTATTCCGTCACTGGCGGCAAAAAAGGCGAGCACATGTTTTATGAAGTGTTTTTCATCATCATTTAATTTATTATTCCAGTCCTGCAAATCTTGAGCTAAATCAATTTCTTCAGCAGTCCAGAAAGATGATTCTGCTTTTTTATACATTTCCCATATATCATGGTATTGAATTGGAAAGAGTACAAATCGGTCTTTGTTTTCTTGTAGTATTTTTTCGTTAGCCATAATTTTGTTTTTATTAAGATTAAATTAATATTTATTAAAACGGGAGTACAAAATTATACATAGAGTAATTTGAAATAATAAACAATTTAAATTATTTAATCCACAAGAAGTTTAATTTATTGTTTTTGAGATAGTTAAGTTATTCAATTTAAAATTGTGGATAAGATTTAAAATTTTTTATACAAAGGAAGGTTGGCGGTTGATTTAATATTATACCAGTGCTAAATGGTTGTAAATTAAATAATAGGGTAATTTTTTTGAATGTTTTTTCTAAAAAGTTGGTGCGTTTATAGCACTAAAAGGAAAATGCACCGATAAGTAATTAGGTTTATATGAAAGCAAACAGGTTATATACTTCATAATTTTCTTGCTTATATTTGTAAGCAGAAAAATAAATGGACAGGAAATAGAAAACAAAAAGATTGACAAATATTTCGCTGCAAGTGAAATTTTTCATCATGTTGCCTTTACTAAATTTATGCACTTTTTAAGTGTAGCATTAAAAGATGGAAAGAGCAGAATAAATAAACTACTAATTAATTGACCGAGATGTAGAAAAATACAAACGTGCTTAACTTATTGACTTTAAAAATAAACTAATGATGAACAGAAAAGCAAAACCCTTTCTAAAATGGGCAGGTGGCAAGACACAGATCGTTGAGCATATTGCAATGGTTTTGCCAAAATTTGTTTATAAGGAAAAGTTTACATATATTGAACCATTTGTTGGGAGTGGTGCAGTATTGTTTTGGATTTTAAACAACTTTTCAAAAGTTAAAAAAGCCGTAATAAATGACGTCAACGAAGACCTAATACATACATACAAAACGATAGCATCAAACCCCAAAGAACTAATTTCAATTCTTCAAACCATTCAAAGCGAGTTCCATGAACTGGAAAAGAATGATGAAGCTAAAAAAGAATATTACTACTCGAAAAGAGCATTGTATAATCAAAGAAAAGAAGAAAAAACCACTCACGCTGCATTGTTCATTTTTCTTAATCGGACTTGCTTCAATGGGCTTTACAGAGTAAATAGAAAAAATGAATTTAATGTACCTATGGGTAATTACAAGCGTCCTACTATATGCGATAAAGAAAATATTTTAGCAGTAAGTCGTGTTTTACAAAAAGTAGAAATTCTTTGTGGCGATTTTGAAGAGACATTGAATTATGCAGACAAACATAATACACTTTTTTATTTTGACCCCCCTTACAAACCATTGAGTGAAACTTCAAATTTTAATTCTTATACAAAAGATGGATTTGATGATGCTGAACAAATTCGCCTTAGAAATTTTTGCCACAAACTTGATACTTTAGGATACACATGGATTTTGAGCAATTCGGATGTAAAAAGCAAGAATGAAAAAGATAATTTTTTTGATGAATTATATTCGGGCTTTAATATTGAGAGAGTAAATGCAAGACGTAATATAAATTCAAATCCAGAAAAAAGGGGTGCTTTAAAGGAGTTATTGATTACAAACCAATTTAAGAATCAAAATTATGTCAACGCCATTTGAAATTTTTTTATCTCAATTATCTGAAACAAATGCTACGCTTGACTATTTCACAGATTTCAAAAAAATTAAAGAGAACGTAAACAAAATTGCTATTAAGCTAAACCAACTTAATTACTTGATTGGAAAGACAGATATTAAAGCCGCTGTAAACGAGCTTTATGAAGAAAACCCTAAAGCATTTGAAGTGTTAGATATTTTAGTTGCTATTCGCAAAAACAAGAATGTTAAGGCCTTTAACAATAAAGGCGAAATAGTAATACTTGATTCCTATTTCACTTCACCTGAAAGCATTTGCGAATACATTGAAGACACAGGATTAGGTGAAGTTTTCAGAAACAAAGAAGTTAAAAATTTGGTGGACTATGTTTTTGGAATTGAAGTAGGGTTAGATACAAACGCAAGAAAAAACAGAAGTGGCGAGAATATGGCAAAAGCAGTTTCACTATTTTTTGATAAAGCCAACATCTTTTACAAAAAGGAAGTAAGCAGTAAAGAATTTCCTGAAATACTGAGCTTGGGTGTAGATGTCAAACGCTTTGATTTCGTCATTAAAACAAAAAAGAAAACTTACCTGATTGAAACCAATTTTTTTAATGGCGGTGGCTCAAAACTGAATGAGACAGCAAGGTCCTATTCTGATCTTGCGCCTAAAATCAACAAATATGAAACGTATGAATTTGTTTGGATAACGGATGGGCAAGGTTGGTTATCTGCCAAGAATAAATTGGAGGAGGCGTTTAATACAATACCTAGCATATATAATCTTACAACCATTAAAATATTTATTCAAAAAATACTAAATATTTATTCAAAAAATACTAAACGAAGTAGTATTAATATTTTAAAAATTACTCATGGAAGTAGAAGCATTTAGTCTTAAAATATCAAACGTATTAAGTAAAGGTAAATTTATTATACCTGACTATCAAAGAGAATATGATTGGGATGAAAGTGAAATAGATGAGCTTTTAGAAGATCTTGAGGATGTAAAACCTGATGAAAGTTATTTTATTGGACATATGGTTTTTGAAGGTAAGTTCACAGGTAATGTATTTAAAGTAATTGATGGTCAACAGAGGATTACAACACTTACAATAATGTTATGTGTAATAAGAGACTTATTTTACACAAAAGGACTAAATAATTTAGGAGATGGGATAAATGATAAATACATTTTTGGAAAAGATGTTGACAATAATCCCTTTGTTATTCTTGAAAATAAAATGCCTTATCCAGTTCTTCAATCTTATGTTCAAAGTGTTCCTGATAAAAAAGATTTAACAATCAAACCCACTAAAAGCGGGGAAAAAAAAATAATAAAAGCATACGAACACTTTAATTCATTGTTTAAAAATAAATCAGAGCAGGAACTAAAAGACATAAGGGATAAAATTTTGAACTTAGAAGTCATATTTGTTGCTGCTAGCGATAATGTTGACGCACACTCAATTTTTATGACCCTTAATGCAACAGGCAAAGATCTTACTCCTATTGATTTAATAAAAAATCAAATTTTTAGTTTATACCCAAAACAACCACATATAGACGAACCTAATGATACTTGGAAAAAAATCATTGAAAATGTAGACGAGAATGCTATCAAATTTTTTAATAACTTTTGGTCATCTCGATACAAAAAAATATCCGACTCAAGGTTATTTAAGGAGTTTTATAAGAATATCATTAAAAAAAAGGTTCCTATTAAAAATTTCTTAAGTGAGTTATTAGCTGACTCTGAAATATATCGAAAAATAAATAATCCAATTGAAAATGATTGGTCACTTCAAAATGAATATAAAATCTATCTTTCACTAAATGCAATAACAAATGTATTTGGAATCGAAGTTTCTAATTCAATGTTAATTTCATTAATTAGAGAGTATATCAAAAAAGATATTTCACAAGCTTTCTTAATTAAAGCATTAAATATCATAGAGAAATTTCATTTCATTAATAATGCAATTTGTTCTAACAGATCTTCTGGCTTGGATCAATTCTACTCAAAAGCTTCTCGAGAACTTTTAAATGGACAAAATAAACAAAGTAAACATCTTGTTATTGATTCGTTTATTCAAAGTTTAGAAGAAAAAATTCCCTCAAAAGATCAATTTGAAGTAAACTTTGATTCCAAACTATACTTTTCATCTAAATCTACAAAACAAAGAAAACTAGTTTATTATGTTTTAAATAAAATTGAGTTTAAAAAGCAAAATGGCAATATGAAGTTACATAATATGAGTATTGAACATATTTATCCTGAATCTCCAAAAGCAAATGTTTGGAAGCCTTTGGATGAAAAGTATATAATTAACATTGGTAACTTGGTATTGCTTGATGCTGGATTAAATTCAAAAATTGGTAATGCTGATTACAAAAAAAAGAAAAAAATAATACTTAAGAAATCAAATATTATTTCTACCAAAGAGGTTTTAGAAAACAATGGAGATTGGTCTGAAATTCAGATAAAAAAAAGAAGAGATGAATTAGTAAACCTTTGTTTTAAAGATATTTGGGAATAAATGCTTGAACCATTTTTCAAATCTGACGACAAAAATTTCTATCTTCTCAAAGGAGATACAATAGAACTTTTACCTCAATTTAACCATAAGTTTGATATGGTTTTTGCTGACCCTCCTTATTTTCTGTCAAACGACGGACTATCCATTCAAAACGGACAAATCGTTAGCGTAAATAAAGGCAATTGGGACAAATCTCATGGCTTTGAATACATCAACGAGTTCAATCGCAAATGGCTTTCATTAGTTCGTGAAAAAATGAAAGATGATGCAACTATTTGGATTTGTGGGACCATGCATAATATTTTTTCAATTGGACAAATTTTGATTGAGTTGGGTTTTAAGGTTCTAAATGTCATCACTTGGGAAAAAACAAATCCCCCACCAAACTTCTCTTGCCGCTATTTTACTCATTCTACTGAACAAATTATTTGGGCACGAAAATCAGAAAAAGTTCCGCATTATTTTAACTATGAACTGATGAAACAACTCAATGGAGGTAAGCAAATGAAAGATGTATGGAAACTTCCGGCCATTGCACCTTGGGAAAAATCCTGTGGTAAGCACCCTACACAAAAAACCCTTTCAGTTTTGACAAGAATTATTTTGGCTTCAACAAAACCAAATGCTTGGATTTTAGACCCGTTTACTGGTAGTTCGACAACAGGTATCGCAGCCAATTTGTTAAACAGACGATTTTTAGGTATTGACCAGGAGGAAGAGTTTTTGATAATCAGCAAAAACAGAAAACTCGAAATTGAAAATCCTAAAACGGCAGATTTATTTAGACAAAAAATAGGCGGTTTTCATGACAAAAAAGAATTCGTACTTTTTTATCAAAAGAACCAAAAGAAGAGTATAAACAGAGTGCAGATTGATAAAAAATTTAATTCATAGTAGTAGTTTACTCTAATCTTGAATAACTTGATCTTGAATAACTTGATTAGCTAAATCTTTTACCTTTTATTTTTGTTCTGTTATTTGTAGCCCAAAATCTACCAATATGTTATAAATAGCCAGAGATTACACAAAAGAGAACTCTTTTTGCTTTGTAATTTTGTTTTTACTTAATAATTGCTTTACTCTTAACCTGCAATTTTTAATAATACTCTTTTTACAATAGGTAATATGGTGTATTCCATTGAAGCGGTGGTATTCGGAAAAAAACTATACACAGCAGGATTAGGAATATCTGGAGCATTTTTAATTATTTCTTGTTTGATAGATGTCAATGATTTACTTAAATTCAATGTATAGGTGGCAAGGTATTCTGTTTTTAAACCTTTGAATGCTACCTTTTCATTATCAATTTCTGAGTAGATAGAAGATATTTCGTATTTATATACACAAAATTCATGGTCCGGAT
>JAOAEL010000001.1:0-69108 GCA_026416845.1 Patescibacteria group bacterium
ATCCTGACGGAGTTTTAAGCGCTCAAAATTTTGAATGGAGGGTAGTTTTGCTTCATTTATCTCATTCGCATCCAGAAGCAGGTCCAATTAACGCGACTTCTGGGAATTTTCAAATCCCTACAACAGGTCATGAAATAAACGATGAAATTCAGTTTAGATTTATTTTAAAAGTTACAGATTCAGATGGATTAACTACAGAACAAGCAATAGATATATACCCTGAGACGGTAAATTTAATTTTTCAGTCCTCTCCTTCTGGTTTGACAATAAGCGTGGACGGAATGAATAAAACCACTCCTTATACGCTAAACACAGCAATAAATTTTCAGCATCAAATAACTGCTCCTAACTCTCAGTCAAAAAATGGGGTAAATTATAATTTTGTAAATTGGTCACATGGGCAAAATCAAAATCAATTTACCATTTCAGCTCCGGCATATGATCAAGCATACACTGCCAACTATGGTGCCACAAATGTCGGGGTGACGCCCTTGTACGGATACTCTTTAGATGAGGGCGCTGGAACAATCGCTCAAAGCTCCTTCACTCAAAATACTCTAAACCTTATCAACGGTCCATCGTGGATCCCAAACGCAAGATACAATGGCGGACTTTCATTCGACGGGACAAACGATAGAGCAACTGGAGGAAGCTTTACACTGCCTAGCGCATTTACCTTTATGGCATGGGTGCGTAATCCTTCAAATAATCCGTATGAAACGCTAATTTCAGTAGGAGCAAATCGCGATCTTTATTTGAACAACGGACAAATAAGCTTCTATGACGGAATTAATGAAAGGGCTTTCGGTAATGCAATTAGCACAAATACATGGCATCATGTGGCAATAGTATCTACCGGATCACAAATAAGAGCTTATTTAAATGGGAATCAAGTAGGCAATACTGTTACAGCAAATTTGTCTTCTTACTCGGGAAATTTGCATCTTGGGGCTTGGCCTTATAACAATAGTTTTACAGATTTTTTGAGTGGGACACTTGATGACGTGCGAATTTACAATTTGGCTCTCACTCAAACGGAAATTCAATCCGCAATGAATTCAGCCATAGGACAAACTCAAGCTCCAACAAATCTTGCTCCTACAACACAAAACCAAACAGTAAACGCAATTAAAAATAATACAACAGTTTTCACATTAAACGCCACAGACAATGAAAACAATCCTCTAACTTATCACATTGTTACTAACACTCAAAATGGAACATTAAGTTTAAATCAAAATCAAGCAGTTTACACTCCAAATCCAAATTTTACAGGTTCTGATTCATTTGCATTTAGGGTAAATGACGGCACATATTTTAGCAATACTTCTGTTGTAACCATCAATGTTTTAAATTTGCCGTCAGGTGGTTATGCAATCAAATTTAATGGCAATGGAACAAATGATATAGATAGGATAAAAATCCCAATAGACAATCCAGAAACTCCAGTAGATGTTGGACAAGGCGATTTCACAATTGAATGGTGGATGAAAGCCAATGACACTGACAATTTGGCAGGCAACTGCATAACGGGAAATGATGGTTGGATAAACGGCAATATAATTATCGATAGAGACGTTTATGGCAATGGCGATTATGGCGATTTTGGCGTGTCTGTATTTAATAACGGGCTTGCATTTGGGGTAAACAATGGCACGTCAGGTTCTGGAATTTGTGGAAACACAAAAGTAGATGATGGTAATTGGCACCATATAGCTGTTACAAGAAACGCATCAACAGGACAAATTAGAATTTTTGTAGATGGAGTTTTAGATGCTCAAGGCACCGGCCCAACAGGTAATATTTCCTACAGAAACGGTAGAACAACTAACTATCCTAATGATAGGTTTCTGGTACTGGGAGCAGAAAAACATGACGCAGGTCCTCAGTATCCTTCGTATAATGGTGAAATTGATGAGCTTAGAATATCGAATAACATAAGATATGTGTCAAACTTTCAAAGACCAATCTCCCCATTTGCGTCTGATTCAAACACTTTAGCTTTATACAATTTTAATGAAGGAAGCGGTACTACCGTATATGATTCTAACCAAAACGGCACAAAAACAAATGGACAAATATTTTATGGTGGGAACCCGGCAGGCCCAATTTATGTGGTTTCAAGCATACCATTCAACGAATCTGGAAATATGAATACACCACCCATAGCAAATGATGATAATGTTGAAACTAATGAAGACACACCAGTAACTATTTCTGTTTTAAATAATGACACAGATCCTGATGGTAACAATCTTACAGTAACAAATGTAGCCAACGTGTCAGGAGGAACAGTTTCAATTAACTCAAACAGCACTATTAATTTTGTGCCTCAATTAAACTTTAATGGCATAGCGCAATTTACATATACAATTTCAGACGGCCAAGGTGGAACTGATAGTGCAAACGTGAATATCGCAGTGCTACCTGTAAACGACGCTCCAAACGCAATAAATGATAGCGCCACAACAGTGAAAAATAGTCCCATAACAATAAACGTTCTGACAAACGATACTGATATAGAAAATGACACCTTATCAGTATTTAGCGTTACAAATCCTTCCAATGGGCAAGCTGTGATAAATCAAGACAACACCATAACCTACACTCCAAACAACTCATATGTAGGAAGCGATAGTTTTAACTATACAATCACAGATGGGAATGGCGGTTTTGGAACAGCAACAGTTAGCATAACAATAAACAACATAAATCAAGCGCCTGTTGCAAACAGCGATTTCATTACTACTAACGAAGATACACAAGTAGTTATAAACGTTCTTGCAAATGACTTTGACCCTGATGGTGATTCATTAACAATAAGTATTTTTCAACAGCCACTAAATGGAACCGCAGTAGTTAATCAAATGAATCGGGTTGTTTATACTCCAAACATGAATTACAATGGAAACGATAGTTTTATTTACCAAGTCTCAGACGGTCAAAACGGTTTTGCATCAGCAACCGTAAGTTTGACAATTACACCTGTCAATGATCCACCAATCGCAAACAATCAATCAATCACCACACAACAAAACACACCAGTAAATGTTAACTTATCAGCAACTGATGTAGACAACAATACACTTACTTTTACTATAATTGCTTCTCCCAGAAACGGATCATTAACAGGATCCGCTCCTAATTTGACTTATACCCCAAACAATAATTTTAGTGGAAATGATTCTTTCACTTTTGTAGCCAACGATGGAATTGCAAATAGCAACACAGCGACTGTTTCAATTACAGTGCTTCCTAGCTACACGCCATATTCACTTTCATTTGACGGAAACGACTTTGCAAGATTTACAGATATTCCACTTTCCCAACAATACACATACGAAGCATGGATTTTCAGAAATCAAGATACCGGCAGTTATGAAACTTTCTTGTCTGATGCAAATAGTAACTACACTCAAGCTATGTTTGTTTTGTATGTAGACGGCGGTAATCGTGACTGTTCGGGAGCACCTGATCAGTTTGCTTACTACCAAACAGGAAGTAATAGTCTTCAATGCTCTGGCGTAACAATACAAGTTGGTCAATGGTATCACTTAGCAGTAACAAGAGATAGCGCAAATACTAGAAGGATGTTTGTAAATGGAAATCTAGTAAGTACACAGACAAACTCTCCTAACACAACAAATAGTTCCGGTCGTGTTAACATAGGACGCGCTGGGGACAATAATAGTGAGTATTTTAGAGGCATGATAGATGCGGTAAGAATATCAAATGTAGCAAGATATACTGCAAATTTTGTCCCATCAACTTCAAATTTTCCAATAATACCTAATACAGTTGCTCTTTATCACTTAGATGCAGGGACAGGACAAACACTTGTAGATTCTTCGGGTAACAATAGAAATGGCACACGCGGCGCATCCACAGCAACAGAAGCTTCAGATCCTACTTGGGTAAATCAGAGTCCAATAACTTCAAATTAAACTAAAAAGATAACTAAATCACTTTAATTATCTTAGTTTCAAATCTTTCATTAATTCTAACTATGCTAACAATTTCTAATCTATATTTTTCAGGAAGATTTTGGTTTTTGTTTTGACTAACAATATATTGTTCCGCAACTTTTTGTATCGTTTTAAGTTTTCTTTTATTAACAGCATCTTCAGGATAACCATACTTGATCACACTTCTATATTTCACCTCTATAAATACTAAAACATCGGCATGCTTTGCGATAATATCTATCTCGCCAAAGTGAGTCCTGTAATTCCTGTTTAGAATTTTATAGCCTTTTTGTGCCAGATAATTTGCAACATGAGTCTCCGCTAATAAACCAGTTACCCTCTTGTTCATCAATTAATGCTATAAAATTAAATTATTTCTTGGAAGACTTTTTAGGAGATTTTTTGGCAGTTTTTTTGTTGGAAGATGCAACAGATTGGGTTTTCTTTGCAGTTTCTTTTCTGTTTGCCCGCGAATAAATTTTCTCCACCTCTTTTCTTGATTTATCACGAGTATAGTAAAGCTTCGCTCGTCGCACACCCGGCAAACCTTTTTTAACAACTTCAACTCTTTCTATAGTTGGTGTGGAAACAGGAAATATTTTTTCAATACCTATCTGAGCTTCGCCAATTCTTCTAACCGTAAAGGTTTTATTTTCTTGCCTTCCGCGAATGGCAATCACCATACCTTCAAAAGACTGCAACCTTGTTTTTTCGCCTTCTTTTATTCTTTGGATTACTTTCACTCTATCTCCAACTCCAAAACTGGTATCATTATGAGTAGCTGTAAGCGCCATAGAGCATTATTTTATATTTTTTTGCACATAGCTTCAAGAAGCATACAATTGCAATAAACTAATTTGATTTATCAGCACTTTTTCTTTGATCTAAAACTAAATCTATTGCTCTGGCAACAGTTTGATCCCACGAAATCTTAATTGGCAATTCCAATGTTTTTTTTACATCTCCATCAAAAACAAGACTAACTCTTTGTTCGCCGGGATTAGCCAACAAAATTTGCTTGAGCATTTTCAAATGCTCTGTTGTGGTGCCACGAGGTATTTTTATAAACAACTCACTTTGAGTACCTTGAGAAATTTCGTCTTTTGAGAAAGCTTCATTAACTATTACGGATCTCCCATCATCGCGTATGTCTATTCTTCCATGAATTAGAACTGGTTTGTCTTCCTCCCACAAATGCTTTTTTGCTGAGTAAACTTTAGGAAAAACCACAAGCTCAATAACACCTGTCTCATCTTTTACTTTAACAAAAGCCATCTCTTGGTTAGTCTTTTTGGTAACAATTGTTCTAACTTCAGAGATAACTGCCGCAATTTTTATATCTGGCAAAAAAATTTCCTGTTGTTCTTCTAACAAATCTCGTATTTTGTGAGTAGACAAAAGTGATAATGTTCCTATTATATCTGCCACCGGCTTAGCTGAAAGTGAAAAACCTAGCAAGTTGCGCTCGAAACTTTCTAATTCTGTCGCTTCAAATTCTTTACCAAACAAATAAACATCATTATAAGAAGCTTGAGAACTTTTTTCTATTTCCGCATCATCAAATAAGCCTTCCTGACTAATGTTAACAGCAAGTTTTGCATATTTGGCTCTTATCTCTTCCATTTTCTCCAACAACAAAAGCCTTGTCCCAAAATTGCTAAAAGCGCCAACTTTAATTAAACTTTCAAGAACTTTTTTATTCACTTTGCGTCCATCTACCCTAGAAAGAAAATCAGCAAAATTTTGAAACTTGCCTCTAGCTCTTTCTTGCAAAATAGCTTCCACCGCGGCTTCACCAACATTTTTAATCGCAGATAAACCAAACCTTATTCCCTTACCTTCCAAAGATTCAAAATCGTCAACTATAGTAAATCCAATCTCGCTTTCATTAACATCCGGTGGCAAAACTTTTATACCCATCCTTCTACACTCTGCTATTGCTTGAGATACTTTGTCCGTGTCCCCACTTTCGGCAGTTAGCAAAGCGCACATATACTCTACTGGAAAATTAGCCTTCATATAAGCAGTTTGATAAACAACCATCCCATAACTTGCCGCGTGCGCTTTGTTAAATCCATATGATTGAAAAGGCTCAAAAAGTTTCCACAATGTTTCAGCAAACTCAGCAGTTTGTCCATTTGCTATTATTCCTTTTTGAAATTTCTCTTTTTGCGCCGCCATTTCTTCGGGTATTTTTTTACCAACAGCTTTTCTAAATTTATCAGCTTCTTCCCATGTATAACCAGCTAAATCTATAGCGCAAAACAATAAATCATCCTGATAAACTATAAGCCCATAGGAAGCTTTCAAAAATTTTTCCATTCTTGGGTCCAAATACTTCACTTTTGAAGGATCGCGCTTTCTTTCTATATAATCAGGAATGACTGCCATAGGTCCCGGTCTGTAAAGCGCAATCATTGCCATTAAATCCTCTATTCTCTCAGGCTTAAGTTCCATAAGCCATTTAGTCATTCCAGAACTTCCCATTTGAAACACGCCCATTGTTTCTCCTTTCCCTAACATCTCATAAGTCTTTTTGTCATCAAGCGGAATTTTATGCAAGTCAATTTTTATGCCTCGCATTTTCTCCACAAGCTCAATAGCCGCTCCCAAAATAGACAAATTCCTAATTCCCAAAAGGTCAAATTTAATAAGCCCTACATCCTCGCATGCGTGCATTTCATACTGCGTAATTATTTTCTCACCATTTGGCTCATCGTTTTGGACTGGCGTAAACTCTTGTATATTAGTTGGAGCAACTACCACGCCAGCAGCATGAACTGACAAATGCCTAGCGCTACCTTCAACTTTATGGGAAAGATCAATTATCTTTTTTACATCAGCATCCGTCTCATACAAATTTTTTAACTCTTTACTCATCTCTAAAGCTTTAGGTATATCAACAGGGAAACCTTGCTTGGGTGGAGGAATTAGTTTGGAAATTTTATCGCCAAGCGCATATGGGTAACCTAAAACCCTTGCAACATCTCGAGCAGCGGCTCTAGCAAGCATCCTACCAAATGTGCATATTTGCGCAACCTTGTCTTTGCCATACTTGTTTGTAATATAAGAAATAATCAATTCACGTTTATCATCAGCAACATCAAAATCAATATCAGGAGGAGTAGGTCTATAAGGATTAAGAAAACGTTCAAAAGGCAAATAATAAGTAATAGGGTTTACTGTAGTAATACCTAAAACATAAGACACTAAAGACCCAGCCGCAGAACCTCTTGTGTTTGTAATTATATTATTTGCATTTGCCCAGTTCACCATATCCATCACGATCAAAAAATATGTGGAGTAACCTTTCTGGATGATAATATCAAGCTCGTAGTTTAGTCTCTCAACAACTTCAGGAGTAACATTTTCTATTTTAGACGGCAATCTTTCGTGAGCTATTTTTCTTAAATATTCGTTAGGGTCAACACCACCCGGAACATCAAATTTCGGGAAAAACCATTTGCCTAATGTGCTAATTTCCAAATTGCATTTCTCGGCAATCTTTACAGTGTTTTCCAATGCTTCAGGCAAATCGGCAAAAAGCTCGCTCATCTCTTCTTGACTCTTGACATAAAACTCAGGAGCATCTATAAATCTGATTCTTTTTGTATCGCTAACCAATTTACCTGTAGCGACACAAACAAGCACATCTTGAGCTTCCGCATCCTCTTTGTTAAGATAATGAGCATCATTTGTCGCAACAATAGGAATACCAAATTCTCTAGAAAGCTTTAAGACTCCCTTTTTTATTTTTTCTTCTGCTTCAGACATTTTAAGCAAATCAAGCTTAACATCCTCGCTCATTCCTTCTTTGATATGTGTATGGCTACGATGATTTTGAACCTCCAAATAATAATTATCACCAAAGACATCATAAAACCATTTTGCAATTTTTCTGGCACCTTCATAATCATCTTCTATGAGATACTGAGCAAGCTCGCTTGCTGGGCAAGCGGAAGTACAAATCAAACCCTTTGAATATTTGGACAAAAGCTCTCTGCTAATACGAGGGCGATAATAGTAGCCTTCCAAATGAGCAATAGATGAGATTTTCATCAAATTTTTGTAGCCCTCTTCATCTTTTGCCAAAAGCAGTAAATGATGTGTTTGGTTCTTGCCTTTTTCCGGACGTTTTTTATGATCAAAAGGCGTGGTATAAGCTTCCAGTCCCACAATAGGTTTTACGTTTTCAGCTTTTGCGGTTTTGTAAAATTCTATAGCTCCATACAAAGCTCCATGATCTGTAATAGCTACAGAATCCATCCCCATTTCTTTAACCTTTTTAACAAGCTTTTTTATTTTGGTAAGCCCATCTAAAAGCGAGTATTCCGTGTGAAGATGGATATGGACAAAATTGTTTGACATAATTTATAAGTATCATACCAATTAAAAAAATTTTAATCTATGTCTGAACCTGAAAGCTCGTCCAAAATACAATCACCAAATATAACAAAGCCAGAAGAACAAGTTTCTTCAATTCCGAATGTACAATTGGAAAAACGCACTAAATACTCTCAACAAGTAATTGAATATATGCAAGATTTAGGAATAAGTGAAAAAGCAGCAAGAAAACTTGTCGCGCGAGATTTAATGATAGAACGACTAAAAAATCAAAGAGACAAGTATAAAGACATAGCATTGCATGATACTTTGACCCGCCTAAAAAGACGAGATATAGCAATACCTGACATAGAGCGTCAAATTGATCTATTCAAAAACGGTCAAATAAATACAATAATCATCGGCATGGCAGATATAGATTATTTCAGCAGATGGAACGACCTTTTTAGAAGTCATAAACTTGGAGATCAAGGACTCATAGGATTCGCGCAAATTTTAAATGAGGTTATGCGATCAGAAGACATGATATCCAGGTTCGGTGGTGAAGAGTTTGTTATAAGACTTTCAGTCGAAAAAAACATGACACCTGAAGAAGCTAATGAATTGGCAAGAGGAAAAGGAATTGAACTTGGCAAAAAAGTAATGCAAGAGCTACTAGACAGGGTGCTTATAGATAATATATTAGACGGACAAAGAAAAATTCCAATAGATAAATGGGATCAGAATGGAGCCAGATTACATGAACGAGAAGGAACAGTTGTATTAAGGGAGTATGCCAGAAACTTAATAGAAATGAGATCTAGAGAAAACGGAGTCGAAGAAGTGGTCATGAAAGGAAAAGGATCAAATGAAGAAAAAGATGAATTGTGCAGAATTATCAATTCAATAGACTTAAGTTATTATGAGGAATATTTAGCAGATGAGAGATCAATTGATGAATTTGATATAAACGATCCAAACTCAGAAGACACTAAAGCGCTTATAAGAAGGCGCGAACTTGAAAAAATGCTAGTAGATGATATTAGAAAAGTGCTTAGACAAAGTACTTGTAGTACAGGATTCTTAGTTATAACTCCACAAGATAGAAATCAAATTAAATCAGCAGAACAACTCAAAGGAATAGCTGACAGACTTATGTATCTGGCAAAATCATCCGGCAGAAATAGAGTTGCTATACAAACAGGGATTATACAAGGAGAAGAACCAGAAATTATCTCAATACATTAAATGTAATCTACGTTTAGGTAAGTTTTCAATCACCCTCTTTGCGTAATTTTACAACACCTCCATTGATAGTTTTTGCATTTGAGAAAATTGTAAAAACATATTTATTTGAACCAAAAGAAATATGCAATAACCCACTAGAATCTTCTTTTAAATCTATTCCAAAAAAAGATAGTACTCTCTCAAGGTACATTTTAACTAATTGACGCAATTCATCTCCTAAAATTTCTCCACAAGGCATATTCTGCTCATCTTTTTGTAAAGACCATTCAATAGGGTCGCCAACAGGCATTGGATTTCTGTGGATAAGTAATGACAAATCATCAGAAGGGCTTATTAAACGAAAAAAATTAGAACCATCTCTTACATATTTCTCATATTCATCATTATCAGACCTATCAGGATCGATATTTGACAAAAACTGTGTAACGAAATTATTAAATTGTTGATCTCTTTCTCTCGTCATACCCTATTCATTTTACCACTGAATTTAGATAGCTAATTAATCTGTTCATCACCATCTTAGGATCTCCCCTTCCTTTAAGTTTTTTCTGCGTCATTCCTATCAAAAACCCAACAACTGCGCCTTTGCCATTTCTGTAATCATTTACAGCCTTTTCCTGCTCTCTTATCACTTCTTCTATCGCTTCTTGTACCTCTTTAGCTGAAGCATACTCTTTTTTAGTTAATTCAACAATCTTTTTGACTAAACTCTCTGGGTCGTCATATTCAGAATCCAAATATTTATTCACCATTAAATCAGCTACTGTTTTGGGCCCAACATTATGTTTACTACCTATAAAAACCGCCCTTTCAAAATACTCTGCTCTTGTTATATCCGAAGCAAGTATCGTAGCATAGTTCATTGGCAAGCCAAAAACTTCCACATATCTTTTCCTTTTGTCGCTTGGCATTTCAGGTAAACTGCTTTTTATTTTTTCTATCTCTTCATCTGTAAATCTCAAAGGCGGTATGTCCGGTTCCGGAAAGTATCTATAGTCTTTTGCGTCTTCCTTTGATCTTTGAGAGAAAGTTGTATTTTTTGTCTCATCATAACCTCTTGTTTCTTGAAGCACCGCTTCACCTGCTTCCAACAATGTACTTTGCCTTTCTATTTCAGCTTTGACAGCTTTCTCCAAAAACCTAAACGAGTTAATATTTTTCAACTCAACTTTATAATTGGGTAACTCTCCCTTTGACAAATCAATAGATTCATCTGCCAAAGATAAATTGGCTTCAAGCCTCATGGATCCTTTTTCCATGTCAGCGCCAGATACCCCCAGATATCTAACTATGGTTTGAGTCTCTTTCAAAAACTCAACCGCATCGGACACATCATGAAAATCAGGAGCAGTCACCATTTCTACTAAAGCAACTCCGCTTCTATTAAAATCAATTAAAGAAACTCTCTTGCCATTAACAATTTGATGAATCAACTTTCCTGTATCTTCCTCCAAATGAATTCTTGAAATTCCCACTTTTTTGCCTGAAGACAAAACATACTGCCCGTTAACACAAAGTGGAAGATCATACTGACTAATTTGATAGCCCTTGGGTAAATCTGGATAGAAATAGTGTTTTCTATCAAATTTAGAAAACCGGTTTATGTTGCAGTTAAAAGCAAGTCCAAGCTTGATAGTATCTTCAATGGCGAGTTTGTTGGGAAAAGGCAAAGCTCCAGGCAATCCTAAACAAATCGGGCATGTTTGAGTATTTGGCTTTTTGGCAAAATGATCAGCTAAACAACCACAAAACATTTTGCTTTTTGTGGAAAGCTCGATATGAACTTCAAGGCCAATAACTGGTGTGTATCTCATTAAAGTTTCGCAACGCTTGGTTTATAAGAAATCTCTTTATGGTATTTTTTGCCTAAATCAAACAGCAAACTTTCTGAAAAACGAGGTCCCATTAATTGAAATCCAAGAGGCAAACCATTCTTTGTAAATCCTGAAGGTATGGCAATTGAAGGAATACCTGATAAATTTGCTGTAGCCGCATAAATATCTGTAAGATACATTTGCAAAGGATCATTTGCTTTGGCGCCTATTTTAAACGGGGGAGTCGGCGCAACAGGAGCGATAACAGCGTCAACTTTTTCAAATACAACAGAAACTTCTTTTCTTATCAAAGTGCGAACTTTCATAGCTTTCAGATAATAGGCATCATAATATCCAGAAGACAAAACATAAGTTCCAAGCATAATTCGCCTCTTCGCCTCATCTCCAAAGGCATCTCTTGAATTGCCATACCGTATTCCGTCATATCTGGCTAAATTTGAGGAAACTTCTGCAGGTTGAATCACATAATAAACAGAAATCGCATACTTTGTACTTGGCAAGGATACATCCACAAAATCAACTCCAAGTTTTTTGTATATTTGAATTACTGAATCTAAATTATTTCTGACTTCATCGTCCAATCCTTCTCCAAAAAATTCTTTAGGGATGCCAATCTTAAAACTGGAACTTTTGCTTTGATATTTCACGCTTGCAATTGTTGCATCTTTGGCATCTGGTCCACTAAGCACTTTAAACATCATCTCAACATCTTCAACTGTCTTAGCCATAGGGCCAACAGTATCCAAAGAACTTGCCATAGCAATAACTCCATACCTTGATATAGCGCCATATGTCGGTTTTAGCCCAACAACACCGCAATAATTAGATGGCAATCTCACAGATCCACAAGTATCCGTACCAGTTGATAAAAGACAAAAATCAGCTGCCAAAGCCGCTCCTGATCCACTAGATGATCCCCCCGGCACATATTCCAAATTCCAAGGATTTTTTGTTGCTCCAAACTGCGAGTTTTCCCCACTGCTTCCATGTGCCCAAGCATCACAATTCAATTTGCCGATACAAATGGCTCCAGCATCATCCAATCTTTTTACTGCAGTAGCAGAATAACAAGGCACATAAGAATCCAAAACTTTAGATGCCGCTGTAGTTCTTATACCTTCCGTAATAAATACATCTTTATGAGCAACTACACATCCTAAAAGCGGATAATCTTGAAAGGCTTTTTCGCCTAACTCAGATATTAATGCATCAGCTTTTTTTGCACCTTTATAAGCATTTTCTTCACAAACAGTAATAAATGAGTTAATTTCACCATCGTACCTTGCAATTTTTGCAAGATAAGCGTTAATCAAATCAACAACTTTATATTTCTTAGATAAAAGTCCATATCGCGTTTCATTTATAGTAGAAGGAATATCCATGGTCATATCAAATCTTTTCACTTAAAATCATATCTACTACAAAAAAATTATTATAAATTTTGTCTGTGCCAGAGGTAACTTGGTTGGACTTTAACATCGAAATTGCGTCAACATTATCCTCGCGATATATATTCTCTAATCCTGTAGTTTGACTAGTAGGTTCAACATTTGAAGTATCAACTTCGCAAAGAACATTTATATGTTCAATAACAGAATTGATTTGTGTAAAGAATCTACTTTCCTGTGATTTGGAAAGACTTAAATTTGCAAGTTTTGCAATATGTCTTATATCTGAAATTTTAATAGATGCCATCTTCCAACGGTATAATACATTTATTAGTTAGTTTAAACAAGCAATAAGTTTTAATAAACAAAATATTTCTTCTTGAAAAAGACTTAAATAAAAATATAGACTTAAAATACCACAACCTAATGAAAAAAGCTGTTAAAATAGAAACAAAAATCATCTTGTTTTATGTCCTATTTTTTACTTGGCTATATGTTATTACTTTTTTAACTAACAAAGATTTTTACTTGAACTTGTTTACCAGTCTGGTTACAGCAGTTTACTTCACAATTCTTAGACAAAGAGGAGATATTGAAGTATTTATTTTGTCTATGATCATTCCAGTGCTAATCACTATGTTTCCCATATCAAACATGCGCATATCATTTCAACCTGAATTAGTTTTGTATATCCCAGTTTGGCATTTGTTAGCTTGGGGGATAGTAATTGTTTCTTTAAAAAGATTTGCCGATTTTTTCGTGCCAAGATACCCTTAATTCATAAATTCTACATCTAGACTTAAGCCTTTTGAAGATTTATCAACTTTTACCACATCCCCACGTTTGATTTTGCCCTCAATTATGCCAAACGCAAGCTCGTCAACTAACTCGTCATTTATAATGCGCGTCAGTGGACGAGCGCCATAGATAGGATCATAACCCTTTTGAGATAAATATTTTCTGGCTTCAGGAGTAACATTTAATCTGATTTCCTGTTCTAACAATCTTTTTTCAAGTTCCTTGACTCTGAGATCAACTATTTTATCTATTGATTCTTGTGTCAATGGTTTATATGTAATAACTGCATCTACCCTATTTAAAAATTCCGGTTTAAAAGTCTTTGATAAAAGCTTGTTTAGTTCATCAGTTAATAATTTTTTGTCAGTTTGGTTTGCATAATTGCGAATAATATCACTACCTAAATTTGAAGTCATAATAATAATGGTATTTTTAAAATCAACAACCTTTCCTTTGCCATCAGTTAATCTGCCATCATCAAAAACTTGAAGCATTAAGTTAAAAACATTTGGATGCGCTTTTTCAAATTCGTCCAAAAGAACAACTGAATAGGGCTTTCTACGAACAGCTTCTGTAAGTTGTCCACCTTCCTCATATCCTACATATCCCGGCGGAGAACCAATCAATCTTGATATAGAGTGCTCAGATTGATACTCGGTCATATCAATTCTAATAAGAGCATCGGAAGTCCCCATCATAAACTCTGCCAAAGTTTTTGCAGTTTCTGTCTTGCCTACACCTGTTGGACCCAAAAATAAAAAAGTACCTATTGGCCTTTTGCCACTGGAAAGTCCAGCTCTATTTCTTCTGATAGCTTTTGCGATAGCAGTAATTCCTTCCTCTTGGCCTATCACTTTTTTAGACAGTTCCTCTTCCAGTTTAGTCAACTTTTCTACTTCCGTGGTTAATAACCTTGTCACAGGTATGCCAGTCCACCGTGAAACAATCTTTGCAACATCTTCATCTGTAACTTCCTCGCGAAGAAGTCTGTCTTCCTCCGGAATGCTATTCCACTTTGCAGTCAAATCCTTAAGTCTGGTTTCCAAAGACGGAAGTCTGCCAAATTTAATCTCGGCCGCTTTTTCAAGATTAATCTCGCGTTCTGCCTTTTCAAGTTCATTTTTTAATTGATCAATCTCTTTATTTGTTTGCTGGATTGAAATCAATATTTTCTTTTGTTCTTCCCATTTTTTCTCAAGCAACTCAACCTCACTTCTAAGTTCCCTTATTTTCCTTTCTATCTCATCTCTTTTTTTTCCCTCTGCTTCTCCTTTTTCTTTTCTTAATCCGGTAAGTTCAATTTCCAATTGCGTAACCTTCCTTTTTTTAATATCCAGTTCGGCAGGCATGCTTTCAGTTTCAATCTTAAGAGCCGATGCGGCTTCATCTATCAAATCAATAGCTTTATCCGGCAAGAATCGATCACTGATATACCTGCTTGAGAGTTTGGCCGCGGCAATCAGTGCGTCATCTGTAATCCTAATACCATGATGAATTTCATACTTCTCTTTTACACCTCGTAGTATAGCTATTGTGTCTTCAACACTTGGTTCTTCAACCAAAACTGGTTGAAACCTTCTTTCCAACGCCGCATCTTTCTCAATATGCTTTCTGTATTCATCAATAGTTGTAGCACCAATTACCCTCAATGTTCCTCTTGCCAAGGGTGGTTTTAGCATGTTTGAAGCATCCATAGTCCCTTCTGGAGATCCAGCACCTACAATTGTGTGAAGTTCATCTAAAAACAAAATATATTTTCCAGAAGATTCTTCGACTTCTTTAATAATATTTTTAAGACGTTCCTCAAACTGCCCTCTAAATTGAGTACCTGCTAAAATAGAAGCCATATCTAAAACTAACAATTCTTTATCTTTTAAAGATTCTGGCACATCTTTATTTGCTATGCGAAGCGCTAAGCCTTCAACAATTGCTGTTTTACCTACACCTGGATCTCCAATTAAAACAGGATTGTTTTTAGTTCTCCGGGACAAAATCTGCATTGTGCGCCTTATCTCAGAATCTCTTCCTATTACAGGATCTACTTTTCCATCTTTTGCTTTACTCGTGAGATTTACGGTGTATTTTGGCAAGAAAGGACCAGCTTCAAATAAAATCATTATACAATTTTCATTTATTAGCACCTGATTGTCAAGATTGACAATTTTTGTAATTTACAAATTTACAAAAACTAAAAACAAATGCAACAACAAAATCAAAAATTACATCATTTGTTTGAGAGCAGCAATTCTTCGTTCGATCGGCGGATGAGTGTTAAACAAAGAGGAAAACCAAGCAACACCACCCCTTGCCTTGTCTTTAAACGGATTTGCGATATACAAATGAGCTGTGGCTTTATTAGCCGCTTCAAGAGGTTCATGATCAGAAGATATTTTCTGCAAAGCAGAAATAAGTCCTGCGGGCTGCCTGGTAATCTCTACCGATCCAGCATCAGCCATAAATTCACGACGACGAGAAATTGCTAATTGTATAATTTGAGCAATAATAGGAGCGAAAATCGCAAAGATTAATCCAATAAATAAAAAAATCGCGCCACTTCCCTTAGAATTATGATCTCTGCGAATAAAACTTTCTCTTAACAAAAAATCTGCAATCAAAGCCACAGAACCAACAAGCACTGAAACAATAGACATGAGTCTTATATCATAATTTTTTATGTGCGCAAGCTCATGAGCAACAACTCCTTCCAATTCCGTTCTGTTAAGTTTTTTCAAAAGCCCGGTTGTGACACAAATTACTGCATGTTTAGGATCCCTGCCTGTAGCAAAGGCATTCATCGCGGAATCTTCTATCACATAAAGCTTTGGCATCGGCAATCCTGCGCCAATAGATAAATTTTCGGCAACCGTGTAAAAATTAAAATCCCTTACACGATCCGCAGGACGAGCTCCTGAAATGCCTAAAATAATTCTATCGCTAAAATAATAACCACTTAGACCCATTAAACCAGAAATTATAAGAGCAAAACCAACAATTCCAAGTCCGCCAGGCTGGTAACCAAGATACAACGCGTATGCATTGGCCATAAAATACAAAGAGACTGCCACAAAAACTACAAACGCCAAAACAACAAAAAAGCTTTTGCGTTTATTGCTAGACGCAACTTCGTAAATATTTTTCATACAAGTTATAAAAAGGCTCAGAGATCAACTTTGGGTGTCTTCATCTCTTCAGATGAGACCTCTAAATGACTTCCCTTTTCTGATGTCACTATCCCATGAGCTTCAGTGAAATTAAAAGCATTGGCAACCAAATTGGAAGGAAAAGTAACTCTTTTGACATTGTAATCTGCAGTCAAATCAATAACCAAACGTCTTGCATACATTACTTTGTCAGACGTATCACGCAACTCATCCATTAATTTAGTAACCACCTCGTTGCCTTTTATCTCAGGATTGTCCTCAACTGCCACTTTTATTTGTGGCAAAATTGAAGCCAATTTACTACCGGCATCTGCCATTGCCTGAATATCTCCAGATTCTACAGCAGACATTATTGATTTTCTTGCGTCAGTTAGATCCTTGAAAATAGATTTTTCATGCTTAAGAAACCCTTTTGCCGAAGATTCAAGATTTGGTATTAATTCCGCTTGTCGTTTAAGTTGATTGCCAATTTCTTGCACCGCAGCTTTTATCCTTGCTTTAGTAGCAACAAAAAAGTTGTACTCCGCAATCACCCAGACTACTAAAATGCCAATAATTATTATTGCAATTAAAACTATGTTAATGGTATTTCACCCCCTTATTTAAATTAAACTGTCAACTAACTAAAATTATAGCATCTCTTCAAAATCCTTTAAGCTTTTGGTATTTGCCACATCGTTTTTTGTAAGCCAGCCTCTTCTTGCCACAGAAACAGCCCATTGCATGTTTTCCATTCCTTGCTTGTGATGCGCATCTGTGCCAAACGTGAATTTAACACCTTTTTTAACACCTTCACGAACGAGAAAATCAGGCAAATCAAGCCTCATAGGATCACCATTTATTTCAATCCATTTATTATTTTCCACACAAAAACTAAAAACCTTATCCCAATCTATTTCAACTCCTTCTCTGCTGTTAAGCTTTCTGGCGGTTGGATGAGCAAATATCTTTACCTTTGGGTGAGACAAAGCTGAAAGAACACGACCAGTCATCGCTTCTTTTGTCATTTCAAAACTTGAGTGAATTGAAACCAAAGCAAAATCTAAGGTTTCAAAAGCAGACTCAGGAACAGGCAAACTGCCATCTTGCAATATGTCAATCTCCAAACTATTGAACACCCTTTTAACACTAACTTTTTCTTTATTGACCATTTCATTTAACTCTTTAACTTTTTTCTGTTTCTTCCGCAGTATTTTTACTATCTCATCATTGCTATGTCCCTTCTTGCTGGGATTATGCTCAGTCATCGCTATGTATTCGTAACCTAACCTATTTGCCATATCTACCAATTCTTCCATAGAGCTTGCGCCTAAATCGTGACTTGTTTCCACATCAAAATCAGAGTGCAATTGAAGATCGCTTTTCACATCAGAAAGCAAAATCAAATCGGGCAATTTATGGTTTTTGGCGGCTTCTATCTCTCCTGTATTTTCCCTAAGCTCAGGAGGTATCCAATCAAGACCTAAAAAATTGTAAAATTCTTCCTCTGTTTTAAACTTTTTCAATGTCTCCATTCCTTTGTCTGAATCATTTGTTTTTGCACGAATACCATACTCTGATAAACTAAAACCTAATTTCAATGCATATTCTCTTAAAGCAATATTGTGATGCTTAGAACCAGTAAAATGTTGCAAAAGAGAGCCAAAAGACTCAGGATCTTGAACCATGCAATCAACTTGCATACCTCCCGGCAAAAGAATTGAAGCTTTGTGAACACCTTTTTCAATAATTCTCACTTTCTTAGGATAACTTACAAAATGATCAAGAACGCTACCCGGGTTTTTCGTTGCGACAGCTATGTCTACATCTCCAATAGTTGAAACTCTGCGCCTCAAACTTCCAAGCGGCTCAACCCTGACAACATGTTTATTTTGCAAAATCCACTCAGAAACTTTTTCGGCAATCAGATACGCATAAGGCAGAAGATGTCTCTTAACTGCTTTTCTTACCATATTAATTGATCGCAATATTGCAAACTGTGAATCCTCGCCAAAACCAGTTAGTTTTGCTATCTCTCCTTTCTTAGCTAATTTCTCCAAATCGCCAATCGGATCTTTATCTCCAATTGGCAACTCTTTAACTAATTTATAAGCAGTCTTTACACCAACCCCCGGTATTTTCATAAGCTCAAATATCGACATTGGCAATCCTTGAAAAATGTCAGCAAAGTGAGATGAACTGCCCACTGAAAAAATTTCATCCAAATGCTTTGCCAGTGAAGGCCCAACGCCAGCAATTTCCACAAGCTTGCCTTCATCCCAGATGTCTTTGATTTCACTTGACAAATGCTCTATGCTATCGGCAGCACGTTGATAAGCAACTATCCTGAACTTATTTCTTGTCTCATTCTTTAACTGATATGCGGCGGCTATATCTCGCAATAACTCAGCAACTTCCAGATTTGTCATATTTTTATGCATCTTCATAAAATCACAGATTAAAGAGGATAAAGCTCTCCCGAATATCTAAGGAATTTTCCATTGAATTCATCATTCCAATTTTTAGTTATATTGATTATCTTTTCTGCTTGAATAAGTGGATCGTCTACACCATCCGGATTCATGTGTGTTTTCATGTCGCCAGGGTGTACCGCAAAAGTTTTCACATTTTTTGGCAAATCCCAAACACTACAAAATGTATACATATTAAGCGCGATTTTACTTGCACGATAACCGTAATTGGCATTTTCATTTGGCAATTCATCGTGAAAACTAGCTCTGTTGCTTGAAATATTTATCACAAAACAAGGATCCGTAACTAAAAAAGGCAAAAAACACTTTGTCACCATAAGAGGAGAGACTGAATTCGTGTTAAACATTTTAAGAAGCATACCTCTATCTAATTGATCCAACTTACAAACAAGGTTCTTGTTGCCAAAAGTTGCGGTATCTTTGTTTATTCCAGCATTATTTATTAACAAATCAATCGCATTTGTTTTTTCACGCACTTTTTCACAAGCTTGAGAAATTGAAGAGTCAGATGTCACATCTATTACAACAGGGCAAACATTTTCATGCGCTAAATCAAACCTTTGTATATCTCTTACTCCCGCAAAAACAAAATAACCATTAACTGAAAGATATTCGCAAAAAGCTTTCCCTAGACCTTGAGACGCTCCAGTTACAAAAGCATAATTAAAACTCATAATTAATCGGTATTAAAAATGAATTAAACAAATAAAACAATAAAACTATATTATATTTATTTAAGTATAATCGTTAGTCACGTATTAACAATTATAAATACAAACTCATTGCTGTAGTAAGCATTTTATTTTATAATTCAAAGTAGTTAGTGTTATTTGATTTTAGTTAGATTTCTTGTTGTTTTAAGACTAGCCAAATAATAAATAATAAAACAATTAATCAGGCGCAATTTAGATTTTGTCGTAGGTTTGTCAACCTTTCACCATACTAAACTAACTAACACTAAAAAAATAACACAAACGAAGTGGGATCGTAGCTCAATTGGTTAGAGTGCCGCCCTGTCACGGCGGAGGTTGCGGGTTCGAGTCCCGTCGGTCCCGCAAAATTAGCTTAAAGTGTGAGTTGATCAAACGAGCAAAAACCTCAATTTCAACTAAAGTTAACCGTTGACATATTAAAAAAGTTACGTAGAATGTAGCTAAAAGTCTGCTCCAGTGGTTTTCTTCTGCCTCATCTCAGTTTGCGAATTAAAGACATGGACATAAAAAACATTCTAAAAAATATCAAGCTACAAGAATCTACAATCAGCATGGTTATGGGAGTCTTAGTTATAATTGTGATTGGGATCTTTGGAGTAAATTACTTCTCTCAACAAACAGAACAAAAACCACCTTTCCCATCTAACGGCGATATAACAAACAACTTATCGCCAACAGAAACCAAACTTCCAACTATCCATACAGTAGCTGAAAACGAATCTCTTTGGTCTATATCAGAAAAATATTACGGCACAGGGTATAACTGGGTCGATATAAGAGATGCTAACAACCTAGATAACCCAGATCAAATAAAGGTGGGATCCGAAATAACCATACCGGATGTTAAACCTCGCAAACCGGTAGACACAACAAGCCCTACAACAATAGCAAAAGTATCACCCACACTCGAATCAACATCAACACCTACATCAACCAATTCGCCAACACCAACTAAAAAGTTAGAAACAATCACGCCTACACCTACTCCCAAAGCCAACGAGCCAAGTGTTTCTAGCGAACATGTAGTAGCATCAGGAGAAACACTGTGGAAAATATCTGAAAAATACTACGGCACAGGTTACGATTGGACAAAAATTGCCAAAGAAAACAATATTAAAAACCCAAACAAAATTGAAATTGGACAAACTTTAAAAATACCAACTTCCAACCAAACTGCCGCGGCAACAGACTCAGATCAAGGCAAAACTGGTGAAACTGAAAAATACACTGTTCAAAAAGGTGATAGTTTGTGGAAAATTGCTCAAAGCCAATTAGGTGATCCTTATCTTTGGGTAAAAATTGCCAAACTCAATAAACTCAAAAACCCAAGTGTTATTCACGCGGGCAATGTTCTTGAAATACCCAAAAAATAGTTATATCGTTTGATATAATACTCGCACCAAGCGGGATTAGTTAAACGGTCTAACGCTACCTTCCCAAGGTAGAGAAACGGATTCGACTTCCGTATCCCGCTCAAATATTTGTTAATTCATTTAATTGTTAATTTATAAAATTGTTAATTTATAAATACGTAACATTATTTATAATAAATTACTTTGTACTTGCTCCAAACACTTCCATTGACAAGTTTATAAGTTTTAAGTGTTCAACCAAAACTGAAACTAGCATTGAACAACCTAAGCTCCTTTTAAAAATTAAATTGACAATTTTTAAAAGATATTATCTTGATATTAAAACAAAAAACTGCTTCAATTAAATTGTCATGATGTACGAAACAAAACAAACAAACTATTTATATCTTTTCATATTTGTTTGTTTTTCCCTTGCTTTTGGTATGCTAGTTTTTTTCTATTACAAACCAATGATTATTAACGCCCAATGTTCAGATGTGGCATCAAAAAGCTCGTTTATTTACAAAGATAGAAATCTTATTGATCCTACGCTAAATTATGACTCTCTAAAAGAAAAGTGCATTCAAGAAGCTCTCTAGGTTTGACTTCTTATCAAATCTGAAATAACAAACAACCACGCAATTAGGATATAATATAGCCCAACTGAAAAAATTGCCTACGTAGCTCAGCTGGCAGAGCAGCGGTATCGTAAACCGCAGGTCGTCGGTTCAATCCCGACCGTAGGCTCACAAATTTTCAAATTTTTTTGCTTGAACAAATCTTTTTACAAGTTTCTAATTCTTAAAAATATGTATAAAGGTATCAAAATCATTTTCACACGCTTACATCAATTATCACTTGATTCCTATGTTTGTTTTTCACATAAAATTATCCTGAAAGCTAATTAAAATTTATACTAAAATTATACATTCCCATGCTACAGGTTCCTTGGACTTTTTCGCCCGGTTTTGGAATCCCCAAGTCAATTACCTCTTCTCCTGTTGGTTGCAATAATTTTTGAAAACTTGCCGAACGGACTATAAGAGCCGCTGAACAATCATATGTGCTTTCTGTCTTTATTACTAATTTAGTCGGCATCCCCGCTTCGAGTTGTGTATTACGCGGGGAATAACCGCCTTTGGCAGTTACAGTAACATACTGAACGCCATCTTTTATTTCTACATTTTGTGACTGCATGACATCACCTTCTAGATTTGAAAGTAAATTTGTTCCCAAAATAAAGTAACCAGAAATACTAATAATAACACCGGCAATAAAAATAAAAAATAATATTTTGTTTCTTTGCATAAATAACCTAGTTCAATTATATGTTAAACAAAGGGTTGATAACTGCAAGACTTCCAAGAAGTCCAAAGATGCCGAGTCCAATTACAATCACTCCCGCTGATTTAAAAAAAAGCGAAGCATATTTTGACTGAGCAAACGAAACCGAACCAAATGACAAAAACGCAAGAACAGGAAATGTGCCAAGCGCAAATGCTGTCATAACAAGGAAGCCTGATAAAAATGAACCGCTGGAAATTGCCGCAAATTGCATAGTTTGTGTAAAACCGCACGGCAAAAAGAAAGTCCCAACACCCACTAAAAAAGTAGTTATAGTTTCATGCTCAACTTTGCGAAAAAGAGTAAAAAAATTTGAAGGTAAAGCAATTATATTTTTTTCAAACAATCCAACAAGATTAAAACCAAGAATAATCATCATTATCGATGCGATAATTCCAAGCGTCGCAGAAAGTGTAAAGCTTACACTAATTAAGCTTCCAATTGAGCCAAGAACACCTCCAAGCAAAGCAAAGCCCATCAAGCGCCCGCTATGAAAAAGCAACATCGGTTTTATGTCGCTTATCTTATCTTTGGCAACCGTTGCAGATAGCGAAAGCACCAATCCACCAACAACCGCCATGCAACTTGATACTGACGCAATAAGGCCAATAATAAAACTAGTTATAGGCGTCACATTTCCTTCAAAACCGAAGTTTAAAATTCCTGATTTTTGTAAAATATAAAATATGAAAAGAAATGAAAACCCAATAGGTAAAGCTTGCCAAATTAATTTATTGTCTTTTTTTTCAAGCAACTGTTTCTCAATTGAAATATGATAACCTCTAGAATTTATCTTATCATTTAAAATCTTAGCAAGTTTGTGTCGATCTATATCAATCGTGGTACGAACCAAAATCGTCCCATTTTTTAAATCTACATTGGTACAACTAACACCATTTTTGTTGTTCAAAGTGTCTTCAATAAAAATCTTGCACGACGGACAATGAATACCAGATACATGAAATTTGTACTTTCTCATAATTAAAGCGGTTTCGTTTTAAGACGCAAAGAATTGGATACAACTGACACACTTGAAAATGCCATTGCCAACCCGGCAAAGACAGGATTTAAAATCCAACCAAAAAGCGGATAAAAAACTCCAGCGGCAAGTGGAATTCCAAGAATATTATAAATAAAAGCAAAAAAAAGATTTTGTTTTATACCATTCATGGTAAACTTAGAAAGTTTAATTGCTTTTACTAGCTTTGCAATCTCTCCGCCCAAGAGAGCAATGTTAGCAGTTTCTATAGCAACATCAGTACCACTTCCCATAGCAATACCAACATCTGCCTGCGCAAGAGCAGGCGCGTCGTTAATTCCATCGCCAACCATTGCCACAATACAACCTTGATTTTGCAATTCTTTGATTTTTTTGAGCTTATCTTCAGGAAGCATTTCCGCAAAAACTTCATCTATGCCTACTTTACTAGCAATAGCAAATGCGGTTTTTTGGCAATCGCCAGTAAGCAGGATAGTCTTTATCCCAAAATTATGCAAATTTCTAACTACCTCAATAGCTTCTGGCCGAACTGTGTCGGCAACCATCGCGACAGCCAAAATGGCCTCCTTGGTGGCAAAAATTACGGGAGTATTACCATATGTTGCGTTTTTATTAATTTGCTTGTAATCCAAAGAAAGTCCAAGATCAGAGATAAGTTTGGCATTGCCAACAAAATACTCTGTGCCATCAACAACAGCCTTAACACCTTTGCCTCTAATAGCTTCAAAATTTGATACGGATTCTGGAGAAACCTTTTTGGCTTTTGCATATTCTAAAATAGCATTGGCAATCGGATGTTCTGATTTGTTTTCAAGTGCGGCAAGTATTGAAACAATCTTTTTCTGGGAAAACTTTGAAACATTTTGAATACTAACAAGTCTCGGCTTGCCATAAGTAATCGTGCCTGTTTTGTCAAAAACTACGACACTTACCTTGTGTAAAGTTTCAAGAGTAACGGCATCCTTAATCAAGATTCCTTCCTTGGCGCCTTTGCCAACACCTACAATAATCGCCGTAGGAGTAGCAAGCCCAAGAGCGCATGGACATGCAATAACCAAAACTCCAACAAATGAAATTAGTCCATATGAAAAAGCTTGTGCAAATCCAAAATTCAAAGTTCCCAACAACAACCATATCGTAAGCGTCAAAAATGCAATAGCAATTGCAACTGGTACAAAGATGGCTGAAATTTGGTCTGCTAATCTTTGGATAGGAGCACGACTTTCTTGAGATTTTTCTACCAACGTAATAATACGAGCAAGCAAAGTCTCTGATCCTACCTTTGTAGCCTCAAAAACAAACGAACCCGTAGTGTTAATCGTACCTGCAACCACAAAATCACCTGTTTTCTTCTCAACTGGCAAAGACTCACCAGTAATCATAGACTCGTCCACAAAAGAAGTCCCATCAATAACAATGCCATCAACTGGAATACTAGCGCCGGGTTTAACTATTATCCTGTCTCCACGCACAACATCACTTACAGAAACTTCCTTTTCTTGTCCGTTTTGCAAAACAATTGCCGTCTTTGCTTGCAAGTTCAGAAGTCTTTCAATGGCATCTCCTGTTTTAATCTTTGCCTTCGCTTCAAGATATTTGCCAAAAGTGATAAAAGCAATCACCACAATAGTAACGTCATAATAGGTATTCTCAATATTGACAAATTGTTTAAGCGATTCCTCAAAAGCGCTTACAATAAAACTATAAAGAAAGGCAGTAAATGTCCCAATACCTACAAGAGAATCCATATTTGCCTTGCCATAACGCAAAAAGCGATACAAACCAAGCAAATAAGGCTTGCCAATTACAAAAAGCATATATGTAGCAAGAATTGGCAAAAGATGATGCACAAACTTATAAACAGTTTGAGGCATCTTTGAAATTAGTCCAAATTGAGCAAAGATATCCCAAGTCATGAAAATAATGCTAAAAATGGCAATCGGAATAACCACTATTGCATTCATGCGCATATTTGCTAACTCTTTCAGTTTCTCCTGTTTTGATTTTCCCACAATCGCGTAGTCACGATGATTATTGGTAGCAAATACATTTGCTTGTCTACTACTTTCTTTCAGAGCAATTGGAACATCTGGAATGATAAGCGAATATCCAAAAGGTTCAATCTTTTCAGAAAGTTTTTGATGACTAACTTTTCTAGGATCAAAAGAAATTTTTGCCTTTTCTGTAGCATAGTTGACTTCAGCCAACTTAACACCCTCAATCTCCCTAAATATTTTTTCAAGAATAGCGGAACAAGAAGCACAACGCATTCCCTTTATTGTGTAAGTTTGTATATACATATCACCTTCTTTTTAGCTTATATACTTTCAAGATTTCTTGCTTTGCCTTACTAATCTGACCTGTTCTAACTTGATTGACTATGCAACTCTCAAGGTGATTTTCAAGTAATATATCCTCAACATTGGATAAAGCTTGCTTCACCGCAGATGTTTGTGTAATTACATCTATACAATAGATACCTTCCTCAATCATTTTCTGTAATCCTCGCACTTGACCCTCAATAAGTTTAAGGCGTCGGATTATTAGTTTTTTATTTCCATCATTTAAGTATTTCATATATATTTATGTATACCCCCCGGTGGTATATTTGTAAAGATTTGATTCGGCAAGGGGCAAAAATTATAAAAATACTCCTATGATTTATTTGATTGCATAAAATTCCCGCTTCAAATCCAAAATTTGCTTTTATAATTGCTACACTCTAAAAAAGAAAACATAGATAAATTTCATTTGGCTGTAAATTTTTGATAAATTAGATTAAATCAAAGTTATCTGAATTATAAATTTATGAGATTCAACCAAGTACCAAAAATAAAAATCAACCAATACCAAACACTGGAAAATAAATTCTACTCCCGTAAACAAATCATTGAACAAAAACATAACTTAAGAAAAGCCATATTTTTATTTATCACTTCAATAAGCATCATACTTTTCCTAATATTTTTTGGTATTCCTACAATTACAAATTTGCTAAGTATAATCACCGACATGAAACAAAGTTACACCTCGCCTGAAAAAAGCGATGCAACTCCACCAATCGTTCCTGAATTTGAACCGATTAATAAATATACAAATAAAAAAGAAATTGAAATAAAAGGCAGGACAGAACCAGGAGCTTATGTATCTTTATCTTTGAATGGACAAACTTCAGAAGTTTTGGCAAACGCGGAAGGAATCTTCCGAATTAGCTTAAAATTAGTTCCGGGTGAAAACTCATTATATGCCTTCTCAAAAGACACTAGTGGAAATAAAAGCAACAATTCTGAAAATATAATTATAGTCTATGACAATACCCCTCCAGATATAGAAATAACAAAGCCATCAGACAATTCAAGTTTTTTTGGACTCAAAGAAAGACAATTGACAATAAACGGCAAAACAGAACCTAAAGCAAAAGTCACAATTAACAACAGATATGTTTTTGTAGAAGAAGACGGTTCATTTTCATACACAGTTAGCCTAAATGAGGGCGAAAACAAATTTGTTGCAAAAACTGAAGATCAATCCGGAAATTCATCAGAAAAAGAATTTATTGTTAATTTTGTGCCTTAGATCAGAGGCAATCACAAAAATAATCATAAAAATTCCCACAATTAAGGAATAAAAAAAGCTATTAGAAAAAATGCTGTGAACAAAGATAGCAATAAAGATTGTTTTTACAAAGAGATTTGAATTTTTTCTCCAAAATAATACATAAAGCAAGTTTATAAATAAAATCAACCCAACAACCCCTGTTGCCGCCCAAATAAACAATACACTTGAATCTGCGCCTGAACATGCATTAGAATTTGCATCGCCGCCAAAATAATCCAGTCTAACTCTGCACATATTATTAAATCCCACTCCAAACAAAGGATAATCCTTAATAATTGTCAATGTCTGCGAATAATTCTCAAGCCTTTGATAAATGCTTGCAACTCTTCCCAACCTCACACCCTCGCCTTCAAAACGTGAAAAAGAAAAGAAGAAAAACACAAAAACAGAAATTAAAGCAAAAATTGCAACAATGTTTATCAATTTTTTGCTGTACAAACTTGCAAAAAAATAAATAGAGCTTGTAATAAACGCTAAATAGCTAGCTCTAGAATAAGTTAAAAGCAAAACAATTAAAAAAAATGAACAAAACAAAAAAATATTTTTTGGATTTAAATTTTTATGATAAATAAAAAATGACAAAAAAAATCCAAAAACAGACAAAAAACCAATATAAGTCGGATCGAAATAAAAACCTGCCAGACGATTTAGGTGATCATCCCAACCAAATTTGATTAAAAATCTTAAATCAGGAACAAAAATATATTGAAAAAATCCAAACAAACATGCCGCAAAAATTGAATAATAAAGGTACTTGGTCAAGTTGTCGCTCTTGATTAAGTTTTTGCCAATCACATAACTTGCGGCTGAATAAATTGCCCCCCAAGAAGCAAGTCTGAGCAAATATAAAGTTGAATTTATCGTATTTTGGTCAAATACAAATTTTATGTTTACCAAAAAACTAAATAAGGCACTAAGGAAAAAATAAAACATCTGCTTATTTACTTTTAATTTGGTCCTATAAAACAAATGTATGACAAGAAGCGCAACCGCAACTAAATCATAAAAAATAAACGGAATTGTAAAATTCAATACCTTTATATCAAAACGGGCTAATTGGCCAAAAGGAATTAAAACTATGTAAAATAAAAGCAAGAACTTAAAAATTTTACCTACTTTTTCTTCTGCAAAACCCATAAATTGCTCCAAGCCAAGAAAGAATGGAAAGAAAGCATCAGTGCAGACACCATTCCATGCGCGCCATCTAAAAATCCTAACCTAAAAATATAATTCTGCATAAACTTAAAAATAGGAGCGAAAATAATCAATGCAAGGGATGATCTTTTGCCAGCATAATAATTTTCAAACGCATGCATCTTTGCATAGAAATTTATGCTATCAATAAAAAGGAATAAATTGTCATGAGGGTAATGCCAAAGAGGAGACTTTAATTCTCCAATACTTCCTTGCACTTGCCAAACTTCATGAACTTTTCTTTGCCAAAGCCCAGATCCTTTTTTGGCTAACCGTATTATCTTGTTGTTTCCTGATTCGCCGTATTTTAACTGCTTGCCTAAAAAATAATCGCTACGATGTATGTAAAATGCGTCTTTTTTTGTTTTTGGCAAAACATTTGAAATTTCTTTAGCAAGCTCATTTGATACAACTTCATCTGCGTCAACAAACAACACCCACTTATGGGAAGCATATGATAATGCAAAATTTCTTTGCTGGGCAAAATCTCCCCTTAAAGAATGTACCAACACCTTCACATTTGGGTATTTTTTAGCAACTATGCGGGTTGCATCTGTCGAGCAATCATCGCATACTATAATTTCATCGCAAAACCACAAATAATCTAAACATCTGGCAATTTTACTTTCTTCGTTTTTTGTTAACACTATTGCAGTTAGCATTACTGTAAGTACCCTACTTTTATACTGCCAAAATCGCGCGTCAATTCATAATGGTAAAAATCAGGCAAATTATCTAAACCTTCAGTTATCAAAACCTTAAACCTAGCATCATCATCAGGTTTGTTACCTTTTGTCCATAGCAAATATCTCCATTGAGAATCGCCAGATTTGAATTGACTATTTGGACCGATATATAAAAGTTTATAATCCTTATCATTCAAGTCCTCAACAATTACTTGCGCCACCTTTTCTCTATCTAAAAAAGAAATTGAATTTTCAACTGAAAATTTATGTAAAGATTTAAAAAAGCTAAAAATCAAATACAAAAAAATTAAAGAAATGCCAAAAATTTTATTTTTTATAATAATTTTTACTCCTAGATCGCCAACTAAAAACGCAATCGGCAAATATAAAATAGGCATGTATGCGTCAGAAAAACTTCCTCTAACAAAAAAACCTAAAATTCCAAGGCAAAACCAAAGCGCAATAAATTTCTTAATTTTGTCTCCATAAAAAAGGTAATAAATGGCAATTAGTACACAAGAAAATAAAAACGCAATAGCAAGCATAAAATTATCCACAAAAATCCTTCCAAAAACTGAGGCCGCTTGATTGTTAATAGAAAAAATTGTTGATTGATTAAAATTAAATAAATCTAAAAATTTGCTTAAAAACCATACGCCAAAACCAACGGTTTGAATAAACACACCTCTTTGGTAATCGTAAATAAAAAAGGGAATAATTGAAACAAAAAATCCAGAAATAAAATATAAACATTTTTTTAGAAATTTTAATTTAAAAAATAAAAACAAATAAAAAACAACAACTGGAACAAGCAGGAAAGCCGCTAATTCAACCTGAAAAGCAATCCCTAAACTAAAACCTGCCCAAAAAAGAGATCTTATTCTTTCATGTTTAATAAATTTGAATACAAAAAATGAAAACAAAAGCAAAAAAGCAAAAAATGCGGTGTTGGCAAAAGCAGATCTATCGTTTTCAACAATAAATGGAGAAACAGCCAAAAACAAAGAACCAATAGCAATTTGTGCTTTGTCAAAATATTTAGTCAACAAAAGCCAAAATAAAAGAATATTTACCACTCCCCAAATTGCCGTTAGATATAAAGCATAAATAGGATTAAAATCTCCAAAAGACAAAAATAAAGCCAATATCCATGTCCATACAGCTCCTTGCGAAAGTATGGGGACACTCGATTCTATGCCAACCAATGGAAATTTTTGGTATATAAGCATGTCCTTGGCTTCTAAAAAGTACCAGGAAACATCACCCGCAAAATTAAATGTTTCCGGCAATCTCACAAGCCTTAGACAAAGAGCTAAGATAAGAATCAAAAAAAACAAGAAATGCCATTTGGAAAACCCGCAAAACATTTCAACAAAAAACATCCAAAAATATCCGTAATGCTTAAGAAAGTAATACCTCCTGCTTTTGATATTTTCTATTAAAAGATTTTTGCTTTGACCCTTTATCTGTTTGTGCCGCGCTTTTGCGTAAGGCAAGACATACATCAGATAATTAGAACCCTTTATTCTTCTACCAAGATCAGATTCTTCATAATACAAAAACATATTTTCATCAAATGCACCCACTTCAAAAAATACATTTTTTCTAATCATGAAAACGCAACCGAGAAGAGTATCGACTTCGTATGGATAATTTTTGTTTATATTTGCAAGTTTATAATCTTGGGCAACAAAATTTTTTGGAAAATATTTATGAATAAAAGAGTGAGCAAAAATGGCTCTAACAGGAGTTAATTCTTTTGTGCCGGTGTGCTTTTCATTTGTCAAAATCGGAGACACAGCCGCCACATTTTTATTTTCATCCAAAAACTCAATTAATTTATCTATTGCAAATGGATACAAAAAGACATCAGGATTCAAAATCAACAAATATTCACCTTTTGCATTGCGCGCTCCCAAATTATTCCCACCTCCATATCCTAAATTTTTAGGAGGCTTGAGGTATACGACATTTTTAGGGATTTGTTCTTTCAAAGAAGACTTTTTCTCATTGTTATCTACAACTATTAATTCAAATCTAAAATTTATTTTCAGCTCAAAAATTCTTGAAATACTATCTTGTATAACACTATCATCCCCATAATGAACAAGAATTATAGAAAGTTTTACTTTTGACATACCGCAATCAAATACTCACTTTCATCAGATAATTTACCAATGGGAAAATCTTTTGATGACAAAATATCTTGGGCTCCCCTGCCAAAAAAATAGCCTAAATATTTCCACAAATATTCTTTGACATTTTTAGGAATTAATTTTCTTATTTTTAAAAGATCGCTTCTTGCAATATTTTCTCTATGAGTCTGAGAGACTATAAACTTATTTATGGCTGTTTTTGCTCTTTTTGATTTATGCTGTCCCAAGATAAGAACGTTTTTGAAACACGACTTCAAAAGTCTCTCAAATTCTAAAGAATCATATTCGCGCAAGTGGTATTTGCTTTTTATAACTCCATCTGGAGAATGAATTAATCTATTGGGAGTTGACAATACTAAATAACTGCCATTTTTTAAAATTCTTTTGGCTTCTCTGATAAACATTAATGGCTTATCCAAATGCTCTATAACTTCAAATGAACAAACACAACCAAAACTATCATTATCAAAATTTGCTAGCGTATCCACATCGCCAACAAAAAATTGCAAGTCTCCTTTATACCTTTTTTTCGCAAAATTAATCGCCTCTTCGCTTGCATCGATACCAATTGCAAATGATTTTTGCGAAAGCAAGTACGTCCCATAACCACACCCACATCCAAAATCAAGAATCTTCTCGCCTTTTGAAACATACCTTTTGCAAAATATATACCTTGCCTCCGCCTCTTTAAGCAAAAAGTTCGCGGACACTCCCGGTATAACCCGCTCGTTAAAATCCATCATCTTCTTAATTCTTGTCCTTTCAATTTCAAAAATAAATATAAAGTAATCAGCAGAGAGAAAAATGAAGAAATTGAAACAGCTAAGGCGACACCATTGACACCAAACTTATAACCCAAATAGATTAACAAAAATATCAAAATTAACATGGTAGTGCCAGACACATAAGCCAGATATTCTTGCTTTTTACAAACTAGCATATAGGTTAATAAAGGATTAATTAACGACCTTATAAAAGAGTAAACTACTAGTATTTTAATTAAAGAAACAGTATTCAACCACTGATCACCCAAAACAAATAATATAATTCCTGAAGCATACAAATTCATAAAAACAATAAATGGCAGTAAAAGTAAAATCATAAAAATAGAACTTTTAGCAAGAATAAGATTTAAGGAATCTTTGTTTTTGCTTATAACTTTTGCATACATGGGAAAAGACACTTTGCCAAAGACATCGGCAATTTCAGTAATTGGCAGAACTGCGATTTTGTAAGCCATTTGATAAATGCCCAAATAATAAGGGCCAAAAACTTTTGTTACAAAAAAATCGTCAATGTTCCTATATACAAATTCCGATATTCCATGCAAAGTAATCCACTTGCCTCGCGAGAGAATATGTTTGATTTTTCCTGCGCTGAATTCAAAATTTGGTCTTTTTGCGACAAAGATAAACGAAAGCGCCACTTCCATCAAAGCTCCCGCTATCAAACCATATACAAAACATAAAGGATGCGGGTAAATCAATGCTGAAAAAATTGCAATTCCCGCGTCAATAAAAAATATGACAAATCTGAAAATAAACTCCTTTCTGAAATTAAGATCCTGCAAAAAACTCACAACAGCCGGGTTAACAAATCCTTTTATAACAGGAACAAAAGCTATCAAACGCAAAATGTTTTCACAATCGATTTTTTCTGCCTCGCTTAAACTAAGAAAAGACAATGTCAAAGGTGAAAAAGCAAATATCAACACTCCCAAAAAAAATCCTCTAACAATAGACAACGTCCAAGCTGAATTTAGGTATTGTCTAATTTTGCCTTCTTTTTGTATAAAAAATACATTTATTCCAGGTTCTGTGAGAACTTCCAAAATAGAAAGTATCAAGCTTGCAATACCAAACACGCCAAATTGGCTTGGTGATAAAAGTCTGGCTATTACAAATATTTTTACAAAGGCTAAAATTCTAGTTGATACCCTCAACGCGCTAATCCAAGACAAACCCAATACCAATTTTTTGATAAACATTTTCGATAAACACTAACCAACTCATAGTAATAATATAAATAATTATAATAAAAATTCACTTAATCAAACCTTTCACAAAACCTGCCATTATTAAAAAATCACTAAATATTTGGATAATCATACCCCAAAACCCTGCGTAAAAATCTTTTTGATTTCTAAAAACTTTGGTAAAAGCCCACAATAAATAAAAAGTGAAAACAAAAGCGCCAAAAAATTTATCAAAGAAAAAACATGCGATAAAAAAAACATACCTTAAAAATATAGAAAATATTTTAATATTGTGAGTGCGCCATTTTTTGATAGGATCCCACCAAATACCAGTTTGCGCATCACCTCTTGCATAAAAATAAAATTTAAAAATATCCTTTATGCCAAATTTTTCAGGTTCCACCCAATCAACCAATGCGCCCTTTACTTTTTTCATCTTAAATCCACTTTTAAGCGCTTCGTAAAAAAATTTGGTATCTTCACCGCTTAAAGATAACTTTTCATCAAAGCCACCAACACAAATCCAAACTTTTTTTTTAAAAGCTACTGATCTACAAGAGGGTATAAAAGTTTTTGAATTGTAATTGTTTTTGTTAACCCCACGAAAGAAGCCAAGAGCTTTTTGGAAACTATTTCTTGTTTTGATATTATAAAAACCCGCAGAAATATCATATTTGCCATCAAACAAAGGTTGAGTCATCTTTTTGACCCAATTTTTTTGGACAATGCAACCAGCGTCCGTCATCGCAATTATGTCCCCACTTGCGTTTTTGACAGCAACATTTCTTCCATGCGCTACATTTCCTTTGGAGACAATAAACTTTATCCATTTAAAATCTTTTGATAAATTTTTAACTATCTGATCAGTTTGATCTATTGAACCACCATCGCAAATTACTAATTCATGGAAGCAATCTTTATTAAAGCACAGCGATTTAATCAAATCTCCGATTGAATCTTTTTCATTGAATACCGTAACACAAACAGAAACTCTATTTTTCATTCCAAATTTTTAAATAATCATTTGCAAGTTTATCCCATGTAAATTTTCTCGCAAATTTTGCCCCAAGCTTAGTTTTTCGGGATATTGACTTTGTTTTTAAGAGTTTGTCAAGAACAAAATTCAAATGAAATTCATCTTCAATTAACTCAATATACTTTGCAAAAGGAGCGTTAACAAAAGCCAGCTTGCGTATAGGATTTGCGCATACAACAATGGTTTCATTTTCGTGCGCCAAAGATTCAAGCGTTGATAAGTAACCAATTGCTATGCATATTCGAGACTTTTCTAAATAAAAATAAGGGTCAGTAAAACCTGTAACTGCTCCAATTTTTTTACAATTTGAAGACAAATCGCCATCTCCAATAAAAGTGATTTTATATTCAGATTTGTAATTTTTTAAAACTTTCAAAATAATTTGCAAATCAGCAGATCTATCCAATCTGCCTACATAAACTAAATTATTTTTGACTTTTGGGGAAAATTGTTTCTTTTTGCTATCAACCCCTCCATACGAAATTAGATGCCCTTTTACTCCATACAATTTTTCTAAGTAAGAACCAACAAGAATAGTTTTAGTAGACAAAAGACAAGACAACCTTTTTTGCAACAAACTTTTTATCGGAATTTTGCTTTGTCCCTCCCAACCATGAATAGTAAGATAAACTTTCTTAAATGGTAAAATTAATCTAATTGGTAAATACCACACAAACACATCATGGATATGAACAATGTCAGATCTTAGTATCTTTAAAAGCAATTTAACCATTTGACACCACATTATAAAAATACCTAAAAATTTAACCCGAGGATACCAAATTCGTATAATCTGCACACCTTTAATCAGCTCTGAATCAGGAAGATTTAAATCATGCTTGCTTGTTATTACACAAACTTTATGGTTTCTTTTCACTAAATTAACAGCAAGATTTTCAACAACTTTTTCTACACCACCTAAATGAGGAGAGTATAATCTAGTAACAAATATTATGTTCACACTGTCAACCAAACTTTCTTATCACCACTTCATTCAAATAAAGTTTGCCCAGTAAATTCCCTGAAATGTCAAACAAATCTTCTATATATTCATTCACTGAAAAATCGTTAATTCCGGCTTTTTCCAAAATTGAGTTTAATTGTTCCACTGTAAATCTGCTTCTTAATTGCCCATTCTCTATAAACACGTTTTTCTCAAATTCTGAAGCTCTTTTCCTAAGATATTCCATTTCTACATGATCTTTGGGAGATTTAAATGTAAGATAGGCAACGCCTCCAATTTTTAAAATTCTATATATATCTCTAAACAGCTTCATCGTATGATTTGATTCAAAATAATGAAGCGAAATGCGCGAATAAACAACATCTGCGCTATCTGATTTTATTGGCAATTCATCTAAACCAAAATCGGTTTGCTGAGTAAAAATATTTTCTTGCAAACCTTCTTTTACAGCTCTTTCTTTGGCTTTCTCAAGCGCGTAATTAGAAATATCCAAAAGGATAACTTTATGTCCCTTGCGCGCAAAATATAAAGCGTCAGATCCAGTGCCTGCTCCCAAGTCAACCACCAATGAATTCCTTGGGAAAAGTACTTCTTTCTCTTCAGCATACTTAGAATGACTTTCTGTGCCTTTATATGTCTTTTGATGTACCAAATCCCAGTGGGCAATGTCACTGTTTGACATAAATTTAAACATTAATATTACGGATTATCCAGATTATAATACAAAAATTTGAGCATTTTGTAGAGGAATTATATTAAATCAATCAAACAACATTCAAAAGACCAAAACTCCCAAGTCTTGTTTTCATTAACGAAAACGAAAATTATAAAAAACCGCAAACCAAATAACTACATAATTTTTACCACCATCCATTACCTCTTTATATTTCCACACGCAAAACCCAAAGTTATAAGCGCGTTTGTGTTTTGCAATCCAAGCAATCTTTTTACTTCGTCATCACGCAAAGCGCCAGATATCACCCCACCAAGTTTTTCCAGAGATAAACGCAACGCTAGATTTTGCGCATAATGTCCAACTTCAATTAAAATGAACCTCCCACCACGATCTCCATACTTATCTATAGTTCTTTCCGGTATGGCGACAAAAACAAAAAACACCGCTGGCACACCATCTAAATTTAGACCGAAAAACTCCTGTTCTTTTTGCCAATCACAAGACTCTGCAACAACTGAAAGGGAGTGATTATCAGCATTGTAATAAACAACTTTTTTATTCAGCTTCGACCTGACATTGAATAAAAAAGCGTAAACCTCAATAGGATATTTACCTCCAGCTGAAGGAATCAACCTAGTTGATTTAGATCTCTGAGCAAATGCATAAAATAGCGAACCAAGTTGTTTTTCGGACAATGCGACATCTGAAAAACTTCTTGAGCTTTTGCGCTCACACATCAAACGCGATAAATTATCCCTAGGTCTTGACAAAAATAAATCTTCAGTTGGATAAAAAATTTGAGGGACATTTTTTGCAGTACGAGCATCTTCGTCAAGTCTCTTTGCTAAAGTTAAAATGTTCCGCTTATTTATCTTTGAATTTTCCCAAAATAAACTAAAAAGTGTGCCATTTTTGATATTGTTTGCCATATTAACCAAGTGGGTGAGGATATTTATTTGGAAACTCTATTTGATTAACCAAATCCGGATATCGCCATTTTACATCGTTTATTCTCCCCCCAAGAAAAGGTGCTCTCTCATCGCCATGAATTAAAGAAAGTTCTGGAGACAATACCCTAATCACATTTAATCCCGCTTCGCGCACATCAGGCAAAGTAATGTCACGATAAAAAATTCTAATTCCAACACCTTTGAGCTTATCAAGCAACCTGCCAAGAATAGCCTTGGTATCATATTCGCGCTTTTTAATAATGCGTTTTTTGTAAGCAAATTTTTTGGCTAATAAAGGAACCTGTTCCCATAAATCAGGATACATTGTGTAATAAACAGCATGCTCGTCAAAATCAATCAAATCCTTTTTATCTTCAAGCTTGATATCCGGATGATAAATATCGTAAAATCCGGCAAAAATCGCGCCTTGTATCCATTCCAGATAAGCCTTTTCTATTGCTTGTTCATAAGTCTCTCTGCATGCAACTCCCATGGAAATACGTTTTTTGTTTCGTTGTTTTAAATAACCACACACAATAACAACGGGATACGGATTCCAAATCTGCGTTATATCAAAGCAAAGAACCTGCCCAAACTTTTTTGTGATGGGAGCTACGTACCTTTCTTCAAGCCTGATTTCTCTTCCGCCAAGCGAATTGAGCCAATACACAGTCAAAGCGTCTCGTTCCAATAACTCCTCAATGGCAAGTAAAAGTCCTTTGTATTTATCAAAATGCGCCGCCAGCCCTGTCGAAGTAGATGGAATAAGCGCTTCATCAGATTTCGTTCCAAGACCAATTAACTCCTGCGGCACCCAAAATTTTTCATTGTCATAGACAGAAAAAACTTCTCCAAAAAAAGCTTCATCCGTGCCAAATTTCCTCCATGGAAAATCAGAACTATTATACTGCTCTTCAGAAAACAAAGAAAATTCCGAATGAGTTATTACTTTTTCCCCTTTCAGATCTTGCAATTTTTTTATTGGAAAACTAATCACAGCGGCTGAGTACCTCTCCATTGCTTCCGCAACAGCACCAACTATAGCCTGATTTCTGTCCCTGCTTATACTTCCACTTGCTGATTTCCATGGTTGCACAGAATCTTCTGGAACTGACACATTAAAAATTCCTTCTATATCTGAAAAAGTATTTTCAACTATTTGAAATGGCAATGTAATGCCGGAGCGAAAACTTGCAGCTTGAGATAAAACCAAATAATCTAAATTTTTAGCGCTGACCATCCCTTAAAAAACAATCTTAATCCAAACAATAAACTCCAAAATCATCAAGCATGTGGTAATTAATACAGTAACAAGAATATAAAAAAGAGAAGCCTTATACCTACGTCCAATTAGAAACAAAATAGTAGTGTATGTTATCAAAAAAACAATAAACGCAACCATAATCACATTTATAATTCCATAGAACCCTTTAAAAATTGGAATTCCAGATATAAAATCAACTAAATCTCCACTAAAAAACATCCATAGTAAATATATAGATACTGGCAAGATAAAAAATCCTAAAAATATTGCCTCCATCTTTCTTGACTTAACAACATTAACAGGCAAGCCAGATTCTAGAGCTTGTTTTTCGGCCATCTTGCCAAAATTCCGCGCAGTGATAATAGATGAGGTAAGAGCAGTTGCAATACAACAACAACAGGAACAAGAACAACATGGTCCGCAGGTTGGGGTTGCCACGCTCGCGCGCGCTTTCTCATCATCAAATTGAGATACTAGCCTTATCATAAACAACTTTTATTGTAGCTGATTATTTCTTAATGTCCAAGGAAGTTCAAAAGATCCCAATCCTTCTTGTGGCTTTTCAGGATAACAAATCGGACACCAAGGGAGGCAAAACACATGATCAATTTTGGTTGTCAAATTATTTAAGTTCAAAGTCAACGTTTTTTCAATCAGTTCCGGACAACTACCTATATTTCGAAAAGTGCGCACTTGCTCCAAAATTAGTGAAGCTATAAGCTCTCCACTTGAGCTTGCGTTAGGAACAAGCGGAGGATTCGCATCCCCCCAATTTCTAGTAATCCTTCCTATAAAACAGCCCAAGCATGCCGTTTCATTTGGGAAGACAAAAGGTCCAAGGGACAATGTGTGATCAAAAGCAACATCAAAAAACAAATGAGGAATTTTTATGTTTTCATAATCTCTCATCACCTCTGAAAGTTTGCCAGAAGTGCGCACAATTACCATCAGATTAGCTCCATCGGACTCATTTTGTATAAATAATTTTTCTTCTTTTTCTACAAATTTTTTTAGCCAATGAAAAATTTTTTTATTAGAAGCCCCAATCCACCTAATAGCAAATCCTACTGGTTTTGACTCGCTATAACTTGCGTCTTTTTTATAAATCACTCCAGCTTTTTCAAGCTTGGAGATTACCTGAAGAATATTTTCATTGACTGTTGAGTTATTTTTAAACTTATGAATTTTATTTTCTTTGTAAGCCTGATAAAGTTTTTGGCAATCTTCACCTGATAATTCTTCAACTAAATATAGTTCATCAGCGCCTTTTGTTATTATCAATTTCCCATCCTCAATAAGCATATTCCAATTAAGGCTTTTTTCATAAATAAGCGTTTTTTGTGGCATAGACTTTACAAAATCAAAACTTCAGATAATAATCAGTTGGAAAATATTTTTTCACTCTGGAGTAATTATAGCTTTTTTACAGAAGATAGTAAGTAAAACACATCACGAGAGGCAAAGTGGTTTTGCAAGAAAGAAAAACTTTCAAATTCGCAATTTTGGCCGCTTTGTCCAAATTGCAAAGCTTTTTTTATTTTTCTTTCTTTTTTTTTCTTTTTTTGTTTTTTGTCCAGCGCTACAGAGGGCGACATTCGCCGGTAGCTACCTCACCGAAATGTTTGCGTTAAGCAAACTTTCTGGCAGCTTGTAGCGCTGGCTATTTAGTTGTCAACCAGCCGCTTTATCGGCCGGTGGGGGACGGGCACTGCCCGTCCCCAAATAATACATCACTCAATCCTATCGCGTCGCCGCGAGGATTGAGTTCCGCACAACGGGACCCATAATTGAGGGTCCCGCATGCCAAGGTGAAGGCTAGCATAATCAGCCCAACCACGCAAGCAACCTTCTTTTTCATATTCATATTTCCTTCCTTGGGAAATAACCACACCTCACCCGTATTGCTACGGTCGCGCTGTCGGAGATACGTTCTCCAAACCATACAGCGCGCAAAGAGATGCGGCTCTCAGACTTCGATTCACAATCAAAGCCTCAAAGCCGCACCCCTTTTGGGTAAGATGGGCATCCCCTAAAGAGTTGAATATGGGTATTTGGCAAGTAACGCATAAACTGACAAAAAGAGAAAATACCTTCACGCTTTATGAAAGCGCAAAAGCCAAAACCTTCCCCCTGAAGATAGCTTTCGACAGAATGTAGTAGCGGTCACAACAAGTGGCATGTTGGGCTACTCCTAAGCTTTTCCTCAGGAGTATTTGCCTCTCGTTATAAATGAGCCGTTGGAATTCACTTGCGTAAACTCAAGCCTTTCAAAGAAAGCTAGCTCATCAAGCTGAGTTATATTCTTCTCAAGAGCAATTTTATTGTAGTACAAAATACTCAAATGGTCAGAACCATAAGACTTATACTTGGTTGGTTATTTTACCCTTTTATAAGGTTTTTATGCTATCAAATATCTGGTGAAACACTTTTTCTCCATCCTCTATTGATTCACCTCTTGGGTAAAATACAAGTTTATATATTTTATCTTCAGCTTCCCAAACATAAGCTCTGCAAATTGTCACACAATAAAGCGCGTTATAATAGTAAGCACTTAAACCAAGTTGTAAGGGGTTACTCAGTAAAAAGCCAGAAAAATCGATACAAAAAATAATTCGTCAAATGAATCAGAAAACCAAAACTTCATTTTTTTAATTATAAAGTAAAGTAAAGAATCAACGACTAAATTCGTTAGCTTGATTTCTAAAATCAAAGTATCGTTGCCAATCTTCGTCTGAAATACGAGGAAACAAATATTTTAAAAACTCTCTAAATGCCAAGCTTTGAAGACAACGCTTCGTTTGGGGCTTAACTTTTTCCAAATAAAGCAAGGTGGATAATGCTAAATAGATATCTAGTATACAATATTTCTTGTTCTCATCAGTTATTTTAGTTGCAATATTGTTAATCACATCAACATCTTCACTACCAATACCCAAAGGACTTGCAAACTTAAGAAAAAGTTGACGGTCTGAACTGATCTTATGTAATTCCTCACTTAAATCTTGATCACTTACTAAATATCGCTGTATATAATTGTCAAAGTGGCGTTGAACAGCTTCTTTGCAAATTGAAACTTGCTTATTAATGTATTCCATGCTAATACCCATGTTCACTTTGTTCGATAGTTTGACCTGTAACGCTTTTAGGGCAAACAATGGTAAAATCATAGTCAAGCGTTGATTGTAAAATGAAACACGTCTATTGTCAGGTTCAAAATGAATACCTTCAAACTGTTTTTTACCAAGTGAATGCCGTAGCAATTGTATTTGTAACTCTGCATCTAATATTGACAGCAAGTCTTCATCTTTATGAGAACTTAACAATATAGCAGTTTCCATTCTACTGACAATTCCTTTGATTATTTCGTCGTATAGATAACTTCCTAACCATTGTTTAAACTTAACCAAAGTATCATAGTAGTCGGGAAATTCATTCCTCAATAAACCTTGTAGTTGATCCAGATCTTCAACATCTATCACCTTTTTAGAAAATTCACGAACTTTTTTGTTAAGTTCAAACTCTTGCTTAATGCTTGGTTCTTTTAGACCGGGAAGGCAAGCAAAGCGGTAAAAATCTCCAAGCACAGATCGGACATCCTGTTCAGATATTGCATCGGAATCAGGATAAGGAAATTCTACAGAACCAGCATATGTCCTATTATTTATCATCTCCAAAGTTTCCCTTTGGAATTTGGCTCTTTCTTTGGCAGCAGAAGTCCTCGCAGGATGATCCAAAACATGATCCAAATAAACCTCTGGGGAAAAAGAATAGCTTTCCAATTTAACCGATTGACGCAACTTTTCTATAAAACCCATTGAAGCTTGTTGCCACACTGGAGAATTTAGGCAAGTTAGCATCAATGCCCTAATTTCTTCCCTTTCTTTTTCATCTTGTATATTTCCAAGTTCAATTAAAAATGGAGGCAAAACTTGATCTTCAGGAATCGACTGGCACATTATGTCATATCGTATAGATCGAGCTAGATATGCCATAACCTGCTTTTTACGGTATTCAGTAATTCGAGAAAACAAAAACTGCCGATCTATCTCCTCAATTTTCACACTTTCTAACTTAATTTCATCACCCACTTTGTTTTTAAGCAGCAAAAAATTCGTGGCATTTTCTCCGTCTATACTTGAGAAAACACGCCAATTCACATTTGTGTCCTCTTCTATCCAAGATTCAAATTGATCACCAAACAACTGCACTGCTTCCTCAAAACTAAGTATTCTAACTAATTCCCGTGTTCTTGCATCAGAAAAAATTTCCTTGCCGAAATTAAATCGAACAATCGCAAATTCTTTTTCAAACTCTTTTAACTTGTCCTCTGTTAGAAGTTCCGGCCTTTCTCGATAAAGTTTAGCCTGCTCTTCGTAATACTGATCCACCAACTTGGATCTTAAGGCCAAATGCTTCTTTACATCACCCTCATAAGGCTGAGGAGCAGAGTAAATATCTCCTCCAGAATCTAATTCACAATCTAACACCGGATCAACAAAAGGCACAAATTTACCTAAGGTATAATTTATGCACGCATTGCGTAATTCTGGCTGTGAAGCACTTTTCAAAGCCAACATAGTCTATGTAATTTTTGCTAATATGATATAAATCGCAAATTAGTTTCTAAACACACCTCAGAGAATATATAAAAAAATTATCATATTTTACACACCTAAAAACATCATTTATTTAACAAGCTAACCTAAAATAATTAGAAATAATTAGCAACCTTTAAATAGCTCAATTACTAAAACCAGACATCACAACCACTCACGGTTTGACACAGGTGGATTTGGATGGACTCGAACCATCGACCTCACGAATGTGAATCGTGCGCTCTAACCAGCTGAGCTACAAATCCATAAAATACATAAAATAACTAATCGTATTTTATTTTTTTAATATTATCTTTTCAAATTTGAGTAAACAAAAACAATAACCAGTGTCTTGATGCCAAACACAATTAAAAATTATAATCTAATGAATGTTAAAAAAAGTCGGAACTATCATTTTTGATTTACTAGAAATTTTATTTTTTGCAATCTCGATATTTTTGTTTGTTTACTTGCTAATAATGCAACCTCATAGAATCAAAGGAACATCAATGTATCCTAACTTGCACGACGGAGAGTATCTTTTATCAGATAAAATTTCTTATAAATTTAGAAATCCTGCCCGTGGAGAGATAATTGTATTTAAAGCTCCTGGATCAAACGGTGAAGAATTCATAAAAAGAATAATTGGCTTGCCGGGTGAAGAAATTGGGCTAAAAGATGGCAAATACACAATAAACGGCAAAACTCTAAATGAGAGTTACCTTCCTAGTGATCTGGTCACTAACGGCGGCAACTTTCTTTCTGAAGGCGAAACAGTGCTTATTCCCGAAAATAATTATTTCGTATCAGGCGACAATAGACCGCTATCTTCAGATTCAAGAGCTTGGGGCTTTGTTGAAAAAGATAAAATTACAGGCAAAGCTTGGTTTATTTATTGGCCTTTAGAATCAATAGGCACGATCAAAAAAGTTAAATACAATTTTTAGTTTAGTATTTGCTCCTATAAAATCAAACAACTTTTGCTGAATCGCCATCATTAACAAATAGATTATAAAATTTTTCAAGTCTTCTCTCTGTCTCATTCAAATTGCCCTTAAATATTAATAAAATTCTTGTTTCTCTTTTTGTCCTTGTTAACTTAACAGATGTCTTTTTGCCTTCATCTAATGCATCACTAGAAAAAAATTTTGCTAGAGATTTTTCTATATGCTCAATTTTTTCTAAATCAGAAGGATCTTTCATTTGTACAGGCTTGGCTGCCGTTTCTTCATTTTCTTTAAAAAACTTCATCTTAAATCTTCTAGCTAATTCTTCAGCGCGACGAACAGAACCAGCTTCACGTAAAATAATCTTATAAGCCTCAATCATTTGAGTGGGATCTTCAATTGCGGCAAGCGCTCTAGCATGTCCTTCTGTAATCAATCCAGACAAAAGCCCATCCTTAATGGCATCAGGAAGAGTTAGTAATCTTAACGAATTAGAAACATAGGCAACCGATTTGCCTATTCTAACAGAAATTTCTGATACAGAAAGTCCAAATTCAGTTTGCAATCTTTCAAAACCTTTAGCGCGATCAAGAGCATTTAAATCAACCCTTTGGACATTTTCCACAAGTGCCATCTCAAGCATACCCTTGGGCGAAGTTTCTCGAACAATTACAGGCACATGAGTAAAACCAGCTAGTTTGGCAGCTCTCCAACGTCTTTCTCCCGCAATTATTTGAAATCCAGCCGGAGTTTTGGCAACAACAAGAGGTTCTAAAATCCCATGTTCTTTGATAGAGTCTACTAAATCTACAAGACTCTCAGCTGTAATAGTTCCACGGGGTTGAAGAGGATTGGGTTGAAGTAAATTTACATCAAGCTGAATAACCTCATCGACCATATATCTAAAGTATTTTAAAACAAAACATGCTTTTTTGTTAACATCTAAAAATCAAGAAGCTATATAGACTATTTTCTTCCCGTGCTTTTGTGAAAATTTAACTCGCCCTGTTTTTAAAGCAAAAAGGGTATGATCTCTACCTAAACCGACTCCAACTCCATTTTTGAAAACTGTGCCTCTTTGCCTTACCAAAACTTCACCAACATTTACCATTTGCCCATCAGAAACTTTGACTCCCAAATATTTCGGTTGTGGTCGTATGTTTTGAGAAACTTTGCCTGCCGCTTTTTTATGTGCCATATCTGTAAAATTAATTTAAAGTTGATTAAGATAATTTTGCTACTTTTAATCTTGTGTACTGTGGCCTAAAACCAATTTTTTTTCTGTATCTAGACTTTGCTTTATATTTCATAACATAAATTTTTTTGCCTTTTTCTAAATCATTTACAATTTCAAGATTAACTTCTTTGTCTAAAGTGGGTGTCCCAATTTGAACTTTTCCGTCACTAACACTCATTAGAACTTGGGCCTTGATTTCCTCTTGTGATTTTATTTTATTAACAAAAATCTCATCACCTTCTTTTACTTTAAATTGCTGACCAGATATTTTTATCACTGAGTAATTCATAAACATTTTGTATTTTAAAGTAAATGCAAACTAAAAACAAGCAAAAATCATCTTCTTAGCATAGATAAAAAAATTCCTAAAATAATACTCGTACCCAATAAAGCAGAACCTCCTGCAGATACCAAAGGCAAAGGCAAACCTGTCACTGGTAATAAACCAAGATTCATGCCTATATGAACTGAAGTTTGAGCAAATAAAGAAACAAATACGCAACTGGCAAAACACCTGCGCGAAGTCTGTCTGGCAATGCTTTGAATTTGAAGAATCAACCAAAAAAACACAGAAAAAAGCGCTAATATAGCAAAACTTCCAATAAAACCTAGTTCTTCGCCTATTGCGGCAAATATAAAATCAGTGTGTCTTTCGGGTAAAAAAGCAAGTTGTGTTTGCACGCCTTTACCTAAACCTCTACCAAAAATTCCACCAGACGCAACAGATATCATTGATTGTATGCTATTGTAGCCTTGTCCCAAAGGATCAAACCATGGATTCAAAAAAGCGGTAATGCGATCTTTTTGATAAGGAGCTAAAATCAACCAAAAAACCGGTAACAGAATAACTAAAATTGCCAAAAGAAAAACAAATTGTTTTACAGGAATGCCCCTACCCAATAAAGCTCCCAAAAAACCAACCAATGTAATTATCGCAACTCCTAAAGAAGGTTGAAAAAAAATTAGAATCAAAGGCAGAAAAAGCGTTCCAAAAAAAAACAAAAATTTTCTAATAGACATTTTTTTTATCTTTGCAATTTGCACTGAAGCAAACAAAAAAAGGAACGGCTTTGCAATTTCAGATGGTTGCAAGGTATAACCACCAAATTCAACCCATCTAACAGCTCCTCTTGTAACTTGTCCAAAAATAATAGGCAACAAAAGCAATATTATGGAGAATAAATACAAATGGGTTGAAAAAATTTCCAAAATTTCAAAATCAATAAAATAAAATACTAAAAATGCGATAATAGCCAAAATAACATAGAAATAATAAGCAGGAAATAAAAATGAAGCTATTGAATTTAAAACAAAAATTGAAAAAATGACCAAGGAAATAGAAACTCCAACAATCATCTTACCCACCAAAGGCAAAGAATTTATATTCATAGAGCTAAAAAGGAGACTATAAGCGAGTAACAGCAAAGTTTCCTTTGGAAATGTTTTTAGCAAGCGTTTTTTTCTTTATTTCTTCTTCAAATTCTTTAGGCCAATCTGGAAGACTTACATTGACCATTTCGTCAAGCGATGTGCCTAATCTCTTGCGTTCGTCTTGAATTAGCCTAATTATTCGTCTTGCTTCGCCTTCCGCTTTTAACTCTTTGGTAAGTGTGGTATCAAGATGAACTTCAAGCCTCCCACCCTTTTTTTGATGTGTCCATTTTTTTACATTAACTTCATCTTTGATTATATCGCTAAAATCAAAAGAAAAATCAAAAGGACCACATGAAGCTAAACTACTTAAAGGTTGCTTCACTGGCTGTCCAGCATCCTTTCTTATAGCATGCGCTTTTTCAACAATCTCGCGAACATAATTCATCTGAATAATCAAACTATTTTCATCTTCCGACAAAGTCTGTGACTTTGGCCAATCAGCCAAATGAACAGACTTCTCTTTCGTCAAATTTAGATACATAACTTCAGACAAAAATGGCATAAAAGGAGCAAGCAATTTCGACAAAACAACAAGTACTTGATGCAAGGCATTCAAAAATGCTAAATTAGTTTCACCTCTGGAACGCCTTATATACCATTGTGACAAATCTTTTGTTACAAAAGATTCTATTATCTGAGTAGCTGAATAAATATCATAATTGTCAAGACTTACGGTCACTTCAGAAACAACTTGATTTAATCTTGCCAAAATCCACTTATCCAACAATCTTTTTTCTATTTTTACGGAAGAAGGTCTCCAGTTTCTAAGATTTGCATAAGTAACAAAGTAGTTATAACAATTCCAAAGCACCAAAATAAACCTTTTAGTAACATTTTTAACTAAATCTATAGAAAACCTAAAGCTAGGTCCGGGTGAAATTACCGAATAGAAATACCAACGAGTTGCATCTGCGCCAACTTCGTTAAACACTGTCCATGGGTCAACAACATTGCCCTTTGACTTGCTCATTTTGTTGCCGTTTTCGTCTAGAACATGTCCATAACAAATTGAAGTTTTGTAAGCTGGACCTTTCTCCAACAAAGCCGAGACTGCCAACAATGTATAAAACCAACCTCTGGTTTGATCAACCGCTTCTGATATAAAGTCGGCGGGGAAATGTTTTTCAAAATTTTCTTTGTTCTCAAATGGGTAATGCCACTGAGCATATGGCATAGCTCCAGAGTCAAACCAACAATCTAAAACAAATGGGACACGAGACATTGTACCTTTGCACTTTAAACATTTAAACTTAACCTCATCTATAAACGGCCTGTGCAAATCCAAACCAGATAAATCTTTACCGACAAAATCGGATAGTTCTTTAACGCTGGCAATAACCAGAGTATATTTGCAACTATCACACCGCCAAACAGGAAGCGGAGTGCCCCAATAACGATTTCTGGAAAGTGCCCAATCACGATTATTTGAAAGCCATTCCCCCATCCTGCCATTTTTTATGTTATCGGGAATCCAGTTTACAAGTTGATTATTTTTAACAAGATCATCTTTCACTGCAGTTGTTTTCAAATACCATGAAGTCATGGCATAGTACAAAAGGGGAGTTGAGCATCGCCAACAAAAAGGATAAGTGTGTTTGATAGTTTCGCTTTTAAATACTCTGCCTTTTGATGTCAAATGTTTTATGATTTCGCCATCAACATCTTTGACAAATCTTCCTTTCCAATTTTGCACCTCATCCACAAACTCACCCCTCTCATTCACCACATGCTTTTTGGGCAAATCATATTTAGTACCTAATTTGAAATCTTCTTCACCATACATCACTGCAATATGAACAATTCCAGTGCCTTCTTCCATTGACACAAAATCCGCCAAAAGAACATAATGAGATTTTTTGTCGTATTTTACGTCAAAAAGAGGCTCATATTCTAAACCCGCAAGATCTTTACCTTTAAAAACAGATACAATTTCTCCAACTATGCCCAAATGCTTCACAAGTTTTTTAGCAAATATCAAACTCTCATTTCCAACAAGCACTTTTACATATTCCTCATTTTCATCAACTGCCAAAGCGACATTACCTGGTAGTGTCCAAGGGGTAGTAGTCCATGCTAAAAGGTATGTGTTTTCTTCTTTTTTTAATTTAAATTTAATATAAACTGACGGATCCTCCACATCATCCTTGTATCCCATCGCAAGTTCATGCGAAGAAAGAGAAGTGCCACATCTTGTACAATAAGGAACTACTTTATAGTCTTCATAAAGCCAACCTTTGTTCCAAATTTCCTTCAATATCCACCAACAACTTTCAATATAATCATTATTCATTGTTTCATACGGTTGACTCAGATCTATCCAAAATCCAAGCCTTTTTGTAACTTTCTCCCATTCTTCAACATATTCATAAACACTCTCTCGACAAAGCTTATTAAATTTTTCAATTCCATAATTCTCAATTTGCGGCTTCCCTGATATTCCAAGCTTCTTTTCAACTTCTATTTCAACAGGCAAACCATGACAATCCCAACCACCTTTTCTTTCGCAATGAAAACCTTTCATAGTTTTGTAACGAGGAATAATATCTTTAAAAGAACGCCCTTCCACATGATGAATACCGGGCTTGCCATTGGCAGTTGGCGGCCCTTCATAAAAAATAAATTTTTGAGCATTTTTAGTCTTCTCCAACGATTTTTCAAATATTTGATTTTTATTCCAATATTCCAAAATTTTTTCTTCTTGTTCAACAAAATTGACCTTAGGATCAACAGGACTAAAATAAGAAGAAGTTTTAGACATAAATAAACTTGTACATATTATAGCTTTAACTTAAAAAAATTCTTATTTATTCATATTCCTCAAAAAGGCAGGGATTTCAAACTTCTTATCAAGGGAGTTTCCATCATCTAAGTCTTCAAAATCTTCATCGCTCCTATCTTCACGATCATTTAAATCCATTCGATTTGCTTTTGGAGATTCACTCACAACACCCTGCAACATAGACATTCTTGGAGAAACCATTTGAGATATCCTTGCTCTAGACTCATCAAAACCTGTAGCAACAACAGTTACATGTATTTGATCACTTAGATCTTCTTTTATTACTGCGCCAAAAATTATATTTGCATCTGGATCTGCTGCTGAAGATATTATTCTTGCAGCTTCATCAACTTCAAACATTGTTAAATCATTGCCACCAGTAATATTAAACAAAACACCTGTTGCTCCTTCTATCGAAAGATCAAGTAAAGGAGATGCTATAGCCGCCCTAGCCGCCATTTGAGCTCGATTTTCTCCTACACCAGTACCAATACCCAAAAGAGCAGTTCCAGCATCTTTCATAATAGTTCGAATATCAGCAAAATCAACATTAATCATTCCTGGTGTAACTATAATATCTGCAATACCTTTAACAGCCTGACCAAGCACTGAATCTGCAACCTTAAAAGCGTCCAACAAAGTTGCCTTTTTATCAATAACATCCATCAATCTTTGATTTGGAATAATAATTAAGGTATCGACAGCTTCTCTAAGCTTTTCTATTCCACTTTCAGCAAACGATTGTCTTTTTGCACCTTCAAAATCAAAAGGTTTAGTAACAACACCAACAGTTAAAGCGCCAGATTCTTTTGCAACTCTAGCTACTATAGGAGAAGCTCCTGTACCTGTTCCACCACCCATACCTGCTGTCACAAATACCATATCAGAATCTAATACAAGTTCTTTTATTTTTTCTATTGATTCTTCTGCCGCTTGTTCGCCAATTTTCGGATTACCACCAGCTCCAAGACCACGAGTTAACTTGTCTCCTATTTGAAGTTTAACAGGGGCTTTGCTCGATAATAAAACTTGAGCATCTGTATTTATTGAAATAAATTCAACTCCACTTACAACCCCACTTTCAATCATCGAAGAAATAGCATTGCCACCACCTCCACCAACACCTATTACTTTAATTTTTGCTATCTTAGCAGCATCGGGTTTTACTAATCCCATAAATAACCTCAACTCTTCTATAACACATAGAAGATTTGTAATCAAGGGAAACTAATTAAAAAATACGCGACAAAACAAAAACAAATTTAAAACTCAAGGAAAAAATTCTTTTATAAACCTAACAATTTGATCAAAAAAACCAAATTTTATAAACTTGAATTTATTAACCAAAAAAGGGGCTTTGACACTACTTTGATAGTTGCCATACTTTGCAGCATATAAAATTAAACCTAATGAAACTGCATAAGAAGGATCTAATATATCATCTACTAAACCACCAAAACCAGAAGGTTGTCCCAATCTAACGGGCAAATGGAAGATTTTTTTTGCAGAATCAACTACTCCAACAGTTTTAGAGCCACCACCAGTTAAAATCACACCAGCAGGAATTCTACTTATTAAATCATCCTTTTCAATTTGCATTTTTACCAAATTAAAAATTTCATCCAACCTTGGACGAATAATACCTTCGACCAAAGTTTTTTTAGAAACTTTTTTATTTTCTTCTACACCAAATTCTTTAAATTGGAATTCATCTTGATTTTGAGTTTTTTTATTCTTTTTATCTTCATTATTTGTATCTGTTTCTTCAGACATAGTTTTTAAAAATTTATTCTTAAAATTTTGATTTTGTTCTGACAAAGCCAACTTTATTTTTTCAGCCGCCTCAAATTGAACCTTCAAACCCAAAGCTAAGTCTTTAGTAACATATCTAGCTCCAATTGGAATAACCGTAGAATAATACAAAGAACTTTCAATGAAAACTGCTACAGACACTGTATTGTCTCCCAAATCTATTAAGATACAACCCAACTCTTTTTCTGTCTCGGTCAAAACTGCTTCACTCGCAGCCAAACCAGTAAAAACAAATTCATTTACATTAATTCCAAGCTCATTTATTGCCTTTCTCAAATTTTTTACTGTAACTGCAGAAGCTGTAACCAAATGTGTCTCGACCTCTAATCTAACACCACTCATTCCCACTGGATCTCGAATGCCTGCTTCACCATCAACTATATATTCGCGCGGCAAAACATGAATTATTTCTCTAGAAGAAGGAAGAGAAACTGCACTCGCAGCTTCTATAACACGAGTAACATCTTCAAAAGAAATCTCCCCTTTAGAATCAGAGACAGCAACAACACCATGAGAATTCTGTGAAGATATGTAATCACCTCCCAAAGAAACGTATGCAGATTCAATACTATAACCGGCCATTCTTTCTGCAGCTTCCACGCTCGAAGTTATGGCTTCTACCGCTTCTTCTATATCAATAATGTGTCCTTTTTTGATACCACGAGACACTACCGAAGAAACACCAACTATGTTCATAGATTCTGTACCAGAGAGGGCATCACTGGTCATCTGAGCCATAACAGTAACTATTTTTGATGAACCTAAATCTATAGCCGAGATTAATTTGTTTTTAGTAGGGTTTGACATCTTTTCTTACAAATCAATTTGTCAATTGTCTAAGAACTGGATTTGTAAATCTCATATCAATTTCAATACCTGAATCTAAAAAACTTATCTCTTGTTTAGTAATAACATACCTGTTTTCTAATCTATTTAAAACATACATAATACCACCTATCAACAAATCTTTTTCACCTTTTAAAGGAAATAGTACTCTTTTTTTAGCATCAAGTTCAATTACTAATCTGTCTTTATTTAAAACACCAAAATTAACTCCATAAATAAAATGCATATCTTTTAATATTGATAAAGCAAACATAGTCTTTTCATCTAAAAGAGCTCCTTTTTCTGGCAGTTCAGTTTCTACAAAAATCAAAGGCAAGTTTAAATTTTCAAATTTTCGAGATATAACATAACCATCTTGAGATACTATTAAAAAAGGACCAGCCTGATCTTTGGCAATAGCACAACAAATTTTTCTAGGTATAATCTTAACAATCCAACCAAAATTGATTAAATCAAGATAAATTGCAAAATCTTTAATAATTACTTCTTTCTTCAATTCTAAATACATATTTTTATAAAAAGAATAAAATTTAGAATTTTTATAATGATCTAAAATTTCTGGTATATAATAACTACAATCTTTGGATGAATTTACAACTTCACAAGTTATTTTTTTAACAGGCAATAATTTAATACAAAAAATAACCACAGAAGAAACAAATAAAAATAAACTTAAAAAACAAATTCTTAAATTAAAAAAATTCTTACTATTGCAAAAATAATATTCGCTTTTCATAAATTGAAAAAACTAGATAAATCAGACCACAATATTAATTAATTATAAAAAAACAATAATCTTTGGAATCAAAAATTCAGAAGAATTTCGCAAAGCTTAGATGCTGCATTAAAATCAAAATTTTTATACTTTCTAACTTTTTGAACCATATTTAACCAATTTTGGTCAATTTTCCCTATCAAATTCAACAAATTTCTAGGATTTAATTTATCTTCAGGCAAGACAAACGCTATCCCAATTTTTTTAGCAAAAAAAGCATTTTTAGTCTGTTCGTCATTATAAGTATTAGGAAGTGGAACAAATATTGCAGGAGTAATAGTAGCTATAACTTCGGCAACTGTGTTGGCACCCGACCTAGCAATAACAATGCTCGCCTTTTGCCAGATTTCATGAATACAATCAGGATCAATCGTTGAATATATTTGATATGAATTTTTCTCTTTAAGTGATAATTTGTCTCTTGCTAATGAAACTTCATCATATCCTAACTCTCCTGTTTGGTGAATAACATTATATTTTTTTAACAATTCGTGTATAACTTTAAGGATTGTTTGGTTCAGAGGTATCGAACCTCTTGAACCGCCAGTGATATAAATAGTTAACTTTTTTGGCTTTTCTTTTTTAGGGGCAATTTTACACAAAGATGGCAGTAAAGGATTCCCAATCACAATACCATTTGGAAAATATTTTTTGCTTTCCTGCCTTGCAAGAGTTATTTTGCTTGCAAATTTTGCAGAAAACAAATTAGCTCTCCCAGCTGTAATTGTTTGTTCGTGTATAACTACTGGTATTCGTAAAAAATATCCTAAAACAACCACAGGAAAAGCAGCGTATCCTCCAAAAGACAAAATAACATGAGGCTTTATACTTAAAAGAATAAACAAAGCATGTACAAAGCCTATGGGTATCTTTAGAAGTGAAACTATGGTATACCTTGTAAATCTCCTTTGTATCCTACCGCTTATAATTTCATAACACTTTATACCCTCGCGCGGGAAAATTTTTGATTCTAAAGTTGGCACATTCGAACCTTCTATGGCACGCTTTGCTCCTACCCAAAAAATATTTTCAGCTTTTTGCGTTTTTTTTAGTTCTTTTATCACAGATAAAGCTGTTGTAGCCGCATGCCCACCTGTAAGCAAAATTCGGGTCATAACTTTTTTATTTTATAATTTAAACAAAATTAATACCCACTGCATTAAAAAAGTTAAAATATAAGCCAGATTTTTCAAATTAGCTGTTTTTAGATATATTCAACATTATCCCACATGCGCACATTATTACCACAAGAGACGTGCCACCATAAGAAAAAAATGGCAAAGGAATGCCGGTAATTGGAAAAAGTGCAACCATTGATCCAATATTAAGTAAAATTTGTCCTCCAAACCAACCAGTAATACCAATAGCTAAAATTTTTTTGAAATAATCATTAGCTTCCTTAGCAATCAAAAGACACCTGTAAATAAAATACACCAGTAAAAAAATCAAGAACAAAGATCCCACGAAACCTAATTCTTCGGCAATAATTGCAAATATAGAATCATTCGCAGTTTCTGGTAAAAAAAGATGTTTCTGTCTGGAATGCCCAAAACCTACACCTAACAACCCACCCGAACCAAGCGCTAAAAGAACCTGACGAATATGATATCCGTGCCCTAGTGGATCTGTAGTTTCAGATAGAAAAGTCATAAACCTTTGTCTTCTGTAATCTGAAGTCATAATAAGTATAATAGACGCAAGTAGTCCACCCGTAGCAAGAAATACAAAATTGACAAGGGGAAAACCAGAAACAAAAAGTTGAGAAAAGAAAATCGCGGCGATAACCAAAGCAGTGCCCAAATCAGGTTGCAACATAATCAAACCCACGGCAATCAAAAAAACAAAAATTACTTTCTTAAAATCCGCTTTACTGTCAATCAAATTTGCAACGTAAATTGCCAATGCCAATTTCATAAATTCTGACGGTTGAAAAGAAAAAAAACCAAAATCAATCCAACGCCTGGCGCCAAGCAAAGATATACCAATACCCGGAATTAAAACAATAACAAGCAAAAAAGAGGCAAAATAAAAGATATGATTTGAAAAAACTCTCAAATAATGAAGATTAAATTTATAAAAAAAACCCATTCCTAAAAAACCAACTATCGCCCATAAAAATTGTTGCCTCACATAATAAAACTTATCCCCAAATTCTTTAATTCCTAATGGAGCTGAGGCATCCCAAATTGCAATTAACCCAAGTACAACAAGAAAAAAAACCAAACTTAAAAAAGTCTTATCAAATTCTAGATTTCTAAATCTAATTCTTGAATTTTGTCGACGCACTAAAACATAGTATTATAATAAACAAAACTTAAAAAGATCTTATTAAGTCTAAAATGCAAACAAAACTAGAAACTCAAATTGTTGCCAACCAAAGACCAAAAATTGCTAGCAAGATAGCCAAAATCCAAGCCCGCATAACTATTTTTTGTTCAGGCCAACCTAAAGCTTGAAGAGTATGATGCAAAGGAGCAAGAGGTAAAATAGGCCTTTTCAAAAATTTCCAACCCAAAACTTGCAAAGCCGAAGAAACAGTTTCAATAACAAATATGCCACCAATTACAACCAAAGCAACAATATTGCCAGTCAAAAGTCCAATCACAGCAAGCATTGCCCCAAATGACAATGCACCAGCATCACCCAAAAAAATGCGTGCTGGCCAAACATTAAAATACAAAAAAGCAATTAAAGATCCTATCCAAATTGCTATAAAAACAGCAATTGGGGTATCTAAGTTGTTTGCCGCAATAATTACAAAGGCCACAAGACATATCAAAAGCACACCACAAGAAAGACCATCAAGACCATCAGTAATGTTTACAGCGTTTGCAAAAGCCACAATAACAAATGCAGCAAAAGGTATAAAAAACCATCCCAAATCCAAAACAGCACCTAAAAGCGGAATGTGCAATATTTGAATTTTTAGATAAAAATACATTGTAAAACTAATCGCAAACGCCAAAACCCATTGAAGAAGAAATTTCTGAGATTTGGTCAAACCAAAGGCAAAACCAAGCGATCCGGAAGATGTCGCTTTACCAAAGATTTTTACATAATCGTCAATCAAACCTAAAACCGCAAAAGAAATAAAAGTAAAAAATATTACAAAAAGTTCGTACTTTAAGTCATAAGCGCTTCTTATGAATACACCCATATGCGATGAAAAGGGAAAAACTAGAATAAACAAAACTGTTACAACAAAAACTATAAGTATTCCACCACCAATTGGAGTCCCGGCTTTTATATCATGAAGAGTATCAAAAAGAGGAACCTTGCCTTTTGAGGGAGCTTCTTTTCTACGAGTCATTTTAAGCTTGTACAAAAGATCAATAAAAGGAACTAAAAACACTCCTGTCACACAAAAAGAAAATAAAATTAAACCAAGCACTAAAGGCAATATGCTTTCTATTGACATAAATTAAAAAACTACAAATATTCCAGCATACAAATAAGATAACTAATCTATTTAACTATAAAAATCAAATTTGTTTTAACTAATACTACAAGACAATTAATTTTTAACACCTTTCAGATTATAAGCTCCAACTTTTTTATAAAATCTTTGTATAGTATCAACCACTTCATCAAGTTTCATTGATCTTGAACCTTTAATCAAAACAACATCACTGGGTTGCAATCTTTTTAACAATTCTTTGACAACCTCTTGATTGCTTTCCAGATTAACAGCATTTATTTTTCTTTTAGCATTTTTCGAAGCGCTTTTTATAGTTTCTTTAGTTAAAGCGCCTATCGTAATCAGCTCGTCTACACCAACTTCTGCAACATATTCTCCAACATCCTCATGTCCTTTAATAGCATGTGCCCCCAATTCCTTCATTTCGCCAAACACAAAAATTTTGCGTCTTTTTCCAGCAACATCTTTTAATACTTTAAGAGCAGCTTTTGTTGCAAGAGGATTGGCGTTATACGTGTCATCTATAATCGTAATATTATCTCGAAGTAGTATAGGCAACATCCGATGCGGTTCTCCTTTGCTTTCTTCGATCCCTATTTTTATGTCTAATAAATCCATATTGTTTATTAATCCTACACAAGCCGCAGCGGCGGCTAAACTTGCAAAGTGATATCCCAAAAATGGCACTAAAACTTTTACTCGATCATTTTTGTGGTGCAATGTTACTTGTGTCTTCAAATCTTTTGTGATAAAAACATCGCTAAACCAAACATCACATTTATTACAAGATCCAAAAAAAAGCACTTTTGCCTTTGTTTTTGATGCTACGCTTCTGACTCTTTTATCATCATAATTTAAAACCGCAAATGAATTTTCTGATAACAATGTCGCGATCTTTTCTTCTTCTTTCAAAACACCTTCAACGTCTCCAAAAAACTCTGTATGTGTCCAATCCACAGAAATTAAAACTCCAATATCTGGATTAGCAAGCCAATTGTAAAAGTTCATTTCACCCGGAAACTCAACACTCATTTCTAAAACTAACATTTCAGTATCCAAAGGAGTATGGAGCACAGTCTCAGGTATGTTGTAAACAGGATCAATATTTCCCTTGCTACTTACAGTTTTAAATTTCTGAGAAAGCACTGAATGCAACATCTGCTTCGTAGTTGTTTTCCCGGCAGAACCGGCAACACCAACGATCTTGCAACCTTTATGTTGTAAAAGTCTGGATCGTAAATGAGTTTTTTTGCGTCTGATAGGATGAATCACCCATTTTCTAAAATACATCCGCAAGTTTTTATAAATGCCAACTGGCTTTAGTTCCGGCTTCACCCAAATATGCTCAGAGGGCAAATATTTCCCCACCCAAATTCTAATAAATTCTTCAAAGATATTTTTCATTTATCTAAGGATTTTAAGTTTTGGTATTTTAATATTTTTAATATATTTTGAATTAAATTATTTGTACCTATTAATAATATATATTCATTCAACAAACTTATATCTACTATTCTACCAAAGAGTAAACCTGATTCTTAAATTGGCTACCGCGATCTTTATAGTCACAAAACATGTCAAAAGAAGCGGAAGCGGGAGATAATAAAACCACATCTCCGCTAGCAGACACTTCTCTGGCTTTTTCAACAACTTTTTGCATAGAAGTCATGCCAAGATTAAATATCAAACCTTTAAAATTAGATTTTCGCAATTCAAACTCAATTCGATCAGCAATCTGACCAATCAATATTGTTGCTTTGACATTTTTCGCTTTAGCAATATGGCTTGCCATCTGACTATAAGACAAACCTTTATCAGACCCCCCCAATATTAAAATAACTGGTTCTGAAAAAGAATCAACAGCCGCCATCGTCGGCTGAGGATTAGTCGAAAACGAGTCATTATAATATGAAACTCCGTTTACTTTTGACACAAACTCTAACCTATGTTCCAACCCTTTGAACTTAAACACACTTTTTTTGATTGAATCAATGTTGCAACCAATACAAAAAGAAGCACATACAGCCGCGGTAACATTTTCCCAATTATGTCTGCCTCTTAATTGCAAATCGCCAACATCCCCAACAATTTGATTCCCCCCATTCATGCAAATTCTAATTTTATTACCAGTCACATAACAACCATTCACTTTATTCTTCTTGCTGAAATAAAAAACTTTTGCACTGGTTAATTTTTCAAAATTTTTTGGTGTTTCATAATCAAAATTGATCACTGCGTAATCTGTATCATTTTGGTGCAAAACAATATTCTTTTTTGCAGAGACATATTCTTCTTGATTTAGATGCCAATCCAAATGATCGGAAGTAATGTTCAAAACCACAGCCACATGCGGACTTTTATGCAAGTCAATTAATTGAAACGAGGAGATCTCCATAACAACTATACTTTGTTTGGTTAAACTTGGCAATAATTCTAAATAAGGTTTGCCTATATTCCCAGCCAGATAAACATCTAGTCCTTGCTCTTTGCAAATATTGTAAATTAATGTGCTTGTCGTTCCTTTGCCTTTGGTGCCAGTTACACCAATTATCCGGCTTGGACATTTCTCAAAAAAAAGCTTTATTGCGCTTGAAATTGCAACGCCATTTCTTTCAGCTTTAATTAACTCTTCTTTATACCTATAAACACCCGGTGATCTAAATATAATATCAAAATCCGAATTAATCCCTGATAAATAATTAGAACCGCATACAAACTCAATTTCATGTGTGTCTATGCCTTGAAAGTTGAGTTCGTCTTTTGTTTTTTGATCAAATACTGTTATTAACGCTCCTTGCTTGTGCAAATAATTTGCTAAATCTTTCCCTTCCATGCCAAAACCAAGTATGCCAACTTTTTTGTTTTTTAATGATTTATCCATAGTATCTTTTTTATCTCTCCATTAAGAGCCATTTTAACAGCTTCTTTATCACTCCAAGGATACTCAACACCATTATAAGACATACTTTTTTCGTGGCCTTTGCCACAAATAATAACGGTGTCCTTTTCTTGCGCAATTTTATTAATCGCAAAATATATAGCTTCACCCCGTTCAGGTATTTTTAAATATAACTTGCCTTTGCATTCTTTAAACTTATCTTCGTCTTTAAAATTTTTTATTTCCACTCCGCCTACATTTCTTGCTGAATCAGACATTACATCTAATATCTGGTTTACATCTTCATATCTTGGATCTTCAGCCGTAAATATGGATACATCAGAATAATTTACAGAAATCTGAGGCATGGTAATTCTTTTTTGTGTATCCCTCTCGCCTGCGCAACCAAAAACCGTAATCAACTTGCCCTTAGTTTTAGATCTTAATAAACGAAGAACTTGTTCCAAAGCGTTTGGAGTATGAGCAAAATCAATATAAATATTAATCCCTTTGTCATTTTCTATTTCTTCCAATCTTCCACTAGGAGGTGAAAAACACTTCAAAGCAGAAATTATTTTATTCCACTTAACTTTATATATTCTGGCAGTAGCAATCGCGCACAAAATATTTGCAACATTGTAATCGCCTAAAAGTCTTGTTGAAATAAGCATTGTTTTATTCCCAGCTTTGAGTTTAAAAACCGTTTTATTAATCGCGCTTTTTATATCATAAGCATAATAATCAGCATTAGCATCGTAAGACAAGGAATATGTGTAAAATTTCTTTGCGTTTGATTTATTTTTGATATATTCAAAAGATGCATCATCTTTGTTCAAAACAGCATATTTTACATTTTTAAATAGCTTAGCTTTAACATCCCGATAATTCTCAAATGTTTTATGGTAATCAAGATGTTCGTGAGTAATATTTGTAAGGCAAGCAGTTTCAAAATTTATACCATGAACACGCCTCTGATCTATACCATGCGAAGTAACCTCCAAAACCACGTGGGTACAATTAAATTCATTCATCTTATGCAAAATCTCTTGTAAAACAAGAGGCTCAGGATTTGTAACATGAAAACCAGTATCCACCTTTTTATCACCAATAATCGCATTTACTGTCGAAACAATTCCAACATTTTTCCCACTATGCTTTAATATCCAATAAATAAGATTCGCAGTCGTTGTTTTACCATCAGTTCCAGTTATGCCAATTACCTTAAAAGCTTTAGATGGATTGCCATACCAATTAGAAGCTATAATCGCAAGCGCTTCGCGGGAATTTTTTACTCTTATATATGTTGTCCCCCAATCTTTTTTATAAGCTTCCTCTCCAACTATAACTATTGCTCCTTTTGAAATTGCATCAGGTATTAAACTATGAGAATCAATTTTCATCCCACGAATTGCCACAAAAAGACTATTTTTAGTTATACTTTTGGTGTTGTCGGAAACACAAGAGATATTCTTTTTTAGATCGCCATAAATACTCAATATATCCACTCCCTTAATTAATTTGGTTAAATTCATATTGTCACTAATTCAAGCTCTAGATTTATACCATAATTTTCATACACATCGGCTTTCATTAATGAAATCAAATTCAAAATCTCATCCGGTGTAGCGTCACCGTAATTAACCACAATTAAAGCATGTTTCTCGTAAACTCCAACTTTGCCAATTCTTTTGCCTCGCCACCCCAAATTATCAAGAAGTCTCCCGGCAGGTATTTTTACATACTCATTTTGATCAAGTGAATCACTGTCTTCAAAATAAGAAAGCGAATTTGCAGGATAACATTGCAAGCTAGAATCCATTCGCAATAAATCTTCGTATTGTCGTTTTGTCACCAAAGGGTTTTTGAAAACACTTCCAGCGTTCCCTAATTTTTTAATGTCTGGAAGTTTTCGCAATCTAATTGATAAAACAGCATCATAAATATCTCTTATTGTGAAAGGCTTAACCTTGCCAAGATTATTAAGTTCAGAGATTATTGATATCTTGTTTTTGCTATCAACTGTTCTGCCAGTTTCAAAATAAGAGGCATTTATGACAGGTTTTTTACTTAGTCTTAACCTCACCTTGGTAATCAACCATTGTCTTTTTCCTTTGCCATTTTTAAAAAAACTCTCACGATAATCAAAATCACATTCACTTTTTTCAAATGTTTTCTTTAGTCCTGTTTTCAAATTTATTGCGTCAAGAGAAACAAAAACATCTTCAAAATTCTGACCATAAGCGGCGATATTTTGAACAGGAGCGGCGCCAACTGTGCCAGGAATCAAAGCCAAGTTTTCAATTCCTCCATAATTATGATTAACAGCCCAAGTAACAAGCTCATGCCAATTTTTACCGGCACCAACTTCAACCACTATAAAACTTTGATTTTCTTCAACAATTTTCATGCCTTTTATTTTCACACCAATCACAAGCCCATCAAAATCTCTTGTAAACAAAACATTTGCTCCGTCTCCCAAAATAATTATGTTTTGCTTAGATAAATATTTATCAGCCAATATTTCATAAAACTCATCTTCATAATTTAACTGAATGAAGTATCTTGATTTTACATCTAATCCAAAAGTGTTATGTCTTTTCAGGGAATAGTTATTTTTTATATTTTTTACTTGGTTGCGCATAATGATATTTGTATATGTCTCCAGCTCCCATAGTTATAACAACATCGTTTCTCATAACATTTTTGTCTAACCAAGCATCAATTTCTGAAACACCACCAATGTAAAATGAATTTTTGTTCATAGTTTTAATTTTATCAACAAGCAACTTGGAATTAACGCTATCATCTTTTTCCTCTCTTGCCGAGGAAAATATATCTACTAAGCCAACAACATCTGATTTGGAAAGCGCAAATGAAAAATCATCAAACAATGCCTTGGTTCTTGAATAAGTATGAGGTTGAAACAACACAATAATCCTTCTGCCACTAAACCATTCCCTGGCGGCATGTATTGTGTTTAGTATTTCTTTTGGGTGATGAGCGTAGTCATCAACATATGTGATACCATTTTGCGTTTTCACAATTTCAAACCTCCTCCGACAACCCAAATAAGACTCCAATCCCAAAATGATATCATCAACATTTATCCCCACATGCTTACCTACAATAAAACTTGCCAGGGCATTTAAAGCATTAAACCTGCCAGGCACTGATAGCTTAAATTCATATTTAATTCTTCCATTTATTATCCGACAAAGCGCTTTTTGGGAATCTAGATAATAATTCTGAATTCTAAAATCAGCGTTTTCTGAAAAACCATAAGTAATCACTTTGCATTTAAGATTGTCTAACAAGCTTGCAACATTAGAGTTATTAACACAGGCAACCAGAAGTCCATCTCTCGGCAATTTCTCAAAAGCTAACCTAAACGCTTTTTTTGTCTCCGCAAAGGAATGATAAATATCTGGGTGATCATACTCTATATTCGTAACAACTAAAATTTTATGATTTATCAGATAAAACTTAGGTCTATTATCAACTCCGGGGGAAACCGCATATTCGTCAGATTCGCAAACAAAAAATTTGCCATCCTTTTCGTAATGTCCGGGGAATCCAAGAGGAAATATGCCTCCAACACCAACAATATATGAAGGCTTTAAATGTGCATAATCAAATAAATTTGCAATCATAGCTGAAGTTGTAGATTTTCCACCAACACCACATACCCCTATAACATCTTTTGTATTTGCCAAATTCGCCATAAACTGAGCATAACTAAACACTGGTATTCCCCTGTTCTTTGCCGATATTACCTCGGGATTTTTTAAGCCACCATGAGCCGCAGTAAAAACAAGCGCGTTAATATCATCATCAACATTAGAAGGAGAAAAACCAATCTTCCAACTTATATTTCTCTTTCGCAATACTTCATCGGTAACAAACTCATCTGAAACATCGCTACCGGAGACTTCACAACCAGCATCAACCAAACAAAGCGCTAATGCAGTCATCCCAACCCCTTTTATACCAGTTAAATGAATTTTTTTTAAATCTTTTAAAAAATTTGGAGGATAGTAATCCATCATCAATCAAACTCTTTTATCTCTACACCTAATTTATGAAGATTTTCTTTGAAGTTTGGATGTCCCCTATACAAAGCATCGGCATTTAATATAGTAGTCTGTCCTTCAGCAATCAGAGCGCACATCACCATCGATACCACAGCACGAATGATATATGGAGCTTCAAGCTGAGCTCCATGCAATTTCTTCCCGGCGCTAACTATAACTCTATGAGGATCCGCCATTATGATGTTAGCGCCAAGTTTTGTTAACTCCGAAGTCCAAAAAAGACCAGCTTCGTACATCCAATTATGAAAAAGAACTTGCCCTTTTCTTGCTTTTAAAACAATTGGAATAAACATCGGCAAAAGATCCACAAGCAACCCCGGCCATGGTTGAGCACGAATTATTAAATAACCAGCTTCGCCAGGGTAAATTCGCGGAAGTTTTTTCTGATCTACAATTGAAAATCCTCCTGTGTTTTGAACATGCACGCCCAATTTGGAAAAAATGTAATTTATATGTGTAAATAATTCAGGATGGGTATTTTTTACCTTTATATAACCACCAGTAGCCGCCGCCAAAGCCAGAAAAGTTGTAATTTCATGGTGATCAGGGTAGATTTCATGAATGCCTTTTTGATTCAAGTATTTATTCCCGTTTATAGTTAATACACTGGAACCTATGCCCATTATATCTGCTCCACAAGAAACCAAAAAACTACACATCTCTTGAACATTAGGCTCAGAAGCGGCTCCAATAATAGTTGTTTTCCCTTTTAAACTAGTTGCCAACATTATTATATTTTCGGTAATAGTAGGACTCATTTCCGGTAGCCAAACTTGTGTGGCAAAAGCTTTTGTCGCATCCATGTAAACTTTTCTTTCCCCATTCTTTACAACCACCCCTAACGCTTTAAAAGAATCATAATGAGGTCCCAACGGCCTTAAACCCAAAGTGCACCCACCCGGTAAATCTTGGAAACCCACCTTTCCAAATCTCGCAAGCATAGGACCCCATAACAAAGATGTGCCTTTCATGTTTCCTAAATCTTGTTTATCCAAGTTATCAAACCTAATATTGGAATTATCAATTCTCATTCTCCCATAATTTTTATCCCACTCAATCTTACTTCCCAATTTATTCATTATCTTGCATAGCCTATCAACATCCGTTATGTTAGGAACATTTGAAAATTCAACAGGTTTATCAAAAAGTATTGAACAAGGTATAAGAGCAACTATTGAGTTTTTGTTACCAGAAGGAATCAATTCGCCATTTACTATCTGACCTCCATTTATTTTTACATGCATATTTTTACTTACAAAAAAACAACCCGTACAAAAGATTATACACTTTTTAAAAAAATTTTAGTCTTGATTGTCTGGAGGTATCTTTAAATAAGAAAACAACTGATTCGCGATTTTATACCAAAGCGGAGCAGCAGTTTCTGAAGCCCAAGGCGAAGTTGAAGGCTTATCTAAAGTCACAAGCATTACAAATTTAGGATTATCATAAGGCGCAAATCCAATAAAACTGGCAATTGTTTTTTCTTTATCATAATGCCCTTCAATTGGTATCTGTGCTGTTCCTGTCTTACCCGCAACTTTAAAACCTCGCAAAAAAGTCCATTTTGCCTCGCCATTTTTTGCCGCCTGGGCCATCATGTAAGAAATTTTTTTAGCAGATTGTTGTGATATTACTTGTCTTGATTCAACCGGCAATATGTCTTTTTCCCAATCTGCGCTTGACAAGCTATCCACTACCTGAGGAGTCATTAACTTCCCTTCATTAGCTATTGCTCCGACAGCTCTCACCATCTGAATTGGCGTAACAGCCACTCCTTGTCCAAAACTAATAGTTGCTTGATCTACAATGCTCCATTTAGACTTATCCCGAAGTTTGGGAGATACTTCTCCTTGCAAATCTATACCAGTATTTTCACCTATGCCAAACTTTCTTAAATATTCGTGCATTCTTTCAATTCCCAATCTGCGCGCAACAAAAACCATGCCAACATTGTCAGAATTAACCAAAACATCAGTCATAATCGAGTCTCTACGATATTTTTTATTCCAAGTCTCTATTAAATATTTGTCCACAGCAACAGGACCGCCGCAAATTTCACAAATAGTGTCAGAGTCAATTACTCCCGCGTCAATCCCAGCGGCCATAACTAAAACTTTAAATATCGATCCCGGCTCAAAAGAATAAGACACATTTGGATTAATGAAATATTCGTTACCATATTCCCAATATTTAGCCGGGTCATAAGAAGGATAAGAACTCATAGCAAGAATGGCACCATCTTGTGGCCTTAAAACAATCGCGTTCCCGCTTGATGCGCCATATCTCTCAATCCCATTTTTCAATTCTTTATCGACAATAGTTTGGATAGTTTTATCTATATGGGTTTTCAAGTTTACTCCATTTGCCGCGTCAACTTCTTTTGAATCACGCAATAAAATAGGCAATCCCAACGCATCCTTTTCATACTTGATGTACCCAGATTTACCACTAAGTGCTAAATCATATTCCCCTTCTAAACCAAAATAACCAACATCAACACCTTCCTCATTTTTGCCAACAAATCCCAACAAATGCGCGGCTATTGAATCCTCTGGATAATACCTGGAATACTCTAGTTCAAAAGTCAAAAATGGATATTTTAAATCTTCTATTTTTCTTTTCAAATCCTCATTTAATCTAGAATCCAACATAACCCACTGAAGTTTAGAATTTAATAAAAGATTCTTAATCCTACTTTTTTTAGATTCATCTAATTTTTGATCACCCGTTGTCAAAATGTTCATCAAAGAATCAACAATCGAATCAATTGAACCTTTTATCAAAGAAGGATTTGCTATTAATTTATATCTCACTACAGACGCCGCAAGCCAACTGCCATCCACAGCAAGTATATTTCCTCTTGGAGCCGCAAGCACTTTGCCCCAATCGTATTGTTTGCGAGCTTGCAATGACAATTCATCACCTTTGACCACTTGCCAATAAAAAAGACGCGCGCAAACCAGCAAAAAAAAGAGCAAAAAACCAAGGCTATACACTGCCAGTCTTTTGTTGAAAATACTATCTGCCATCTTTTGAGAGGTATAAATTCTCATAAAACTAAAAATGTCTTACTTAATTATCAAGGTAGATATAAATGATTGTTTTAATAATCTCAACGCAACGAAGCTAAAGTCTCATTTTGAGAGATAAACACAACAAACTTTTGGGTAGAAAATCCAAGCTCTTCAGATATTGATCCAACCTTGGCTAGAGAATATCTGTCAGCCAATTCAGCCATAAGTTGATTATTTTCTTGCTCAAGTCTTTCCCTCTCATTATTTGATACACTAAGACGTTCACCCAAAAAAGCAGTCTGCATAGACACAAAAACCTGTACAAACGCAAGGAATACAACAATTGTCCAAATCAAAATATTTTTTTTGACACTTAGGTTTTTTGCTTTCATATAATTACTTTGATCTCATCAAAGCAACTATATTTTTTCAATGAGTCGAAGCTTTGCGCTTCTAGCGCGTGGATTTAAACGAATCTCTTCTATAGATGGTAAAATAGGCTTTTTATTTACTATTACACCCTCTTTCCTTTTTTGAACATTATTGAAAAAATTTTTAACAATTCTATCCTCGCCAGAGTGAAAACTTATAACCGCAAGCCTTCCCCCCTTCTCAAGCACAGAAAAAGCATCCGGCAATGAATTTTCTAAAACAGACAATTCACTATTAACAAAAATTCTCAATGCCAAAAACGGTAAGGTTGCCGGGTTTATCTTACCAGAAACAAGTCCGACAGACTCTAAAACATCTAAAAAATCTCCCACTGTCGCAAAATTTTTTGTTTTTCTAAAGCTAATTACACTCTCGGCTATTCTCAAAGAATAATTATAATTCACACAAACAGAGAACAAATTAACCAACTCTTTCTTTGAAAAAAAATTCAAAACGTCGCTTGCTTTTACCGCAAGATTTTTATCCATTCTCATATCCAAATCTGCATCTCTTGCCAAAAATGAAAAACCTCGCAAACCAGAAGTCAATTGATAACTAGAAACGCCAAGATCCATTAATACGCCATAAATATTGGTGATAGAATTTGCTTTTACTATTTCCTTAATATTTCTGAAGTTTGAGTTCACTAATTTGAAACATCCCGTCAACGAGTGCTGACGAGAAGGGCAGGCTTTAGCTAGCGTTTTCTCGCATTCAGAAATTGCAAATTCATCCACATCAATGCCCAAAACAAATAAACCCTTTTTTACAAACCAGAAAGAGTGTCCGCCAAATCCAACAGTCGCATCCACTATAGTTGCTTGATGATTTAAAAGTGCAAGTTTATCAATTTGCAAACCATCACAAACTTCCTTAACCAGAACTGGTTCGTGATAGATCTTTTTGGTATTTAGCATTTGATAACTCTATCATTAAATTCATAGCATTTTTTTGCAGATCTTCTTCTTTTTTCTGCCACGATATCTTATCCCATATTTCCACACGATCTCCCAACCCTACAAAAGCCACATCACTTGTGATGTTAGCATACTCCTTTAGCATTTTAGGTAGAACAAATCTGCCTTGAGAATCTAGCTCAATTTCAAAAGCGCTACCAAGCAAAAAACGTTGAGTTTCTCTAACAACAAACAAAGAAAGCTCTTTCGTACCTAAAACATTCCTAATTAGCTCATTAAGCTTTTCCAAAGACAACATCAACAAGCAACCTTCCACCCACTTGGTCAAAACAATTTTACTGCCTAGTTCTCCTCTAAAACGGGAAGGAACACTAAGTCTGTCTTTTTGCGTCAACACCACAAAATACTGTCCTAATAACATTCTTAAACTAAAATTAAAAGAACCTACTAAGTACACTCTTCACCACTTCTCACCATTTTTGTACATTTTAAAAGCAATGTCAATAGCATTAATATAAAAGTGGATTACCAAAATTAATTAACTCAAAACAAAATTGCCCAAAAAGACTATTTAGCAACAAAAAAAACTGGAGTTTTGAACCTGGTAGTTTGCGAGACTTCTTTGTAAGAATCTTGATCGTAATAAATTTTGGATGCATTTTTTACCGAAACATCAGCTAAAAATTCAAGAGAATTTTCAGAAAATACTCCATAGGGACCATGTAAAATTTCAGGTGGCAATTTAGACTTACTACCAATTGTATGCATCACAACCACTGTATCTTTGACAGGTTTATCAAACTTGATTGTAAAATTATCATCAATCGAACTAATCAAATCAACATTACTTTGCATTCTAAAATCTGAAGTGAATTTAGCCATTAATTTACCTTTATCGTCTCTAAATCTTACAGTTATCGTTCCCTGTTCCACCCCTTCGTCATATCTAAACTTGCCAGAAGACTCAGATCCCAACAAAATCTCAGTTTCAAAACTAGAAAGTCCCTTAATATTAACACTTCCTGGCACTCCCTGAGTAACACCACCGGGAACATCATACAAAAGTTCATAATCAAGAAATGATGCTTTCAAATCTATTTTTTCAACTCTTAACTTTAGAAAATGCCCTTCTTTTATTGGAATCAGTGAAACTACAGGTCTTTTTTCAAGAGGAATTTCAGAAGCCTTGCCATCTTCACTTAAATTAGCATCCCTCATAACATTTACTTTCGTAAAGATAAAAGTGCCAACAAAAACTAGAATGCCAAGTCCTAATAAAACAAAGGGAAGGCGCTTTTTCGAAAACATGATTTAATAATGCTAAAAACCTGCCGACAAGTCAAACTTAAAAATCAATCTAATTAACTCTTGACTTAATAAAATCAACCAAATCACTTTGTAAAACTCTCTCTTGTTTTTGTGTATCACGATCTCGAACAGTAACAGTCTTATCCTCAAGAGATTGAAAATCATAAGTAATACAAAACGGAGTGCCAATTTCGTCTTGTGAAGCGTAACGTTTGCCTATATTGCCTCTGTCATCCCAAGCAACAGGAAAATGAGATAAAAGATGTGTAAACAAATTTCTAGCGCCTAAAACCAGATTTTCTTTGTTTGACAAAAGCGGAAAAACCGCCGCCTTGTACGGAGCAAGAGACGGTTTTAATTTAAGTAAAACTCTTTTTTTGCCATTAATTTCTTCTTCAGTATACGAATCAAGTATTACTGCAAGAAAAGTTCTGTCCATACCAAATGTTGGTTCCACAACATGGGGAATAAATTTTCTGCCAGTTTTTGGATCTGTATACCTTAGATC
>JAOAEL010000001.1:69117-83554 GCA_026416845.1 Patescibacteria group bacterium
ATCCTCTCTGGTCTCGTGGGCTCGGAGATGTGTATAAGAGACAGGTATACCTTAGATCAACACCTGATTTCTCAGTATGATTTCTAAGATCAAAATCAGTTCTGTAAGCAAGACCATATAATTCCTTAAACCCCCAAGGAAACTTATATTCAATGTCGCTTGTCTTTTTGGAATAATGAGACCTTTCCTCATCAGTGTGTTCGCGCCATCTTATATTTTCTTTTTTTATGCCAAGAATATTAAATGTCCAATTCTCCATTTCGCCAACCCAATAATCAAACATTTCCTGCCAGTCATTTTGATCAGGATCAAAGAAATACTCAAATTCCGATAAATTAAAACTTAAAGTCCTGTGAATAAATTTTCCGGGTGTTATCTCGTTTCTAAAGGCAAGACCGGTTTGCGCAAGACCAAATGGAAGTCTGGGCGATAGTGAATCTAAAACATTTTTAAAGTTCACAAACATGCCCTGAGCAATCTCTCCTCTAAGATAAGCCAACGACTTATCTCCTGAAACTATCCCAAGATGTGTCTCAAAAAGAGTGTTAAACTTTCTGACATTTGTCCAATTATGCTCGCCACAATTTGGACAAGGAATTTTTTGCTCAAGAATTATCTTGTCTTGTTCTTTCTCTGACAAACCTTCAACTTTGATCTCCTGATTGTTTTTCTCATAATACTCTTCAATCAAATGATCTGCTCTTTTTCTTAATTTGCAATTTTTGCAATCAACCATCGTATCGGCAAAATTCGCTGTATGACCTGAAGCCTCCCAAACTCTAGCGTTCATTAACACATTGGTGTCTAAACCAAAAATATCCTCCCGTCTCAACACAAAATATTGCCACCATAAGTTTTTAATATTGCGAAGCAGTTCAACCCCGATAGGTCCATAATCGTAAGTATTCGCAAGACCACCATAAATCTCGCTTCCCGGATAAACAAAACCTCGTCTCTTGCAAAGAGACACTATTTTATCCATCAAATCATTCATAAATTGCTCTTAATTTCTAATCCTATAATGACAAAGTATAGCATGAAATTCAAAAAATTAAACTTCTTCCAACTCTAACAGAATTTAATTCCCTCTCTGTCAAAGATCGAATCAAATGCTCTGGATTATCAATCAACTTAATCTTGTTCCAAAAACCTAAAATAGAAAGTATCTCTGTCGAAAATTCCTTTTTTATGTTTCTTAAATCTTTTCTCTTTCTTATTTCTTCAAACGTGCTAACTAATAATTCATACACTCTGCAATCAGAATCACTACTTTCTTCAATTCTGGTAAGATTATTAACCACTTCAAGCATAAAATAAGAAAGCGCAACCTTTCTGATATTTTTTCTAATATCGGAGTAAGAATCAATTAAGAATGTCTCCGTTAAAAGACCAACACCATCTTTTCTATATGCGCTAAATTTTAATCTGCTAAAAACTTCTATGCTTCCTCTTTTTCTGCTCCTAGTCTTCCTTGCACCTTTAGCCAAAAGTGTTATTTTTCCATAATTTTTTGAAAACAATTTTACTAATCTATCACCCTCTTTGTAGTTAGTCCTTGATATTACAATTCCTTCAGATTTTATAAATCGTAAGTTTTGCATATTTAAATTTTATAAGAAAATTTCTTATCAGTGTTAAGATCGAATTCTTCACTAATACTGCCTATTTTAACTCTATACAAAAATGGCTTTTTCCCAGGTTGTTTCTGTATTTTTAGTTTATAAAAATCACCTTCTAAAACAAATGGCAACTTGTATCTTAAAGTTATTTTCGTAATTCCTTGCGGTCTTAATTCAAAATAACCAGCAAAAACTGTCTTGCCAAGTTCATTATACGGTTCAACTTTTTCCCAAAATCCTTCAGCCGATACTAATTCACTTCCTTCGGGAACATAGATCCTCAGCCAATTTGGCAAAATAGAATTCAACCATCCATCATATTTCTCAGGATTTTTATAAGTAATTGTTACAATCTTTTCTATTTCATTATTTTTAAGTATACTTATTTTTTGATCTACCTCTTGTGTGACATAAAGGTTTGATTTGCGGCCCCCAAGATTTGCATCATTTATGTGAAGATAATCGCCTTGAAAATCTTCTATCCTGCCACCAATTCCTGCCAACTCTATTGCATTTTGTGAAACGCTGTCAAAAACATAAAAAAGTATGTGTTTTTCAACTAAAGAATCTATTATTGCTTTTAATAACAATGGAGTTTTTTCCAAAGGCAAATTGAAAGCATTATGCATCAAAGCATTCATTAGAGGTCCGATAATTTTTTTGCGATCATCATAATTTTCAGGCGCGAAGACAACTTTTCCGGGGTCGTTCTCGCTCCATACCACAGGCCCCTCAACGCTCGCAAAACTTTCCAGCTCATATATAATCTGCGGACAATTGCACTCAGATATTATCTGACTTGTATATTCTCCATAGCCAGGTACATAAACACTGCCAATTGCTTCCACTATTTTCAATAAAGCCTCTGTGTCTATCGCAATTATGCCATCAATATTTGTGATTCCCGCTTTTTTGGCTTCATCGGCAAAAGTTTTCATTGACTCTTCGAAATCAGGAGACCAATTCATATCCCGTAATCTTAAATTTGGCAACAATGTATAAGGACCTTTTATATATTTTATTATTGGATCAGGAGCCTTTATTGTTGGAGTGTAATTATCGTCCAAATCATATATGTCACTAGACAAAATTGGTTCAAAATTGCCATTTTCAACCTTGGCAAGGGTATAGGCAGTTATAAAACCGCCAGTAGGTCTAAGTTCTTTGTCGTTTTGAAAAATTATCATATAATTACGTTTAGACTCAAAACCCAACAAATAAGGAGAAACTTCAATCAAAGGTTTGGCTTGAGAAGCAAACATGTTTAACACCCTAAAAGTTGAGATGTAATCGTTCATTTTCTTTCGCAAAGAAAAATTCCCAATTTTCTCAGGGTAATCTAAAGGATTTAAATACGAAATCTCATTATCAATTAATCCGATTTTTTCAATTAATTGATTTGAATTATCAGCAATACTTGGGAAGATTTTTACTAATAAACCAGATTTGTTATCATTCAAATTCGCGCTGTTAGAACCATTAACACTTTTATCTAACTCAAACAAATTAGGATCGATTGAATCAACAATTACTTCCAACCCATCAAACACATGTTTGGAAGCATTTATAATATGTCCAAAATCGTCGAAATAATTGCCCAAAAATGGTAATTTATCAAACCATTTGATTTTGTTATAAGCTAACTCAAGATCAAGAAGATAATTTTTGGCAGTTAATAAGTTTTGTTTAACATTTGATAGATCCTGATTTCTAAAAGAATCTAAAAGCAAATTAGCACTTTTATACAAATTATTCCCGCTTTTGTAAATCTCAAAGGCAACAACACCTAAATAAGCAAGAAAAAACAGGATAAACAAAAAAGGGGAAAAAAGAACAATTTTTAAATTCCTGTTTTTTAATTTAAATCCCAATTTAGCATTACTTATTTGATTATTATTAGAAACATCTCCAATACCAAAAATTGGTTTTAAAAAAGATAGGGTTTTTTGCCGCATACAGTAAAAATTCAAAAAAAGATAAAAAATGTTTATAAAGCACCTTTTCCTGATATCATTACCCAAGGCGTTTTAAGCATTATCCAAATATCAAAAAATATTGAGCATTTTTGGGCATAATAAGCATCCATTTCAATTCTTTTGTCAAAATTAACTTCATTTCTGCCGGAAACTTGCCAATAACCTGTAATGCCAGGTTTTACTTTCAAAACTTTTTTAACCAAAGCTTTGGTATGAGGATATTTTTTTTGTTGTTCTTTTAATTCATCGGGATAGTAAGCCCTAGGACCAACAATGCTCATCTCTCCACGCAAAACATTAATAAATTGAGGCATTTCATCAATTGAATACTTTCTTATAAATCTGCCAACTGTGGTAATTCTAGGATCTTCATTTATTGATATTTTATAACTTGACTTTTTGTATTTTTTATAAAGCTTTTTAAATTTAGGATCAGTTTTCATCAAAACATGCGCATTTACTATCATAGATCTAAACTTATACAACTTAAACTTTTTCCCATCTTTGCCAACTCGCATTGGTATATCGGCAAAAACCGGACCCTCTGAAGTAAGTTTGATAGCAATTGCAGTTATTAGCATTATGGGTGAAAAAAGAATTAATAAAAAGATAGATCCAAAAATATCAATTATCCTTTTTAGAAAATAGTAAACACGCTTCTTAAAATCATCACTAAACATATACATTTTTCATGTTAAGTCATCTCTTTTTTTCTCTTTTAAAATCTCCACCACTTGCTTTACATTCTGAGCCTTGCTTCTGCTACACACTAAAAGAGCGTTTTTTGTATCCACTATCACAATGTTATCAACACCCAAAACCGCAATAGTTTTTCCATTTCGATAAACCAAGGTATCTGAAGTATCAATATTAATAAATTCTGCATCACTTGCCAATTTGCCTAAAACCACATTTCCAAATTCATCTTTGGGTAATTCTTGCCAAACTTCATTCCAATTCCCCACATCAGTCCAATTATAATCAGCAACTAGCATCAAAAAATTTTTTTCTTTTTCAGAGACAGCATAATCAACTGATATCTTAGGCATTTTAGGGAATTCTTCTGCTAATACTTTATCTTCATAATCGGTACCTATAGCGTCTGATATCCGCATCAGACAATTGTAAATATCGGGAGCATTTTCCTTTAGTGATTCTAAAAAAGAATCTGCTCGCCAAACATAATGGTTGGCATTCCAGTAATATTCCCCACTTGCCGTATATTTTTTTGCTAACGCCAGCGGCGGTTTTTCAACATGTTTTTCGCGTTCATATATATTTCTCCCTTCAACAAACCCTATCTTTTTGCCAATTTTCAAATGTCCCATGCCAGTATGCGGATATAACGGACTTATGCCAACAGCAACAAGAGCTTTTGTGTTAAAAGCAACATTAGACGCGGCGTACATAGTTTTTTCGTAATTTTTTTCCGGATTCACCAAATGATCAGAAGCGGCATTGATAATTACAGCATCTTTGTCTTTTTTGAAGATATATAAAGCCCCTAATCCATGTGCGGGTCCACTATCGCGACGAACCGACTCAATGATAATATTCTCCTGTGGGATACTAGGCAAAAGTTGTCTTATTTTTTCGGCATAAGCAGAAGTTGCAGTTGAAACATAGATTCTTTCCCAAGGTAAAAAACTATTAAGGCGGTAAGCTGTAATTTCAATTAAAGTTTTACCACCAAATAATTTCAAAAACTGTTTGGGATTATTTTCATTAGACAACGGCCATAAACGAGTACCACCACCACCAGCCATTATCAAACCATATAAGTGCTGTCTGTAAGTGTATGAGGTTGTCATAAATTTCACTTTAAATCTAAAATTGTAAAATCTTCTTAGAATAACACTTTTTTACAAAACTCAAAAATTCTTTCCTGAATCTATTCTCAGAAAACTTTTGGGCGTTCATTGCAATTTTCTCTCCATCATACTTTTTATAATCAAATTCTTCCAAAGCCTTGCAAAAAGCTTCCACAGATTGTTGCTCTACCAAAATACCAGTTTTCTCATTAACAATTTCTAAAGCGCCACCTTTTCCATACGCGATCACGGGAGTCCCTGACAATTGCGCTTCCGCAATCACTAAACCAAAATCTTCTTCTCCAGGGAATATCAAAGCATAAGCTTTTTTATATAAATCACACAAAGTTTCCTCGCTGACATAGGAAAGAAATTTAACATTATTGCCTGCCATTTTCTTCAATCTGCGATAATCAGAACCTGTCCCTACTACAATCAAAGGAAAATTAAGTTTATTACAAGCAAGTATAGCTATATCAACTCTTTTATAACGTACCAAACGACTTACTACCAAAAAAAACTTTTTTTTGAAATTAGTCAAACTTTTATTAAATAAATCAGTTTTTATCGGAGGATAAATAACAATGCTTTCTCTATTGTAATATCTTTCTATTCTATCTTTAACAGTATGTGAAACTGAGATTAAAAAATCGGGGCGATCTTTTGCAATTAGGTCCCAAAAACGCAAATAATTAACAACCGGCTTGCTGATAAGTCTCAAAAAAAAGTTTTCAAAATAAGTTTCATAACCACTCCATAAATACCTAACAGGAGTTAGACAATAACAAATATGCAAAGTATTAGGCTTTGTTATAATTCCTTTTGCAAACTCGCTGGTCACAGAAATAACCAAATCATAATCAGAAAAATCATAAGCTTCAAAAAAAACTGGCAACAAAAACGGGATTAATTCATGCCTTGATCTTAGAAACTTAAATTTTTGTAAGTATGTGGTTTTTACAATAGGAAAAACTTTAGCCCATTTTGCCTTTTCCTCATCATAAACAGAAGTATATAAACTAGCATCCGGAAAAATTTCATGAAGAGACAACAATACTCTTTCGGCGCCTCCCCACTTATTCACTCGATCATAAACTATCGCCACTTTCATTATTCAAATTTTCTTTCTAAAAACCAACATTGATAAAAATTAAGTATTAGCCAAAAACATACAATTTTGAGATCCTATAAAACTTCAATAAATAAATTCCAAGAATAACAAGATAATTAACAATCGGAGGATATTCGTTCCATAACCTTTTTCTGTAAAAGATTTCCATTGAATTTACGCCCGACAAAACATATTTCAATCTATCTCTAAAAGGAATTTTATTTTTAAGCAATCTATTTTTACCCTTTGTCGCGCCTTTAAGATGCATTATACAAACTTCAGGGTAGTAAACATTTTTCCACCCTAAATTCTTAATCTTCCAAGATAAATCTATGTCTTCAGCATCTAAAAAATAATCTTCATCAAACCAATTAACTTTATCAAGAATGCTCTTTCTGGTAAAAAAAAACGCACCTTGCAAAGCGTCAATTTCATGAGTAACTTCCTCTGGCATATAACCATACCAATATTTTCCAAAAAGCTTAGATCTGGGAAACAATCTGTCAAGTTTAAGATATAAATGAATCAGAGCAATTGTAGGAGTTATAAATGACCTTCTACAATCCTTGTCTAGCTCTCCTGAAGGTAAAATTACTTTGCAAGTAAGAGCGCCAACTTCTTTATGACCTTGCATGTATTCAAAACACTTTCTTAAGGTGTTTTTGTAAACTAATGTATCAGAATTCAGAAATAAAACATATTTGCCACGCACATAATTTCTTGCCGCATTATTTCCTTTCGCAAATCCTATATTTGCCCTGTTTTCAATAATCTTAACTTTAGGATATTTTAATCTAATCGCATTCACACTTCCATCAGTTGAACCATTGTCGCAAACTATAATTTCAAAATTCAATTCGTTTCTAACCTTGTCCAAAGAACGCAAACAATCAAGAGTCAATGCTTTTGTGTTGTAATTTAATATAACAATAGATAAATCTTTCTTATTCATACTTTTTAGAAATTGCTTTTTTATAGATTTTATCGTGCATTTTTACGATAGATTGCCAGTCAAAAAACTTTCTTACATAATCTTTCCCATTTTTGCCAATTATTCTTGCTTTGTCCTTGTCTTTCAGCAATTCAACGGTAAATCTTGCCAACTCTTTAGTGTCATCTGATATCAAAGCATGCTTGCCATGTTTTACATCTAAACCGGCAACACCCACCGAAGTAGAAACAACAGGCAATCCCGCCGCCATAGCCTCTAATACCTTAAGACGAGTGCCACCAGAACCACGAATGGGAGTCAACATTACAGATGCTCCTAGATAGGCATCCCTTGAATCAGCTATAGATTCTGTTATCTTAATATCTTGTTTTTCCTTAGATAGTTGTAATAAATCATATGGAATTTTTCTGCCAACTATCCAAAGAATAGCAGTGGGAAAACCTTTTTTTATGTGAGGCCAAACTTCTTTAATCAAAATATTCACAGCCTCTAAATTCTGCAACCATTCAAAATTGGTAACACCATACAAAACTCTGGGGGGAAATTTCTTTTCGACTTTCTTGGCACAATAATATTCAAAATCAACGCCATTTGGAATTATGTCTACATCAGCTTTTGGTATAAGTTTTTGCATAATCAACTTATCCTCTCTGGAAACTGCAACTAATCCATCAGCTTTTTTCCAAAAATACTTCTCCCAAAAACGAAGTTTCATTACATCAATCAAAAAAAGCGGTTTCAAAAACCATGGCGCTTCATTAATCACATAATGCATATAAACCTGATATTCGATAGTTTGCTCAACTAAAATAGAAGGCACACTAGTCTTGGGAATATGAGGCATCACATAAAAAGTCTCGGCATGAATCAGATCATATCTTTCACGTTCTAATTCTTTTTTGATTGCGTTTTTTTCTTCCAAGGAAAAATTTCTAATTACTAAAAAAGGGAACCATGTTATACCAGTTAAAAAAATATTTCTAAAAGTCCATGGGGATTTTGGACGCTTAAAAACTTTCACCTTTCTGCAATACTTTTTAAGCTCAGGTATGAATTGTCGCTCAGATTCATCTTTAATTAAAGAAAAAAGGGTAATTTCATGACTTTTTGATAAATATTTTATTATGTTGTACCACCTGGTTTGTCCACCAGAAGTTTTTATATTTGGCAAAAATGGAACAAGCATCAGTATTTTCATTAAATCTTCGGCTTAGAAAAATCAACAATTACATAACTATCAGTTTTTTCAACAATTTCATACTTTTGCATTATTTCTCGAGTTTGCGGGTGAGCAAGGTCAACAGAAACAAAAAAATCAGCACCCAAATTTACAATTTCATCAATTGGCCTATCAATAAAAGGCCAACCACGCCTTTTTGTTTGATACAAAAAAGCAGTGTCACCATTATATGGAGCAACTACAAGAGCATCCTTAGGAACCAATCTATCAACAGCCTCACCTGCCCAAATAATCTCTGGATGATTTATATTAAACATGCCCTTAACTTGTGACATCGGAGCCACAAACATAACAAACAAACTAAATAACAACACAAATCTTGTAACCAACACATCCCACTCTTTTTGATACCACATGGACAAAACACCTTGTGTCAAAACCAAACACAAAGCTGGAACAATAAAAATTTGATAATAATCATGTTGAACATTTACCTGAGCGAAAATTGTTAAGTACAAAAAAGAAGAAACAAGAAAAATCAATGGAAACAAAGGAGTATAATTGTTTTTCCTTAACATGCCAAATCCCAAAACAATTAATCCCCAACTTCCCAATATCAAACTTCCTATGCGCTCGGCAAAAATCCACCTCCAAAAAGATGGTTTGAACCTTATATCTCCGCCATTAAACATCCACCAAAAAAATGGTATGCCTTCAGGGAATTGACTTACCCATAATCTCCATAAAGCAAAAGGAGTTAAGGTTATAAATGAAGCAAAATGATATTTCTTTTGCAAAAATACTTTTTTTATTCCTTCGTTTTTAAATATCAGAAATACAATAGGCAATACATAAAAAACAACAAATGGTTTAACCAAAATCGCCAAAGAAAGAACAAACGAACCCAGATAAAGATAAATTTCCTTTTTGTTATCTAAATAACTAAGCAAAATGCACAAAGAAATTAAACCCAAACAAACCGATAAAGGTTCTGGCAAAATAACGCGTGTGAAATAAACATTAAAAGGAATAAAAGCATAAAAAACAGCTGACAATAAACCACCTATATCACCCCAAAATTTTTTCCCAATAATAAAAAGGCAAATAGTAGAAATTAATCCAAAAAAGATTGAAAGCAACCTCCCTAAATATTCAAGACCATACTGTGGAAATAATTTAACCAAATAAGCATGAAACAAGTTGTAAATGGGAAACTCCACAAATCTATAACCTTCAGGGTTAAAAATACCGCTTTGGATAGTAGATATATCGTAATACTTGGGATAAAGCAAATTAATACCTTCTTCAACATATATTCTTGTAACCGAAGCTGTATCTGCCTGCCGCCAAGAATGCCAATCGGCAAGAGGTGAATTTATTCGATAATACCTTAAAGCAAAACCAAGAATTAAAATAAGAAACAAAATAAGAAACGAATATTTTTTCATACTTTGACAAATCAAACAGAAACATTCTTATCTTTTTTAATCCCAAAACTTATTAAACCGACCGCAAAACCGCTAAACAACCAGAATGTTATGGCAAATTTCGAAGCCTCAAAAACATCGATAAAAACGCCATTTATTAAAATTCCAACTTGTGCTCCAATAACTCCCGCAAGAAAACCCTTTGCAATCGTAAGATTTTGAGTCAGGTTAATCTCTGGAATTAATTTCTTAAATCTAACAACTTTTAGAAAGACAAACCAAATTGATCCTAACAAGCCTAAAAATGAGAAAAAGCCTAGTATCCCAACTTCGCCAAGAGCTCTTAGATAAGTATTGTCAGTAGCTAAACCAAGCGACGAATATCCAGTGCCAAGCAGAGGATTTTTGTTAAAAGCTCGTATGGCTCTAGGCCATTCAACATCTAATCTTATATTTGTTGATCTATCTTCAAATACTGGAATTGGCGTAGGTGTAATGGTCAATGTTTTTTGTCTGGCAGTTTCTGGCAAAACATCGGTTTCTTTGATTGAAGCATGCACTGTTAACAAAGAATTAACGCTTAAGTATTCGGTCAAAGTTACTTCTATAATTCTTTGATATCTAGCAAGCAAATTAGATGACATTGACGCAAATAAAATGCTAAACGTTAGTAGAAAAACAATAGCTTTAAATTTCTTTAATAAAATCAAAACAAAAACCGAAGAAACTAGATAAGAAAGAAAAGATATCCTGGATGCAGCATTTACCAAAAGCCACATACCCAAAATCCATGCAACACCCAAAATTGCTTTGGAATAACTTTTTTGAAAAAGAAAAAACAAAGCGATAATAATTGAAAGTATTAAAACAAGATATGTGCTAAGATCATAGTGCCCAGCAAAAGTTGAATTTATATGGCTTCCTTCTACCCATTTCAATGCAACGCCTTTGGAATATTCTTCATTCTGAGTAATGATTATAGGCCAAGAAAAATAACGTTGCCCAAAACCATATACAAAGGCAAAAACGATTACTACTAAAATGCAATTTATAACAAGATTTAATCTACCTTGGATATCTTTTGTGCGAAAAAATTCATAACCCAAAATAAATGGAACAAAATATTCAATTCTACGCGCCCAATGTAAAAAACCAATATGAGGAATAACAGTTTGAGTAATCATTAAAGCGCACAAATAGGATACTAAACCAATACCTGAAAAAACGACAAAAAACTTGATTATCCGGTTATCTATATATTCAAAAAATTTTTGCGAAACTCGGAAAACGACAATTACAAAACTCAAAAAAAGTAACAAATCTTCAACTCTAATTGAAACAAAAGTTCCAGGAACCCCCAAGAAAGGAAATTTTTGCATCAGTGGTATAGCAATTAAGATCACAATTGCCAAAAACCAAATTAAATTATCAAGCTTGAGAAAAAGCTTTAACATAAGATTGTGCCGCAAGTGGATTAATCTTGACTGTGTAAAATATAAATCTTAACAAGGAACCTATTTTAAGCAATAATTTGAGAATAGGCAGTTGCCATTTAGGATAGTGTTTTTTATAAAAAGTTTTTATTCCCTCAAACTCGCGACAAACAAAAGACCAGTTCTCTCCACTTGCGCCGCCATAATGAATAATGGCGGCAGAAGGAGTATACAAAATTCTCCACCCCGCCTTCCTTATCCTATAGCAATAGTCAGTGTCTTCAGCATACATGAAATAATCAGTATCAAACATGCCACACTGATCAATAACACTTTTCCTAACCATAAAAAATGCTCCTGTAACCCAATCCAAATCTCTTTCAACATTATAAAAATTATTAGTTTTTGGATGAAAAGGTTTGATTATTTTATCCACATAAGGCAGATCTTGAATAATCATCCAAGAAAAGACCCTAATTAGAGTAGGGAAATAGCCCCCATTTTGCTGGATAGATCCATCTTTGTTTAATAATTGACAACTAATCACACCTATATCTTTGCGCTTTTCCAAAATAACAAACATTTTTTTGACCACATTAGAAAAAAGTTTTGTGTCAGAATTTAAAAAAAGCACATATCCTGAACTAGGATCGCAAGCTTCTATGCCCTGATTGTTGGCATAGCCAAAACCGTAATTTTTAGAATTTGCTATCAATTTAAAATTAATTTCTTTTTTCTTTTTATACCGCTTAAACCTTTTCAAAGAATCATCGTGAGAATTGTTATCCACTACTATAATTTCATAATTAATACCTTCTGTGTGTTTGATAATCGAATCTATACACTCACAAGTGAGTTTGCTGGTGTTAAAGTTCACTATTATAATCGATACATTTATCATTTTTTGACAATATTTTTAGATAATAAAGAATAATAATCTTTTGCCAAACGGACTAGCATATTCGTCAAAAGAGGCACAAATGCAATAATAATTAAAGCAACAATTACCCTGGCAGGAGCAGGGCTTGGTACATATCTAACAGTTACTTTCTGACGCCAGTCTTGACCATTAACAATTATTTTGTCTTTTTCCTCTTTGGGTTCAAATCCATTTATATATAAAGAACTGCGTAAAGGATAAACTAGTTCTTCAAGAAAAGTGCTTCGGGTTTGATCTCTTATTATGGTCTGAGCTTCCTCAGGCGGATAATTTAATCTCACATTTGGAAAACTAAAGCCAAAAAACTTATTTTTATAAACTTGATTATAATGCTCAATCACTTCAGCGCGAGTTAAATTTGTGAAATAAGCTTTTCTTAACGGAGTCTCAACATCGGCTGGTTCTTCTGACTGCAAAAAGTCTCGCGCCGGTGGCGGGAAAGAAGGTATGGATAACAAAGCATAAAAAACAAAACAAAAGCTAAAAAAAATATACAGGTACTTTGCGAATTTTCTCATACATATCACTGAAAGAGTCTGGCTCTCCCCAAAATATACTTTAAGTTTTTATTCTTCCTCTCACCTATAACTCTGGCTGGGACACCAGCAACTATAGCATAATCAGGAACATCACGTGTAACCACAGCGCCAGCGGCAACAACAGCACCATAACCAATTTTAACACCTGGAAGTATAATAGCGCGGGGACCTATGAAAACATAATCAGAAATCTCTACCTTCTCCTCAATAGCGCTGAAATATTGATCATTAATATCATGCTCGGAATTATATATCAAAACCTCAGAAGCTATATCAACATGACTACCAATGCGAAGCAAAGCTCGCCCATCTAAAAAAGCTCGATAACCTATTATAGTATCCTCGCCTATCATAACTCCCCTTGGATCAAAAAATCTGCAACCCATATGAATTACTGACTTTCTGCCAATTTTTACTCCTGCACGTCTAAACACAAATTTCCTAAAATTATGAGATGGAATAGTCTCACTAACCAAATGAATTAAATAAAGTTTAAAATCCATCCACCAAGAAAAGATTCTATCTGACACTTTTCGAAGCGCTACTCCAAAAGGCAAAACTCGTCCATGCTTATCCGTGAAAATAATACCTTCTTTAGTAATTTTAATATTCTCTGACAAAATCATTTTGAAAAGATAGCTTCGGTCATAATATTGAGCGTTTCTCTGGCTGTCTTATCCCATGAAAAACGTGAAACTTGATTTAACCCTTTCTTCACCAAACTATTATATTCTCTCTGGGGAAGTCCCAAAACATAATCTATAGACTTGGCGATTGATTCCGGATCATATGGATTTATATAAATTGCGGCATCGCCTCCAACTTCAGGAAGGCTACCTACATTGCTAATAATCACGGGAGTCCCTACAGCAAAAGCGGATAAAACATCAATCCCAAATCCTTCCCAGAATGAAGGCAAGACAAAGGCTTTTGCGCCTTTTAGAAGTGGAGCTTTATATTCTTCTTTTATGTAATCTGTAAATATTACACGCTCTTTAAGGTTTAATTTTTTTACTTTTTCAAAGATGGTTTCATACAACCAACCCTTTTTCCCTGCTACCACTAAATTTATCCCATAGTATTTGTTCTTTAGCAAGGAAAATCCCTCAATCAAACCCTCCAAATTTTTACTTGGCTTGAGCAAACCTATATACAAAATATAATCTTTAGGTAAATTAAGTTTGCTAATTGTGCGTCGCACAAGATTTTGACTAATATTTAAATTGAATTGGTCTTTATCATAACCCAAATAAGTTACTGAAACTTTATTTCGGAAAAAACTGTATTGTCGTACAATATCTTTAGCAGTTGATTTAGATATTGCAATAATTTTTTTCGCCAAAAACATAGAAATAGCACTCCAATACTTCAACTGCCAATAGTCTTTTTTTGAAAATTGCTCGGGATTTTTGAGATAACCAAGATCAGTTATGGCGCATATCATAGGAC
>JAOAEL010000001.1:83564-212575 GCA_026416845.1 Patescibacteria group bacterium
GGCAAATAATGGCTTGGTGAAAAAAAGAGATTTAATTTTTCCTTAAACAAAAGTTGAGGCATAAGTTTTTTAAGAATCCAAAGTTTCTCTCCCTTCAAAATTTTATACGACCAATACTCATTTTCCTTTGGCAGATCGCTTCCGGGAATCTCTTTTAAAAAAACCTTAAAATGAATTTTGTTTTTTGACGACAAATTAAGTGTGTTTAAAGCACATAACAACTTATATGCATACATGTGTATGCCAACTTTTTGAGCGGTATTGGCTTCATTTCCGTCTATACCTATAGTAATCATAAATTAGATACTTATTTGAGCTATTTAGGCTGCACACACAACTCATATAACTTCAAGGTTAGTTTTGCTGTTTTTTCCCAAGAATACATTGCAAGCCTTTTAACACCTTCTTTTATTAATTGTTCTTTTTTCGCAAAAGCTTTCACAATACCCGCTGATATACTAGACACATCAAACGGATCAACCCCAACATAAGCCTTACCCCCCACCTCCGCTATGCTTCCGTAATTTGTGGCAACAACCGGAATTTCACAAGCAAAAGCTTCAAGTACCGGCAACCCAAACCCTTCATAAATAGACGGGTACACAAGCGCCTCTGCACCTGAATATAATGCCGGCAACATCTCTGCTTCAACAAAAGGGATACTTTTCACGCGATTAGAATCTTCGTGAAAATTTTGATTCTCCCCTATTACTACCAAAATTAGATCATCACGCTTAAGTGAAAAAAACGCGTCTATAACAGACCTTAGATTCTTCCTTGGATTCCTGCCAAAACAAAGCAAATATTTTTCACGAATTCCCAACTTCTTCCTCATTTTGGCAATTTGATATTTGTTTGCCTTTTTGAAACTGTTAGGTAACGCTTCGTAAACAACATGAATTTTGGATACATTAAAACCTATATCTAGTAAGTCTTTCTTTGTTGTTTCCGATGGAACAATTATAACATCACATTCTTTTTTGACTCTTGATAAGCGGGACTTGTGAACCGAGACGATCTTTTTGGGAGTGTATTCAGGGTATTTTATAGGTGAAAGATCATGAATAGTAGTCACATTAAAAGCATTGCTTGGCGGTTGCGACCAATCAGAAGAATGAAAAACATCCACTTTGCCAATTATTTTCTCAATATGCAACCTATGAACTCTGTTCCATATAAAATCAGCCATACTTGGAGAAATTGGAATTATTTTGGTCTTCAAATTTTGGTGAAATCCCAAAGAATCAAAAAAAGCTTTTAATTTGTAAACACCCCTCAAGCTTCCACCAAATAGCAAATATTCATTCTTGTTATCCAACAAAAGCAGGTGTTTCACCAATTCCTTGGTATAAACAGATACCCCTGTTTCATAAACTACCTGTGATACATCAATTGCTATTTTCATTTGGAACTAGAATATCTACAGCGCCTATCTTGTCCACTACAGTATAGCGTGAATTTATGTACTCTTGTATTCTTGGCATATATTCAACCAAGTTTCTACCTGATACCTCTGCCGAGCTATCGCGCAATATTACTTTAGGGTTTTCTGTTTTAATTCCATCTAATATTTTATCTTCGGCAATTCTCATAAACCAATCAAAATGAAAAACAAAAACATTCCCAGCTGGTCTGGTATTGGTCAAATAGTATATATGAGGCGTAGTCGCCATAGCAAAAATTGGCTCGTTAGGCAAAGCATATTTCCGAACTGATTTTGACAAAGTCATTTCATGATCGGTAAAAAAATAAACCTTGTTGCCAAAAACAAATCTCAGAGAAGAAAAGACAACAATCAAAGAAATCGCAAGATAAACAAATATTATTTTTTTAACTAAAATCAAATTAAAGGTGTAAACCAAAAGCATCAAAGCAAAGGGAAGCGCAGGTTGAAGATGCACATAATCAAATCTGGCATAAGCAAAAAACAAACTGCCAATCATAAAAACAAAAACTAAAAATATTTCTTTGCCAAGCTTGTTTCTAAAGCAGAGAACAAAAGGCGCAAAAAAAGCAAAACCAAATATCATCAAGCTTTTGATAAATTCGCCCGGCGATGGATATTTTCTGCCAAGTTCGGCAAAAACAGTTAAGTTAAAAATCACAGTCCAGTACCAAAAATCTTGCCACACTTCAATATGAATAAAGTACAAGCACATTAAAAAACCGGGCAGAAAAGCTCCAAGACTAAACCAAAAGACGTCTTTTTTCTCATTTGAAGTTTTCAACAAATAAAGCCAGATCAAGATAACTAATGGAGCAACTACTTGCTTAAAAACTATCGCAATTCCCAATACCAAGCCGGCAAGAAAATAAAAAATTTTATTTCTAGCGTTAACCAAAAGCAGAAAAGACAATAAAAACAAAGGCACTACAAACGAATCTATCCACAAAACATATCCTTCAAAAAATGGTTGCCAAATTAAATAAAGCAAATTCACAAAAAAAACTTTTTTTACGCTAACAAAAATTTTTTTGCCTATTAAATAAATTAAAACGTGATTAAAAAAGACAAGCAGAATTTGCAAAAATCTATAATCTTCAACTGTATCAAAACCAATAGTGGCAAAATTAACAGGGAAGAAAAACAAACCAGGAAAATGTTGATCCATTATCTGCACGTACGGCAAAAGTCCAATTTTTGTAAGGTAAGTGTAAATAAATATTTCAGGATAAGGGAAAAAATTTAAGTTGAGCAATAAAAAAGCGTGAATTAAAAATATGAAAAACAAAAAAAAGTAAAAAAACAAATCATTTCTTTTCATATGTGGTAACAATCCCAACTCCCACAAAATCTTTTCGAGAGGCTACAGAATATCCATTGTGAATAATAATTTGTTCTATAACTTTATTAGGATCTGTCAATTCATGAAGATACTCAAAATAATAAACAGTGTCTTTGCCGGCAATTGCATTTTCTACCTTCTTTTTTGTTGCTTGCAAGTCAAAACCTAATTTGTTAATTCCTCCAACAGATCTAATTAAACCTTTAGAGTACCATCGATAAGGCGCAAAAGGCTCAGGAAAAGAAAAAATTGCAAGTTTATGATAGTCGCGCTCTTTTTCCACATATTTTACAACCTCCCGCCAATTTTCCCTTTGTTGCCTGGAATCAAATATATAAATACCATTTTGTATCAGAAAAAAAACGCAAATGGTTAAAAAACAAATTTGCGCGATTTTTTGATTTTTAAGATTAACTATTCCATAAGCAATTAATATAAAAACAGCAGGAAGTATAAAAACAAACCTAAAATAATTAAAAGCCGGGAAAAAAAACGAAGCTAAAATGCACAACAGAACAGGCGTTACAATCCACAAATAAACAGGAATCAAGCTTTTTCTTAAAGCGCCTCGCAAAATCACATAAAAAACAGGTATTGAAACGGCAATTACCAAACCATAATAGAGAGATTTTGGATAGAAGGAGATTCTGCCGCCAATTATTTTTACCCACAAAAGGCTTATCTCTTTTGGCGATATGCCACCCGCCACACTTTTCCATTGACTAAAATCACTAAGCAGATATTGATAGTTTTTTACTTGTTCAAAAAAAGTTGGCAACCATAAAAGACCAACAAAAAAAACTGGCGCCAAAGATATTAAATAAGGTTTAATCAAAAGTTTGTATTTAGATTTGTAAAAAAGCAAAATTAAAAAAGGAACAGGAAGAAAAAAAATGGGCAAATAATCTGTATAAAGTAAAACTATTGAACTGAGAGAAAACAAAAACCAATAAATTTTTTTGTCATTTTTCAAAGCAAGCAAAAAAAAGTAAAACACGCAAGCGGCAAAAAAAGCGGCCATTTGATACATTCTTGCTTCCTGAGAAAAGTATACGGCAAATTGCGAAATCGACATTAAAAATGCCACCAAAAATGGGAAACTAAATCCAAAAACGCTTTTTTTTACTTCGTCAAAAAGTCTTGCAATTTGATATGTTAAATAAATCGTTAAAATCCCAAAAACAAGAGATAAAGATCTGATAGCGATTTCGCTTTGACCAAAAAGGTTAATCCAAAATTTTAAAGCAATATAATAAAAAGGAGGATGATTATCAAATTTGATAAACTCGTCCAAAATCCCAGAGTAAGTGTAATCTCTTGCCGCTAAAGCCCCTATTGCTTCGTCTAGCCACAAAGATTGATCGATATTTATCAATCTCAAAAGCAAACCAACAAAAATTACAAAAACTAAAATCACACTTTCTCTTTTTGCAATTTTTTTTGCGATATTTCCCATAATTTGACTACCGTAATCATCCTATATATTCCCATCATATAAGACAAGACAAACCCGCGCCAACCATCCAAAAATCCCATCTTCATAAAATACCTACCGATAAACGATCGCGGAAAAGCGATTAGCAATTTAAACAAAGAGAACCTATGTCCTTTTTTATGCTCGCTTAAAGCTATTTTTGAAGTATAATCATTCGTCATGGCAAAAAATTCAGTCACAGTTGAGTAAGAATGATGAATCTTAGAACCGCTTAACTCTAGGGTATTGCCATCAACTAAAACTTCCTCATGTATTTCTCCAACCCATTTGCCAAAACCCTTTCGGAAAAGCCATATATGCTTATCTGGACTCCATCTTGTATGATTTATCACTTTGCCAAGAAGTATGTTTTTTCTAGAAATATAAAAACCATTGCAATTGTCTTTTTTGATTGCTTGTTTTATCTCTTTTGCCAAATCCTGACTAATCTCTTCATCGGCATCCAAAGACAATATCCATTCTCCAGAGCTTTTTTCTAAAGCAAAATTTTTCTGAGAAGAATAATCGTCAAATTTTCGATAAAAGATTTTCTTGGTATATTTTTTTGCAATTTCAATAGTTCTATCGCTACTGCCAGAATCAACAATAATAATCTCATCAGCTATATCTTTTATAGACTCCAAACAAGTCTTAATATTCTCTTCTTCATTTAAGGTAATTATGTTAACCGACAATTTAGTCATAAGCTCTACATGGATATACTTTCAAACAATTCATAATATTTACCAGCTATTTTGTTCCAAGAATACATCTCAGCCCTTTTTCTTGGCACATCTTTCCAATTTGTACTCAAAGCCTTTCTGATTAATCTAATAAACTCGTTTTCTTTTGTGGGATCCACTAAAAATCCGGCATTGCCCACAATTTCGCGTCTAATAGGATCGTCATTTGCAATCACGGCAAGATTGCAAGCCATGGCTTCTATTAAAACCATTTCAAATGAAAAATGTTTAGTTGACGCAGATATCAGAAGATCAGAATTTTGATACAATTTGGGTATTTCATCAAAAGAAACTCGCAGGAAACTTGCCCTTTTGCCTAATTTCTCAAAAGCCAAATTCTTTAGATAACTTTCTTCCTCGCCTTCTCCAACAATAGTTAAATTTAAATCTGGAATTTTCGCCACCGCATTAATTACCAAATCAATTCTTTTATCTTTTGTCAATGCACCAACACACAAAACATTTCTGCCGTTTTTTGGTTTTGTAAAAGGAACAAACAAATTTGTATCAACTCCGTTTGGTATTTGAGTTAACTTCACAAACGGATTCGCTTTTCTTGCCCACATTAAAGCATATTTTGACAATGCAACAAAACAATCAGGGAAACACCACAAATTATTCAGATCGTCATAACCAACTCCGGCATGCCCAACAATAATCATCTTTTTGCCAGTTAGCCAACAAATAATCCTTACAATTGCACTTTCCCAACCGCCATCCGTGGGAATAATTATCTGGTGTTTTCTAAAAATCAACTTTGGCAAAATCTTGAAACAAAAATGCAAAATCTTCAAAGAATCATAATCAATAAAAAACCTTTTAAGCAATTTGCTTTTTACGATCTTTCTTTGATAAGTAACATAACCATTCACAATTTCAACTCCGCGACAAGCCGGCAAATTGCTATTTTGATAAATAGTAAAATCGCATTTGCCCGACAAATTGCCAGTTAAATCATTCACCCACCTTTCCACGCCACGATTATTTATACCTCTGTAAAAACTAATTATTGCCACATCCATATGAGTTAATCTGAAAATCTAAACTTAATTAATGTCCAAAGCGCAATAAGTCCATCTTTCCAAGAAATTTTTTTGCCTTCTTCGTATCCTCTTGGTTTAACACTAATAGGTATTTCATGAATTTTGATTCCTTTTTTTAGAATCTTTGCTGTGATTTCAGGTTCAAAATCAAAACGATTGGACTTAATTTTTATACCTGACAACACTGACCTTTTAAAAACTTTATAACAAGTTTCCATGTCTGTTATACGCGAGCCATACAATAAGTTAGTGCAAAAAGTCAAAAATTTATTGCCAAGATAATGAGTTACAAGTGGAGTTTTTTTTGCTCCTATTATCTTTAGAGGATAATTTTGCAATCTGGTTCCATAGGCAACCTCCGCAATATTTTGATAAACCAATTCAACAAGTCTAACAAGATCTGAAGGATTATATTCCAAATCCGCATCTTGTATCGCAATGATATCTCCATTGGAAACTTTAATTCCGCTTCTAATTGCGGCTCCTTTGCCTAAATTTTTTTTGTGATTGATTACCTTTATACCTTCAAATTTTTTTACTATATCAAGTGTTTTATCAATTGAAGCGTCATCTACCAAAATAATTTCTTTTGATATTCCATTCCCAAACTCAACCTTTTTGACTTTCTCCAAAAGTTTGCCAACTGTTTTTTCTTCATTGTAAGCTGGAATAATAATAGAAACTAGCATTTCATTTTTTTTGCGCAACTGCAAACACAGAAAGTCCAACAGGAAACTTTATAAACTTTTCAATAAACAAAAACGGGGCAAAAATTTTGTCAAAGAATGACAAATGAGATGTGGGAATAATATCAGATTTAACCAACTTCGAATTGAACCACCAACCAAAAATGCCAATAAAATTCACATATCTGCTTTCCAAAACAAAAAAGCCCAACTTTTTCAACTTTTTTTCTAATTCGCACCTTGTGTATCTCCGATAATGACCCAAGCTCTCATCAAGTTTTCCATAAGCAAACATAAAAGCTGGAACTATAAGTATAAGTGTGCCGCCATGTTTTAGAAAACCATACATATGAGAAATAGCTTCCTGATCATTTTTTATATGTTCCAAAACATTCATACACAAAATAGAGTCAAATTTAATCTTGCCGTATCTGTTTACTCCGGTTTCAATATTCACATATTTGCTTTTGACAGACTTGAAATTCTTTTTCAGATAAGAAAGATAATACTCATCCACATCTGAAGCATAAACATCCGAAACTTCAGCAAGCATTTTGGTGAAATTTCCAATACCAGAACCTATTTCTAAAACATTTCTGCCAAGATATGGCTTTATCAATCTAAAAAGCCAAGAATTATAGTTTCTGGCTTTATTCATTACCTCCAAAGTTTTTTTGCCTACAAAATCCATACTTATTTAAATTATACTAGATATATGTGCGGCATCGCCGGCAAAGTATATTTAAACTCAAATCAAATCGATACAAATTCATTACAAAGTATGTCTTCCCTGCTAGCGCATAGAGGACCTGATGATGAAGGAATTTATATAAGTCCAAATGGGAATGTAGGCTTGGTAAATAGAAGGCTGGCGATCCAAGATTTATCAAAAAATGGTCACATGCCAATGGATTTTAAAAACAAATACATTATCACATTCAATGGCGAAATATACAATTTTTGGACCCTGAGAAAAAAGTTGGAAAAGTTTGGATATAAATTCAAATCTAAAACAGACACGGAGGTAATACTTGCTCTTTACGACAAATACAAAACATCATGTTTGTCACATTTAAACGGAATGTTTGCGTTTGCCATTTATGACAAAACAAAAAATATTTTATTTGCCGCTAGAGACAGAATTGGAGAAAAACCATTTAAATACTATTTCAGCAACAATTGCTTCATATTCGCTTCGGAATTAAAAGCGATATTAACTCAAAAGGAGATCAAGAAAGATATCGATTGGGATGCGATTTGCAATTATTTGACTTTTGGATATTGTCCAGCGCCGCAAACCGGATTTAGTGGCATACAAAAACTGCCGCCAGGTCATTATTTAATTTGCGATATAAATCAAAAAAAACTATCAATTTTTAAATATTGGGATATTGACTTTAGCAATAAAACGGATCTTACAACAGCCGAATTGCAACAAAAGATTATAAACACCCTTGAATCAGCAACAAAAATAAGAATGATCTCGGATGTGCCGATCGGAGCTTTTCTCTCTGGAGGAGTTGATTCAAGCGCCATTGTCGCAATGATGGCAATGAACTCAAACAAAAAAATAAACACATTCACAATAGGTTTTGAAGACGAAGAATACGACGAAAGAAAATACGCCCAAAAAGTTTCAAAAAGATACAACACAAACCACATAGAACTCATGGCAAAACCTGCCGATGTTGAGATATTGCCAAAACTTGTTTACCAATACGAGGAACCTTACGCGGATTCAAGCGCTGTAATAACATACATGATTAGTAATCTCGCCCGCCAGCACGTAACAGTAATATTAAACGGAGATGGGGGAGATGAAAACTTCGCCGGTTATGAAAGGTACAGACGAGTTAAAAGAGATGTATTAATTGATAAATTGGCAATTGCTAAATTGCCCTCGCAAATTGCTGCAAAAATACTATTTCGATTGTTAAAAACAAATTTAACCAAGCGTATCGAGAAATTTTTAGCAAAATCAAGGTTACCTCTTTATCAAAGATATCTAAGCTATATCAAATATTTTGATAACAAGGAGAAAAATAAGATTTTAAAATTCCACCTGCAAGAAATAACTTCAGATAATTTTATAAAAGAAGTTTTTGAACAAAAAATATCAGACGATTCAAGAGATAAAACATTGTATTGGGACTTGAAATATTATCTTCCTGATGATCTTCTTGCAAAAGTTGACATAGCAAGCATGGCTGTATCTCTTGAAGCAAGGGCCCCTTTTTTGGACTATCGCATGATAGAACTATCCGCAAGCATACCTTTTGACATGAAAGTCAAAGGATTCGGCAAAAATACTCAATACAAATACATCCTAAAAAAAGCCCTTGAACCATATGTGCCAAAAGACAATTTATACAGACAAAAAAAAGGATTTAGCATTCCGCTTTCCAAATGGTTTTCAGGGAAACTTGGCATATATGCCAAATCTATACTTTTATCAAAAAAAGCGCATATAAATAACTACTTTGAAAAAGACGAAATAAAACAAATGTTTGAAAAACACAATGTTCTAAATGATTTTGGACCAAAACTTTGGAGTCTATTAACGCTGGAGCTGTGGTTTAAGAATTATTTCAATAACTAAATCAATAACCGCTTTTGCCTTCGTAAATTCTTCTTTTTATTTTTCTCAAAGGTGTTTGAATCAAGGAAGACAAAAAAAATTGCATGTCCATTTTCCTCCAAACCGAATCAACTATCTCAGGCCTTTCTCGAAAAAAAACTTCGGGGTAATAGAAATCTTTTGGAAATGAAATTCCTATCTCATGTTTGTACTTCATCAAACGTTTCGGAACATTAGCTTCACTTTCTCTTCTTGTCGATCTGGGAAGATGAGTAAAATGCATATATCCAAGCTCTGGAATATATTTTCTTTTATTGTAGTCTCTATATTGAATAAGTATTCCATTTTTATCAAAAAATCCCTGCTGTCCATGCGGCTTATCCACCTTAAGACCTGGAATCGACATGTTCATAGCCCTAATTGTTACATGCCCCTTATGCTCGTCTATAGAATATTTGCCCGCCGCTTCTTCTTGGTAATGATATATATCTCCCACAACATTTACATATCTTGTTATTATTGACTCAAACAAATGCCCATGAGAGTTTATTAAATCGGTAATTCTTTTTATCGAATCGTCCCACCAAACTTCATCGCCATCCAGTATTAATACCCAATCAGATTTTGTTTGTTCAAGCATCTGTTGCCTTACATGAGTAAATTCATCAATTGAGACATCACCAACTTCAACAAAATCCAACTTCTTGGGAAACCGCTTTTGAATATACCTGATTATATCTATTGTTTTATCAGTGCTACCTGTATCCCAAACAAGCATTCTATCCACATAATCAATAACGCTCATCAGGGAATACCAAACATATCTATCCTCGTTTTTTACAACAGTATGTGACCAAATAGACATAAGTTTATTTCTCTTTTAGTTTACATAATACCCACCAAGCAGGAATTATAAAACTAATACACTGCACAACCAAAACCGTCAAAGCGCCTCCGACAACACCATATGAACTGATCATAAACCATCCCAAAATCGCATTAATCAACAAATTAACAATGGCAATCCATGAAAACAATTTAGGATATTGAAAGAAATAAAATACTGTCTGATGAATAGGCACTGCGACAAGAAAAATCAGCATCGATATCATAAGTATGATAAACACATTTATAGAAGGCAAATATTCAGAACCAAACAAGACAGGGATAAAATAAATAGCAACAGGTATTGAAACTAATCCCAGAAAAGCGATGCCCAAAACCATAACTTGCACTTTTTTAAGGTAAGAAGTTAAATCTTTTTTGTTTTTACAAGCGGCAATTTTAGGAGCAAGCACAGCGCCTATCGCTCCAACAATTTGAGGAACAACCTGCACAAGCTGATTTGCGGCAGAATATATCCCAACTTGCATACTATCTAAAAGTCTTGCTGTTATAAATGTATCCAATCTGGAGTTTAAAGCCGCAATTATCGCAAAGCTGGCAATCCATTTGTTATAAGCAAAAAACTCCCCGAATCTTTTATTTTCATTTTTTACTTTTATAAAAGAATTGGGAATAAAAACAAAAACCAGTAAAAATCCAATAAAAGGATATATCAAATAAATCAAAATGGAATTAACCACATTCAATGACCAAAGGTAGCTAGCCAGAAAGATTGACAAAAGTCTTAATCCATTGGTAAATATTTGCAAAAAGCTCCAACTTAAAAATTTCTGATACGATTGAAGCGCGCATATTGCAAAAGTAAACAAATGCGTAGCCGCCACTCCCAAAAAGACTAATCTCAAAGGAAACTCCAACTCAGGCTTGAAAAAAACAGATCGCGCGAGATACGACGCCAAAAAATTGCCAATAACAATTACAAAAATGCTGACAATTATTTTTATTTTCAAAGCCAGTTTCAAAAATTGATAGGCTTTATTGGAATCAACTTTCACGTATTTCGAAACAAAATTAACAATTCCGCTATTTGTTCCAAAATCTGTGATATCCGCAACCAATGTAAGAGTAACAATAGCAACGCTAAAAATGCCAAAATCTGAAGGACCTAACATTCTTGCCAAATAAATATAAAAAAATGCTCCTAAAGCTCCATTAATTAATGTGGCAACTGAAGTCAAAGAAGAATCTTTCAGAGTCTTAGATTGCAAAACAGTTTTTAGATATTTATATGCAAAATTTCCAAAACGCATAAACTAAAATTTTTTAGACAACCACAAATTATGAAATTCGCCTACTTTCTCTCATTTTTGTTTGTAATTTTGAATGTAAGAAAATTCGAGATGAATACAATCAAAATAAATGTTACAAAAAACACACTGACATAAAAGCCAATTTCAACAAATTTGTTAGGGTAATAAAAAATTTTATATTCTCCAGAATTTGAAACAACAAAACCATTTGCAAAACTATACACAGGTAAAGATTGGCTCGAATTTAGGATCCATAATTTGTCATAGGTATTGGTAAAAACAATAGTTGCTCTATTATTTAAATTTTTCACATTCAGCAAATACTCAGTGGAATTTAATTTACGGTAGGACAAAGTTGCAGTGTTAGAAACATTTTGCGAAAACAGATTTTTTTTGTCTTTTAGGTTCATATTCTCCCATTGATTTATTTCAATATCCTTAGTAGAAAAAATTATTTTTTGCAATTCATCTTTCTCAATCACAACTAAAGCGTTAATAACATTCAAATCACCTTGGGTTTTTATTGTTATACTTTCATAAGATATCAGCTCACCCACCTTAACCCACAAAAAATTAGAATCATAAAAAGTTAACTCTTTATCTTTGGTATCTCCATACCCTTTAACAGCCCTGATAATCTCCCTCGGATTTTCAACTTTTGTTTGTATCGAACCAATCTCTTTGCCGCTCTGCCAAAAACTTACTTTTCCTCCTTTTTTGCTAAATAAAACTCTTGCATAAAGATCGCCTTGCTTTTTGAAAGATTGATCAATAATTTCAAGTTCAGATTCTCTTTCGGCAATAGCCCAACCGCCACCATAATCAAAATCCGTGTTATCTATTAAATATTTTTCCTGCAAAAAAGATCTCCACCAAACAAAATCCATGCTTTCTCTTTTCCACCAAGAGCTTTGAGAGGGCGAAAAGTCCAAATTTTTAGAAGGGAAGACATATCTGCCAGTGTCAATAAAGGAGAGGTATAAATCAAGCAAATTTTTGTTATACAAAATTACTTTGCGAATATCTCCACTTTTGACATAAGAACTTAGATTGTGCGATTCTTCAATAAACAAAAGCGGATTTTTTGACAAATCCGCACCCAGAAAATCAATTTCTTCATAAATCTTGTCACTGCCTACAACACCAACTGTTTCGTTGGCAAGATATATAAGATCCTTGTTGCTTTTAGTTTGCAAAAAGGCAACCGGATAATCGTATATTAAATTGCCAAACCATTTAGTGTTTTTTAGCTGATCTAAAAAAGTAAAATAATAATTCCTCTCATCCTCTGAAACTTCCTTTCTCCTAATGTCATAAAAAGGATAAGCGACATATTTGATACCTGCCATATCCAAAAATTTATCCATATAAGACGAATCTCTCAGAAAATTCATTGTTTCATATGTGCCTATTATGCCTGTCGCAAAAGGCCTAATTTTGATCAATTCATACGCAGAAACAGAAGGATTTTCCAAAGCGGCATAACCAAGAGGCGGTCTTTGAGGCAACCACAGAACCCTGCCGAAACCTTGATCATCCAGTAAATGTTTCTTAATCTTTTCAAATTCATTTAAGTAAATCGGTTTTGACAAGGTTCCTGTCATTAAGTTTGTATATGTTGGATACATCAACAAAAACCAAACAAACAAAAAAGATGAGGTAAAAAATGGAATTGAAATATTTTTGACTTTTAAAATTAATTTATATTTTTTCTCTAAAACAGTTATAGAAAAACCAAGCAATACCGCAAAGGAAAGACAAACCAAAAAGAAAAACTTGGTTGGATCTCTAAACATAGAAAAACCCGGTATATTTAAAAAAAGCCATTCATATATAGATCCAAATGGTTCTTTACTTCCTTTAACTAAAAATACAAATACTAAACAAATCAAAAACCAAAAAGCGACATGTTTGTTGCGTCTAACAAAAATTGGAGTCAAAAAAACAAATATCGCAATCATGCCAAAAAATGAATTTATTTTTGCTATTTCGCCAAAATTATTTTTGTGCCAGTGGGGAGAAATAACAAAAAGTCCATGACTTAGACTCGCAAAACTTAATTCCCGAACTTGAGACAACCTGTCATAGCCAAGCGGCAAAGATGGAGGTTGTACCAAAAGCGCAGGCAAAAGCCAATAAAAATTAAACGTCACAAAAACAAAACAAACTACTAAAAAAGTTTTGAAAAATTCAAATAACTTATTTAGTGAATCCTCAAATGAAGAAAAAACTATGGTAACAAAAATATAAAAAAACATTAGCAAAAACAACACATAAACAAACCTGATATCAAAATACCCAAGTATGGTGATAGACAAAGCGGCAAGCAGTTTTTTATAAAACGACTTTTTTTGCGATTCTATAAAACTAAAAAAGCAAAAAGGCAAAAAAGCATATGCCAAAGCAATCAAATACTGACCTCCATCAATCAAAAGCACGATATAAGTATTTGCAAGATAAAACAAAGTGGCAACTAATTTTCCATTTTTGCTAATTTGATATAAACTCAACAATTTTGAAAAAGAATAAATACCCAAAAACAAAAATAAATAAAAACCCAAAATCCTGTATAAAAGACTAAATGGCAATCCAATTTGCGCTCCGAAAGCATACAAAAAATTCATAGGCCACGCCCACATGGTGGAAATTGCGTAATTTCCAAAACCGTTATACTCTCCAGTCCAAATACGAGGCATATCATAACCAGTTTTTAATACTTCCTCCGCGACATCAGGGAAATCGTTAGCAACCCTTATTCCGGGCAACAAAAAACTGGAATAAACAACTGCAAGCGCTAAAAGAAGCAATAAGAATCTAATTTTACCCATTTTTGATTTCTAAAAAATACCTAACTAAACCTATAATTGACAAAAAATAAGCGTACATGACTAAATTTGATCCCAAATTTTCTCCTCCCAAAATTAAAACTAAAACAGACAGAAACAAAACTAATACAGAAACTAAAAACAAATACATACTTTTAATCCGAAAAAAAACAGCAACAAACAATCCTAAAAAAAGAAATATAATCATTTTGTTCTTTTCACCAATAAAACACCAAAAAGAAAATAAATTAATAAAAATACAAAAGAGAGTCTAAAAGAAAACTCGGCGGCTTTTGTGAAATTAAACGCATACAAAAAAATTCCAAGAAAAAACAAAAACAGACAATTGCGTGAGAATAGACCAATTTTCACTTTCTTTTTTATTAAAAAAAGGTAAACAAAAAACAAAAATACAAACCAATAAAAACCTGTTTCAATTAACATGTCTTCTCTTTTTTATTTTTACAAATAAATAAATCATTAATAATCCAGTCACAGTTATTAGTGATATCTTTTTACCAATCTCAAGAATCTTCTGTGGTGTATAAATCACTTTTATCTCATATTCTCCAGCTCTATCTATAATCCAGGCATTTGCGTAAATGTTCACTTTCAAATGTTTTTTAGTGTCTATTAACTCATTGTCATGATAATAAACATGCCAACGCGAATCAAATAATTCTGAAAAAACAAGAATTTCTTGTTCATTATCTTTTTTTGAAATTCGCACTTTATACTCGGTCGGATTGATATAAATATAATCCATAATTAATGTGCTTGTTTTTTGGGGCAATTCATTGTTTTTTAGCAAAGCAATATTTTCTCTTTCTTCCGAAGCAACAGCTATTTCATACTCTTCTTCTTCAAAATAAACACTTTTTTCCACATCGATCAAACTGCCATTTAAATAAACTTTATCTGACTTGGCAACGCCCAATATATTATATTCTCCTTTGGAACTAACATTAAACTTATAAACATAAAACTTATTTTCTTGTTCAACTAAATATTTTGGCTTTTTCACAATTAAATCAATAAAAGATCTTCTGAGTTCGTCAGCCAAAGGCGAATCAATTCTATCAAAAAGCTCAATGTGCAAAGACAAAGATTGTCTTATAAGACCGGATAATGGCGTGCCTTCATAGTTTGACTTAAATATTGGCAATAATTCGTAAAACAATAATCTATAATCTTTTTCGGCTTTTCCCAAAATATCATCATTCAAGGAATCAAGCATTTTCAATTTATAAATTTCAACAGCTCTTTTGCCTAACAATCCTATTTTAAATATTGCTTTTGAATCTGAGTCTTTTTGTAAATAAAGCTCGAAAAGTTCTTTATATCTAACAAAAGGGTAAAAAAATGAATTGTGCAAATGCTCTACATGAAATAATCTTGCTAATATGTCATCATCACTAAAAAATCTAAAATCTAAGATTTGATCCTTGTCATATAAATAACTATCCTTCTCTGGAAAAATCAAATCATAATTAGAACCAAAATTATCTTCATAAGACAAATAAGAATTTCTAAATTCGTTTCTCCCAAAAGCATTTTCTATTAAAACTAAATCTTCCGAGTTTGATTTAATTACGTTTTCTGCAATATAAAACTTTGGCAAAGAATAATCTTCATTTAACTCATATATTTTTATTTTTCCCGCGTTAAAAACCGGTTTTATTTTGCCTTCACCAATTAATTTTTCAATATTCTCTTTCAAAACTTCCGGGTTAACCAATCCCCTTAATTCGTAATCAATATCTTCTCTAATAAGAATGTATTTCACATTAAGATACCTTAAGGCGGAAAGGAAAATCTCCTGATTTTGGTAATTTTCTATGCTTTTTACAATTTCATAGTAATAAGGTATTGTAGTATTAAAGGAAATAACAGGGGTGTCAAATATAGCATTGGAAAGCTCAACTCCCGAATACGGATAATCCCAAGTGTATGTCATGCCCTCTCCACCCAGCGGCAAAACCAAAGTTCTTTGATAATTAGCATTTTCATACAAAAATTTGTTCGCCTCATCATAATAATCCGGAACTTTTACGGAATAATCATCAGTAATGCCATCTCTAAAACCAGCGTTACTGGACAAAACATTCCCTGAGATAAAAGGATAAATATACACAAGAATTAGGATAAAAAAAATTAAATACGAAACTTCTGAAATAATTCTTCCAAAACTAATTTCGTTAACCGCAATGACGCTTAATATTACAGTTGGCAAAATTAAAACCAAACTAAATTTTTCAAATGGATTTCTGAACACCTGCATAACTGAAAACTGATTAAATAAAACTGTGAATGATTCACCAAACGGAGGATTAGACCCTTTTGCAAGAAAAAGCAAAACAATAAAAACAAATATTAAAACTTTATAAATCTCCTTAACTTCCCGGCTCAAAGACCAAACAATAATTAGCGCAACAGGCAAGAAAGACAAAATATTTACAGGAAAAAATTTGTATACGCTAGCCCAAGATAAACCATTAGCAAAATCTTCGTGGATTAGTCTAAAAACGCTTACAAAATTGCCAAGACGACTACTGGTATCAGTTAATATAGCTAAATTCCCATCTGGAGAAAAAAAATTTGAAACAACTGAATTATAATTGCTAGAAGCGCTAAAAGAAAAAATTTGTGAAATCCACCAAAAATTAGAAAGCGCAAAAAGTACCACTGAAAGTAAAAAGTACTTAACTGCAAAAAAGAGATATTTCAAATCTTTGCGCACTAAAATCATCCCCAATGTGGCAAATGAAAACAAAACGTACATATTTAACACAAGAGCCAATGAAGAAAAAGCGTAAGCGCCAACAAATAAAAAAACATTAAGCGGCAATAAAATCAGAAAACTTCTTTTTACCAAACCTTCAATAAACAAGCAAAATGCAATCGGCAAAATTGCCCAAAAAACAATAAAATTATTTAAAAAACGATTCCAGATATTAAAAGCGACAATCGGATTAAACCAATAAAATAAAATTGCGAGAATAACATATTTTTTTCCTATTTGGGGAGATAAAAATTTACATAAATTAACTATGCCAATTCCGGATAAAACAAATGCAAGGTAAAAAAAAGTAAATTGTTGAAGGTAAGCCGGCAAACCTAAACCATTTAGTAAACTAAAAAATCCATAAAAATAATTTCCGGAAGTTGTGGTATATGTTGAATTTCCAAGCGCATTTGGCGACCATGTATAAGATGCGTGCAAATATTCTTTTGCGATATTATAAAAAGGCAATCCGGATTCTCCGACTCCCTTTATCAGCCCATCTTTAAACCACCACAAAAGCAAAAAAAATGGAAACAAAAGAAGAAAAATTAATAATAACTTATTTTTCAGCAACCACACGTATTACTTCCCCTTTCCCAAATTTGGTCAGAACAAAAGAAATCATCAAAGACAAAGGAATAGTTATATAAAACAAAAATTTGCGGTTGTATTTATTCAATATTGAAAAAGAGAAATTTAAATTCGCTTTAAAAGGATAATAAATGTCAATTTTCTTAAAACCACAACTGCGCAAAAATTTTTTGATGCCGTCACTGGTCCAATATATTGTGTGCTGGGGGACTCTTAACCAGTTATAATATTTCCCAAATATGATAAACAATAAAGAATTCGCATTTGGCACTTCTATAAAAAGTTTAGCTTTTCTTTTGAGAACTTTGTAAATAACTTTTATATCTTTTTTCGGATTGGTCAAATGTTCTAACACATGCCACATAGTCACACAATCCAAATTATTTACATTTACAATGCCTAACCTTTCTAGATCGCTATAATAGTTATTTGTGTCTCCAATGTTTCTTTTAAATAACTTTTTCGCAGACAAAGATATATCGTATCCATATACTTCCCAGCCTAGGGCTTTCATTTTTGCTAAAAAGGTTGAGTCTCCGCATCCATAATCTAAAATTTTGGCGTTTTCTTTCTTAATAAATTTTTGAACCAATTTGTCATAAGGCAAATACAAATGCAACCTAAACAATTTATCTATCAAAAAATTTTTAGGGCAAGGATTGACAAAATATTCATCTTTATATATTTTCTTAACATTCCTAGGAAATGGATATAAGAAAAAGTTAAAACAATTGCCGCAATATACATAAGAAAAAAAATCAGAAACTTCAAAAGACCTAGTTTTTTCACTTATATATTTATGACAAACTGTGCACTTTAACTTCATTGTTTAACTAAAAAAACTTTTTTAACCTTCTGCCTTGCGTACCAAATAGAATCCCAAACTATCGAAAAAACATTCCCTCTCTCAGATACAAAATCCATCCAAACAGAATCTGCGAACTTTCTTCTGGATTGGACTATTTTTCTTTGTTCAAGCGTATCTTTTATATAAAAAATGTTCCAAGCAAAAGCTAAAGCAAAGCCAATAATTGGCATAAATTTAAACTGAAACAAATTATACAATCCCCGCAAAAAAAGCATAAAAATAACAAGTGGCAAATATCTAAAAACATTTAGCAAAGAATAATTTTTTATTACGATTCTAATTGTTTTAGCAAATTCATATTCCCAAATAAGTTTATTAATCATTTGGCCTCTTAACTTTGAACTTTTTGCGGTCCAGTGATATATGATAGAACGAGTAGCCGTAACAGTTTTATATCCTGAAACCCATAAACGTATCGCTAAATCCAAATCATCTATATTAAACCTGAGTTTTTCATCATAAAACCCAAACTTTGCCACCACACTTTTTCTAAAAACCACATTAGTAGCGCCTGCTAAACTATACTCTTTGCTAACATATTGGCCCTTATCTTCTTCACCAAAACCCACGCATTTAACCCACATGAATTGTTTGTACAATCTTATTGCTGTGGTTTGTATTATTTTTCTTTGATTTATATCAAGTGTTTTGCCTTGAGTGGCAACAACGCTTTTGTCTTCTTCTAAAATTGCAATATGTTCATCCAACCAATCAGACGCAACTTCCACATCATGGTCCAAAAGAGCAACATATTTACCCTTTGACTTTTTAAAACCTAAAGATCTGGCGCCTGCTAACCATAAACGCTTCTTCGATAAAAACACTTTCAATTTCTTATTCTTGAATTTTGAAACTACTTGATAGTAAGTATCTGTATCATTCCCATCTACAATAACCAAAATCTCATAACACGGGTAATTTATTTTAAGCACAGAATTTATACAAGCATTTATATAAGGTTTGCTTTTGTACATTGGGATAACCACAGAAACAAGCGGCAATCTATTTTGCATTTAGTTTCTAAAATAATTTAAATAAATATTAATCAAACTTTCGCTAGTCATAGCGTGTTTGTATATGTATGACCAATTTTTCTTTCTAAATCCATTAATATGTTTTCTTTCATCCAGAGTATCAGCAAAATTTCTAATATTCCAAATAATAGCTTTCAAACTTCCCTTAAGCGCCGACAAATCTTTCCTGAAAATCAAAAAAGCAAAACCTCTACCCAAATTAATGGCCAAAGAAAAAGGCAGATATTTAAAAACATAAACCAATTCATAATTTTTTATAATTGATCTAAAAGAATTTTTGGCTAAATGAAAATAAATGTTTTCAATTTTTTTTATGTAACTTCTTTCCAAAGGCTTTTTTGTGTAATGATAAACTATGGAATTTTTCGCCAAAACTACCCTGTAACCTGAAATCCAAATTTTCATGCTAAAATCTATATCTTCTGTGGTAACAGCTTCTTTTTCGTCAAAAACTTCTACAATTTCAATCGCTTCTTTTTTTACAGCCAAAGCGGCAGATATGGCAATAATCTCATAAAAATCCAACACTTTTCTAACTTTTTTATACGAATCTTTATGGTGCAAAGGCAAAATCCAATGGGTATGAGGTATAAGTTTGCCTCCAGCCATTTGTATTAGATTTCTATTTTCGTAATCAATAAGCAAAGATTGTGCCGCTCCAACTTCCGGATCCTTCAGCGCCTCTTCCAATCCCACTAGCCAGAAAGGGTCTACCTGCGTATCATTATCAAGAAAAACAATCACATCGCCTTTTGCTTTTTGAATTGCTACATTCCTGCTTTGAGCCGCTCCCAAATTTTTTTTGTTTTTTATAAGCCTGATTTTTTTGTCTTTATTTTGATTTATATAATTTCTTATAATTGAAACACTATCATCGGTAGACGCATCATCCACAACTATTAATTCATATGAAGCATAATTCGAATTCAAAACCGAATCTAAGCAATCCTGCAAATATCTGCCACCATTATAATTGGCGATAATTATCGAAAACATATTTAATTCTTTGCACAAACAGCAAATAAATACGGAGCCTGATCAATACGATCTTTAGCAAGTTTGTAATCCTTGGCAAGAAATTTTACTTTGTTTTCTCCAGTAATAATTCTTTTGGGCCATGCAGGAAAATAATTAATGATTCTTCGCATAAAACGTTTTCTAACTATCATTGAAGCAAATTTCCAACGAAATGTTTCTTTAACTTTTTCTTCTTGGGTTTTTTTATAGTCCTTTAGAACAATTCCGTATAAAACCACTTCCTTGAAATTCCGTAAAAGCAAGGATTTAAATTCACTGGGATAATACTCTCTAACATGATAAGGATTGCTTGGCTTGTCGCCATCATAAGAACTCATATATCTATTAGGCGTGGATACAAAAAACAACCCTTTTTTCTTTAAGCCGGTGGAAACTATATCTAGGAATTTTTCCGGATTTCTAAGATGCTCTATAACTTCAAAACTTACAGCAATATCAAATCTTTCTTTGCCTAAATCCAACTTTTCCACATCGGCTTGAAAATAAAAAATGGTTTTACTTTTATAATGTTTATTGGCGTAAGCAATCGAGTTTTTATCATTGTCATAAGCTACAATTTCTTTCGCTCCAAATTTTGACAACAAATATGTTCCATACCCATAAGCGCACCCTAGTTCAACAACACTTTTGCCTTTGACCTTACCTCGCAGACATTTATAACGAAATGTGTTAATTCCCCCCTTGTCCAAAAAATCAGTTCTTTCACCTGTGAAAATCATGTTTTTATTTCCTTTTCCGCTATCAATATTAAACCAAACGCCGGATAAATATACACAAAAAAAGACGCCAAATATGAAATTAAACTAAAAACAGGAATCAAAAATTTCGGCATCGTTCTTGCACAACCATTAACACCCCAAATATATTTCAATCCTTGCCCATAAACACTATACCCGCGTTTTATAAAATCATCAGGCAACCAACCAGATAAATGCTTTTGAAAAGGATTATCATCTTTTTCCTTTTCAATCGGTTCATATTCTATAAATCCATTTGTAGTAGTTATCAATACCCTCCTGTTCGCCAATCTTTCCCAATCAGCAATGCTTTTCAAAGCAAGTTTTTTTGGCATATGTTCAACTACCTGCGAAGAAAAGACAAGATCAAACTTCTTTTTTCTCAAAGATTGTGGCAATTCCAAAATGCTGGATTTATATACTTTGTCATAAACCCCGCTTGCTATCGCCTGTTCAATTGCTTTAGGATAAATCTCCACTCCCACTATTCTCCAATCTTTTTTACAAGACAGACATTGCATGTATTCACCTGTCCCGCAACCAAGATCCAGAACCGTTCTTATATCATCGCCTATCAGCTTGCGTATTATCCAAGCATAAGAAAAAGGCATAAACAAATAGCAATTAGTATACAAAATCCCATCAATAACACCCTTTAAATAATTAAACCAAGATTTGAATTTCCTGTATTTGATCGCAAGTTTCAAATAGTAAAAAGCATATAAAGGAATAAAAAACAAAAAAGTAATTTTGCCAAACTCTTTCATAAAAATAATTCTGTTTCGCGCCACATAATAGCCTCTGTCCAACAATCTATAAGCTTCTTTTTCTTTGTCCATAGAAATATCATGATAGGCTTTGGCTTTAGAAGAATAATAAGTTAGATAACCAATATTTTTGGCTCTGAAACAAAAATCTGTATCCTCAAAAGTTGCAAAATATTTGTTGTCAAATCTCAGTGATTCCAACAAACGCCTTTTCACCAAAAGACAAGCAGGGGCTACGCCAACTTCCTGATCTTTATTGTATTGGCCTTCATCTTTGCCACCCCTAAAAATCACCCTGCCCGTCCATAAATTAATGTCAGTGCCAGCAGACCAAATAATTTTTTTGTCAGAAAAATAGTATATCTTGGGAGTAACAATGCCAATTTTATAATCAGAATTGGCTACCTCTAGCATATTTTTCAGCATATTTTTATCGGCAATCATATCGTGATCAAAAAAAAGCACATATTCAGATTTGCGAGAAGCGTAATAACATCCATAATTTCTGCCTCCAGTCACACCATAGTTTTTGCTAAGTCTAAAAACTCTCACAGAAGGGAAATTTTTGCGGATTTTTTGATATGTGTGATCAGAAGAATTATTGTCAACTACAATCACCTCAAAAGGTTTGTGTGTTTGTTTCAATATTGAATCAATACACTTCTCCAAAGTTTTTACACTGTTATAAGTTGGTATTACAACTGAAACTTTGCAATCAGACATTTCGTGGAATTTGAACTAATTTAAAAATTTTTATAAATTTTAATTTTTTATTGCCCGCAACAAATTATTGGCCCGAACATCCCAACTCCAATTTTTTGAGATCATAGCATAAGCTTCATCACCTAAACTTCTCCTTAATTTATCATCTTTCAAAAGACGAACAATATTATCCGCATAAGATTGCAAATCTCCAATTTTTACTTTAACCATACCTTTAGGATAATAAGACTTATACGCAACTAAATCAAAGCCTACGCAGGGAATTCCAAAAGCCATCGCTTCGGCAGAAGCCATGCCTCCACTATCATAAAACGCAGGGTGAACCACAACTTTGCTCTGAGACAAAATTTCGTATTTTTTGGGACCATCAAACAAATATCCAAAAAGTCTTACATTTTTTTCTAATTTATTAGCCTTTATTTTTTGTTTTACTTTCTCCATCAATGGTCCATCTCCAATCATGGCAAGTTTTGCATTGGGGACTTTTTCAACAACTTTTGCCCAGATATCAATCAACTCAACAACCCCTTTTTGAGGATGAAATCTTCCCTGAAAAACGGCATCATAAACTTTTCGTTGCAACAATTTTTCGTTTTCTGATAAATACTTTTTTATGTCCTCAAGAGGAACACCACCTATTAAAACCACAACTTTTCCTTTTCTTGTTTGAAGCGGAAATTGATTTTTCTCATTTTCATTATTAACAATTATCTTGTCGGCATATTTTTTAATCAAAGGTTTAACTGGAAACTGCATAAACCAATACAAAAATGATCTTAATCTGTGAGAAGATCCCGGCCTTTTGTCTTCTTTGTAACCTTTCAACGGATTGGGGGCTGTCTGATACCATGTGCAAACCAATTTGCAGTGAGGATGGCGAATTTTGCAAATCATTGCCGGAAAAAAGTCCATCCAAAAATCAGACGCGGAATATAAAAAAGTTTTTTCAGTATTTCTTATTTTTAATCTAAAACCTAATTTCAAACCCAACAATATTTTTTGAATGTATTTTACTAAAAATAAATTACTCAAATTATCTGAAACACTTATCAACTTAAGATATTTCCCGTTAAGTTTTTGCCTTCTGGCCATTTGAATCCCCTCTATCGTGGTGTATACACACACTTGGCAAGTTTTAGACCATTCTCTTGCCAATTCTATAAAAATTCTGTCGCTTCCAGAAATGCCTTCACCTGTTGGAGCAAGCGCAAAGAAAATGAACTTACTTAGATTACTCGTCATTATTTCTAAGAAGGATATTCATCAGTAAATTTTAAAAGATCATTTATAAATACTCAAACCTAAATGTTTTATACAAATCAACAAACAAAACATAATTTATTTGGTAACTACAGCTAAAACACCAACTCCACTACCAGATGGCTGATACAAATCATTCAACTTGTCAACCAAATTGACAATTTTAAATGCCAAATTGATATAAAAGGGTCTTTTGGGATTATTTTCAAATTTATTTATCGCTTTTGATAAAGATTTATCCAATTTTCCACTATGAAGACCCCGCGCCGCCAAATGCATTAAGTTGTGATTAAATGGTAAACACCAATAAGTTAAACTTTGCAATTTTAAAATTTTCAAACCCGATTTTTCAATCACTGTTGCCAATTCCTCAGGAGTATAAAGCCTTAAATGCTGATTCCAAATCCCAGCCCAAAAACCTTCTTTGATATGAGTACCAAAGAAATGTTGTAATATCCAATTAACTGGATCCCAAAAAAATGGGTAATTTTTATTAGGGACAGTGACAACAATTATACCTCCTTTTTTCAACAATCTTTTGGCTTCTTTTAAACCTTTTACATCATCTTCCAAATGCTCGCAAACCTCGCTCATTATTATTTTATCAAAAGAACTATCTTGAAACGGAAGTTTCTTTAACACATCCCCATGTAAAAGCTGAACCTTCCTGCCAGAAAGATTTCTTTTAGCGCTTTTTAAAGCATTTTTGTCTATATCAATACCAACTAAATTTAATTTCATACCTAAACTCGAAAGAATATGAAGATAAAACCCGTCTCCACAACCTATCTCCAAAATTTTATCTTTATCCTGCAGATTCAAACTATCAATTATATTATAAGCCCTTTTTTTAAGAGCCATGTCTCCAGTATTTTGCAAAAGTTTATTTAACTTGTTAGACATTACTAATTTCTTAGGTATTTTCATTTTGCAATAGAATTATATCTTGGCAATTATTAAGTTTAAAATACTAAACTTAATCTAAAAAAACAAAACTACTTATCTAGCAAATTTAATTTCTATTAAATCATGACTTATATTTTCTAAAACCCAAGAGTTTAAACCACCATATTCATGAGATTTATACTCGCGATTGCCAATTTTTAATTTCCAATACGGATGATAAGAGCTTTTGAAAATCAATCGCGCAAACTTTGCTTCAAAATTAAGTTTGCCTAAATAATGTGTTGGTGAAATTTTATTTACACTTATAGAAATCAAGTCTATACCCTCAATATCCACAATCTGCGTCTGATTATTTCCAAATTCAACTTCATAAAATTCAAATATGGAATCTTCAAAAATAAGTTTCAAAGGCATTATTTCCTTCAAATTAAAAATCATCCAATCATTCAACCACAATTCGTCCAAATGTCCTCCTTTTGCAAGATCTTTTTGAAAGAGGACATATTTAATATTCATTTTCTTAAATTGATTTTCGTCATATATATGTGAGACTAATTGTTGATAAAGTTTTTGATATTCTAAATCAGAAAATTTGTTGCCTACATACCTAGAAATCAATGTACAATCAACAAAATACTCAGTTGGAATAACACCAGTATATCCCCATTTATAAACCGCTCCATCTCCGTTAGTCATTGGCAAGACTAAGATTCTAGAACCTTCATTTTTGCAACCAGTGAAAGCATTCACCTTAGAATTTAGACTTTCATATTCGTAAGGAATTTTCACTCGAAAATTTCTCATTACATCTCCATTAATCATTGGATAAGAAAGTGCAAAAATTAAAATAATTCCTAAAACAAAACGATATCTACCTAAATTTCTAAGATGCAAAAGCCCCAAAGACACAAAAACAGAATATGGAAGTAAAAGCAATACGCCTAACTTCTCATAAGAATTTCTGAAAATTGCAGTTTCAGGAAAAGAAAAAAATAAAAATTTATACACTTCAAGACCTAAAGGAGGGTTTGCTCCTTTTGCAAAAAATAAAACAATTACAAAAAAATAAAACAGATATCTCACCACAGGTTTAAACCAATAATTAACCAAACCAACTAAAAAAAGAATCAAAATAGCGACTGAAAGCAAGTATGAAAAAGCAGAATCATAAAAAAAGTTCCAGATAAAATTCTGGTTCAACAAAAACCTTTGGCGAAGGAGCAAAATTTCTTGTAGTGGAAAATAAGCGCTTACACTTTTCAACGATTCAAAATTAGTCAAATGATCAATTCTGTTGTCAAAAGAGCCTCTTATGTATAAAAAGTTATAAGAAATCCACCAAATGTTAGAAATTATTAAAGTTGCACAAACAAGCAAAGCTTTAAAAATTTTGACCTTCGTAATTTTTTTGGTACTAAAAATATCAATAAAAAAAATAAAAAATAATACAAAAATAACCAATAAAACATTTACAACAATCGTATAAACAAAAGAAAAAAATACTTGACTTATAAAAATAATAAATAGATACAAAACATTATTTGTTCTAAAATATTTTATTGCTAACAATGTCAATAAAGGCAAGAAAGCCCAAATACCCATTTGAGAATACAAAAATCTACTCCAAATTTGAGTCAAGCCATATAAATTAAATAAATAAAACAAAGAAGAACAAAAAGCCAAAATATTGACATCCTTAAAATTGCAAAATAATTGCTTAACTAAAAAATAAACTGAGACCGTACCTGTTACAATCAAAATATAGAAAAAAAACATTTGCACAAAAAAAATTGAGAAACCAAAATTTAAATTCAATTGATTAAACAAAGTAATTGGTATGTTTGCAGAATAAACCGGTTGCGCGAAACCCAAACCAGATTCTTGCCAAACAGAATTTTTGTCAATAGCATTTATCTTGTGAAAAATTGAAAACGACTCTTCCGCACCAGCTAAAACCAATCCATCCTTAAACCAAGTTGCTAATAAAAATATTGGCAAAAATATCAAAAACCAAAAAAATTTATCTTTTTTTTCTTTGTACATTTGAGAATAAAAACAGTAATAAAAAATGTAAAATTATTTACATAATTTTAATGCAATGTAAAATGTAAATTAAATATGAAATCTGCATTATTAGTTGTTGTAACGATTATAATTTTTTCACTCTCATCTAGCGCCGTGATAGTTGATGCGAAAAAAAGCGAAGAACCTTTTGTTTACGAACAAATCAATCCTGATTCACGTTTAATCTACAAATATAAACGACTAAAAGAGAAGTTATATACTGCATATCTTGCAAAATTTAGAAAAGAAAAACTGTCACAAAATTACATTGAACTTATCAATAGACGATTCAGAGAATTAAAGTATGTAGTAGACAAAGACAAAATAGATCTACTTGAAACCGTAACCTCCAGATACAATTCGCAAATTGGAGAAGTAACAAATATAAATACTAATCAAGAAACTAATATAAATGCCTTACAAGCTATACTGGAAATTCAACAAGAAATCTTGCCAACGCTTAGGGATAAATACCCGGCAAATAGCGCTCAATGGTTGCTTTTGCAACAGACATTAGATACCATCAATGCCATTGTCAATTAGCATATTCTTTAATTGCATAAATTTATTTTACAAAAACGCGCAATAACCTTTAATTCCCGAAAATCTTTTTCATTGGGAAACTTAATAATTTCATTCCTTGCGCTTATATCTGAAATGGAGTAAGTTATTTTTCTTACTATTTCGTTTTTAGAATTGACAAATGTAAAAGTTAGACTTCCTTGAATTTTTTCTTTTTCTGACAACTTCACAAACAATGCAGAATATTTATTTTCAGAATCAACACTTGGCAAATAAAAATACGCGAATTTACCATCAAAACTTTTCCAAAGGCAATCAGCATTTTTCACAACATATATTCTTGTCTCTTCTGTAACATTTCTAAATACACCAAGATCATCTATGCGCCAAGCATATATTTTCTCAGGATTATAAATTTTCCCCGATTTTTTCGTGCCTCCGTATAACCAATCAGTAACATCCACGTTTGTATCGCACATCAAACGAATCATTGTTTCTTTATTGGCAAAAACCGGAAATTCTTCAAAACTTCTTATGCCACGAAAGTAAACATACGGATAAACACCAGACCAATCAAAAACATAACCTCTCAAAGCATGATCGCCAGAAACACTCAATACAACATCTTTACTATAAACTGGCACTGTTTTTAGTATATCTCCCCACATAGCCCTTACCACATATCTTGACCGGAATTTTTCTTCAGTGGTAATAATTTTGTTGGCATGAAGCAAATAAAAAACTATGAAAACCGATAATATACCCAATTTATAATTTCCTTGCATCCTGGAAAGTAAAAATCCAATCACCAAAACCAATCCTATATTTCCTATAGAAACATATCTGTGAGTAACTCCCAAAGAAATCATTGGTTCATATAACCAATTTGGCAAGTAAAACAATACCAACCACCACAATAAAAGAGCTATTTTGCCTATAGTCAAAGATTTTTTTATTAAAAAAAACAAGCTTATTGCAACCAAAAACAAAACAAAAGCAAAGCCTAAAATTAAACTCGTATTATCTCCAGCTGATAAACCGCCTTCTTCGTTCACGGGGAAAAAGGGCGATCTGATAATATTGCCAATCGTTATAAAAAAACGCGTGTAATAATCTTCGCTTAATGCTTTTGCGATTATTGAAAATGTATCAAGTTTCCCACCCATAGAGCTTTTCCCGCTCGTTGCGACAATAACTTCTTTAATAACAAAGAATTGCAAACAAACAAAGATGAAAATTCTTAATAAACTCTCCCTAAATTTATAAACTGGTTTTGGCTTGGAAATTGCGACAATAAACTCAAAAGCAGGTATTAAGAAAAGCAAAGCAATGCCCCTCCACAAATCAAACAAAAACAAGAGGCTGGCAAAAACATTTGAAAAAATAAAAAAGAATAATCTTTTTTTCGTTCGCCCATTAATAGAAACAACATAAAAAGCAAAAGAAATCAAAGACAATATCAGGATAAAACCATTAAAACGCGCCCACGAGAAAGACTCCATGCTATAAGGGCCTGATGAAAAAATCAAAGAGGCAAATAATCCAACACTTACATAACTAAACAAAACATAACCCAAAGATCCAATCAAAAACGATGCGATGATTTTAGAAATCAAACCGGCAAATTGCCACAAATAAGAGTCAGGACCAATTACATTAATAAAAACCCAATTAAAATAAGGAGCCAGAAATCTGTTTCTATAACTTTCCCAAATCAAAGAATTTTGAAATTTGCCTGCCCAAATAGTAAACCAATCATCCCTCCAAAAATCAAAGTCTATCGCCTTGCCATAGCTTAAAATATTTAACAAAATCACCAAAATTGCGTAAATTGTTACTGTAAAAAACAATTTCAAACCTAGTGATATTTTGTTTTTTTTCATTTTGCTAAAAACGCTTAAATCAAAAACACCTGATAAAACATACACAAATTAACCCCATACGCAGGCAATTTATAAGACAAACCAAACTGCTTTCTGACAAAATGATATGTTATCAAAAAAGCTGTCCAAAAACTAAGTATCAAGTGAATTAAGTAACAAAAATTTCTTCTTGTGAAAGATAAATACAAACTATCAAAAAGAACCGGCAAAAGTAAAAACACATAAGGTAAAAAAAGGTATTTTTTAAAACTATAAAATCCTTTCTGATAATTATTTCTTCCTGAAAAACCGGCTAAGGCATAGTCTTTTTGCAAATAGACATTTAAAATAATCCTCCAATTAATCTTCCTCAAATATCTTTTTAAAGAAGTTGCTGAATAATGGAATATAGGATCATCTTTGGCAATTGCAATTAATTTTTGATTTTTATTTAACAGATAAAAAGTGTGCCAAATCAGCTCGGGCACCTTCGTAACTTCCGGGCATTTTGTTAAGAAGAATGATTTATCCAACATACTGCCCATGGCGGCAAGTTCTATGATAGGTAAATTATTCTCTTGAGATAAATCAAAAACTACATAATCTTTAGTTTTTTTAACAACTAAATATCTGAAAATCATACTACGCAAATAATATTTATGATTTTTGGATAATCTATATATAAAAAATGAAAAAGGATCTCCAAACTCATTAATATACCTATTGATAAACGGGTAATTTTTAGGATCCTTGTATCCTACGGGGGTAACAGCAACAACATCTTTTTCTCTTTCAAGGCAAGATACTTTCTTTTTAATACTATCAACACTTCCAAGAACCTCATCACTATCCAGAAATACAACATACTTGCCTTTCGCTTTTAGAAAACCGACATGTTTAGCGTAAGTAGGTTGTACCCTTTTATTTTGATATATCCTACATTTATATTCTCTTGCAATTTGCAAAGTTTCATCTGTGGAACCACCATCTAACACAATTATATCTATAGGTTTATATTTCTGCTTTTTTATTGATTGTAAAACCAATTCCAAAGTACCTGCAGAATTATAAGTTGCAATAACAATACTCACTAATGGACTTTGCATAAATTCAAAATTTCATCAATTATTATCTTAGAAGGACTACTAGATATATCCAAAACTGGGTTAGTTTTATATTTTGTGTAGTTTCGCAAAAAAGAACCAATTATTCTCTTATTGTATTTAGATAGAACAACATTAATTTTTAAACCTTCTATTCTTTCCGTTACATTTCTCAAAATAAGACAAGGCTTGCCAAGATAATACATTTCTTCCTGATTGCTACCACCATCTGTGATCACAAATTCGGAATTTCTGACTATATGAACAAAATCCGGCATTTTCATACGAGGAAGGAAAAGTACATCTCTACTTTTTGCTACAGTGTTAAAAAAATCTGAATCCCCTAAATACCTTTGTGTCACAGAATGCAAAACAAATACACAACTTAAACCCGCAGGAGTATTATCAATAATATATTTAATCAGATTTATAGTCCGCCACTTGTTAAAGATAACATTTTCTTGTCTATGCACAATTAAAACAAAATACTTTGAATTTTTTTTTAGAGGCAATTTATACTTCAATTTTTGCGAAAGACACCATTTTACAGTTTCAACCAAAGTGTTGTTAAAAGTATTAACTTTAATCCCACTTTTTCTTCTGAGATTATTCAAACTCCAATTATTAGGGCAAAAGTGAATTGTGGCAAAAAATGAAACCAAAATTCTATTAATCTCTTCAGGAAAAGGCTCAAACATTTTAAAAGATCGCAATCCTGACTCAACGTGAGCAACCGGCACACGATAAATATATCCAACGAAAGCCCCTATTACTGCCGAAACAGTATCTCCATGAACAATAACAATTTTTTTGCCTGGATTATTTTTAAAAAATTCATTGTAAAAAGTTTTTATTGTTTCAACAAATGATTTTAAGACCCAAAGAACGAATTTAAAAACCGATGGTTTAACAGATTTTTTACAAAGTGAAATGTCCCAATTGCCTTGACCAATAATAGATTTGAAATCTTTCAAATCAACAATATTTTGTCCTGAAGAAACAAGTACCGTTTTTATCTTTCTTTTTTTACACTCACGAATAACGGGCGCTAGTTTGATAAGTTCTGCGGTTGTGCCAACAAAAAAATACAAAGTCAGTTTGTCCATTTTTCAAGTTTATTGCATTAAATCCAAATATACATTGATTATCTTTTGGGCATTTCTGGATGAAAATTTTTCTAAAGCATATTTTCTGGCATTCTTTTGATAAATTTTAATTTTAGAATTTTTATCAAACAATTCTTCAACCTTTTCTTTTATAGATTTTTCGTTAATTTCTATCAATTCTCCAACTTTTTCAGATATTGCCTCCGGAATAGCTCCGCGATTGGACGCCAAAACTGGTGTTCCACAGCTTAAAGACTCCAATATGACCCTACCAAATCCTTCTTCATGTATGGAAGGAACTATCAATAGATCTGCCGCAGAATAATACAAAGGCAAATCGCTTTGCGAAACTGCCCCTAAATAAATTAAATTTTTATCTTTCTTTGCCTGTTGAAAAACCAAGGAATCAAGAGGACCAATACCAATAATTGCAAGTTTAATTTTCTTTGACCAAATTTTTTTGGAATTCAAAAGCACTTTGACTCCTTTCTCGGGAACTAATCTACCCACAAATAAAACAGTAAAACTATCCCATCCGGTCTTTTCCTTGGCTTTTTTTACAGGACTGAAAAGATCCGTATTTATCCAATAAGTAAAAACAGTGATTTTGTTAGGACTAATACCTAAATCCTCTATCTCTCTTGCCGATTGTGAAGAAAGACAAAGCACCTTGCTGGAAAAAGCAAAAATATGCTTTGCTATAAATCTGTACAAACCTTTTTTGGGAAACAAATAAATAGAATGGGTTGTAGTAATAACAGGCAACCTGAACACCAATCCCCAAAATACACAAACAAACCCGGCCACAAGTCCATGACTATGGATAACACCAATAGATCTAAAATTAAATAGCAAAAAAATAGGTAAAAATAAAAACAAAAGTGGTGTTAAATAGACAAATTCTAAAAAAGGATTGTTTTTGAAACAATAAAAAAACCCTCTAAAAATTGGAAGTCTGATAATAGCACAATCTTTTCTTTTTTCAAAGAAATAAGCGCGAGTATTGGTGGTTAAAGGCATATATGTAATTACATTAATTTTGATGCCTTTTTTGTGAACTTCTTTTATCAAATCATCAAAGTGCGTTTCAATTCCACCGATATTAGGAGAAAATCCTATAGAAACCAACAAGACCTTTTTCATTTTTTATTCAAACTTTTCAAAAAATAAACAATTGTCACCCAAGTATAAATCGCAGTTGTTCCAAAACACATAAAAGGGTGAACAAACCAAGCGATATCTCGCACTTTCAGATAACCTTTAATTGAATGCAAAAATGGCACAACAAAAGTGATACTGTAAAAAACATAAAGCAAGACTCTCGGCCAATCTCCTTTCATAACAACACTCCAACGACGTTTTTTATTATCTTCAAAATGATAATGCTCAACAAATCTTTTTCTTCTTTTTAGAAACTGCCAAATCCCTTTAGAGTGAGTCAGATGAATAATTGAAGTTTTGACAAAACCATAATAAACATATCCTTTCATCACAACATCGACCATAACATCTATTGGATAATGATTGTCAGGATCAGATTTTGCGTGCTTTTTTATTATCGCGGTTCTCATCAAAGTGCCATTTGTGCCAATGGAAGGAACCTTGCGAGGATCTTTCTTAAATCTAACTTTAAAATAATCTCCTCTGTCAAAAGCAGAACCTAACAAAGTCCATTTTTTTTCTCCCCACATCATCCGATCTGCTTTGTTTAAATAAAAAGGCAAAGGTTCGCTAGTGCCAAAAAGCGCAAAATACCTATCCATCAAAGAAAAATTTCTATCGTAATGATAATAACAAGTAGTAGTGGCAACAATTTCTGGATCTTCTATAAGAGGCTTAACCATTTTTTTAAGCCAATTTCTGTCAGGCAAATAATTATCATGGTCAATGATAAGACTTAGTTCCCCTTTGCCCTTGTTAAAAGCCACCCCGCGATTGTACTCTGCATGCTGTTTTTCTTTGGGTATTCTGACAACTTTCGCTTTGTATTTTTTAGCAATTGCACATGTTTGATCTGTTGATCCTCCATCTCCCAAGATTATCTCAATTTTTTCCTGAGGGTAATTCTGAGATCTCAAATCTTTCAAACACCTTTCAATTAAATCACCAGAATTATAAGTCGCAATAGCAACAGATATGGAAGGATACTTAGAAACTAAAATTGAATTGTTCTTTGAATTATTTCGTGCCATAAACTCCTAGGCAGAAACTTGGACATAACATACATCAATTTAGCATCTCTGCCGATTATTAATTCACGAGGATTTTTATTGCTTTTTATCATTAATACAATCTCATGGGCAACTTTCTCATAAGTTAAAAAGGGGAGTAACAAGCCGAATATGAAGTTTCTCTCCCTTAGTCCAAGGTATTGTTTTTGATCTTTATCGAAATAAGTTCTTTTTATAGCGCCTGAAGCAACTGCAGTTAATTGTATCCCCTTTTTCTTTAATTCATAAGAAGCTGACAAAAGCATTGCATGCAAGGCATGTTTGGAAGCTGAATAAATACTCCAATTAGGCAACGGGAATAAAGCATTAAGCGAAGTAACCACTATAATTTTTCCTTGTTTTTGCAAATTCAAAAAATATTTTGCGGATCTGCTAATTAACTCATATTGACTTATGAAATTTATATTAAATAACTCATCAACAAACTGCTTTTCACAATCAATAAATTTTTTGGGAGCGCTTCTCCCGACCAAAGAAACGAAACAAGAAACATCTTTATCCAATCTCTTAAAAAAATTTTCAATTTCACTTTGACTTGACACATCAAGTTTTTGATAAAAAACTTCTGATTTTTTCTCTTTTGGCTTAGTTTTGTTGTAAGTGGCTATAATTTGCAGTCTTTCTTGCAAAAGCAAATCAATCAAAGCCAATCCTAAAGGACTAGTACCTCCAAAAATTACAACTTTTTTATTTTTGCGCATAAATTTTTTCAATTAAACTTAAGCTTTTCTTTTTTGCATCTTCCCATGAATACCTGCGAGAAAACAACAAACAAAATTTAACCATCTTTTCATAATTTTTGTCAGACACAAGTGACATAATATACTTCCAAAGATTCTTTCTATCTTTAATATCAACTAAAACTCCCGACTTGCCGTTAACAATCGAATCGCTACAACCTGACACACTATACGCAACAACCGGAGTGCCAGCGGCGGCCGCTTCAATATTTACAAGTCCCCATCCCTCACGAACAGATGGGTTTACCATAACATGAGCGCGCGACAAAAGATCAAATTTCTTGTGATCGTTAACATACCCAAAATATGTTGTGTTTTTCCCTATATTCAAAACCTTGATTCGCTTTTTTAAATTATCTTTCATTTCAGGCGAAGCCCTGCCAACAATCCAAAATTGCCAATTCGCATCTCTAATATTTATCTCACCAAAAGCTTCCAAAGCATCAAATATACCTTTATCATAACTTATTGCTCCCAAAAATATAGCCGTTTTTCTCTTTTCCTTAGGAGGAAGCTTTTTTGGAATTTCATCTAGGTTTAAACCATTATTTATCACAGTAATATTTTTAGAAGGAATGCCACAATTTATTAAATCTTTTCTTGTTGATTCAGAAACCGTCATAAAAGCAATATTTCGATAAAAAAATTTAAAAATAAAAGGTTCCAAGTAATACCCCAAGAAACCAACTATTTTGTTAAATGGCCATTTCCACTCATTGAGCCACCAAACATCGCGAGCAACTTCGTGTATAAAAGCAAGCTTTTTGACTTTTACATATAAAGGAGTGAAAAAGGGAATTCCATGAAATTGGTCCACAACTAGATCATAATTTTGATGATTGCCAAATATATACCAGAAAAAAGCCGATAAATGCACACCGCCCACACAACTGCCTTTTCTTATTATTTGCACTTGATCTATGAACTCTTCGCGTTTAGCTTTATTAAAATAAGAGCTAAACCAAGTAACACTATGCCCTTTTGATATCCATCCTTTTGCATGTTCCAACGTAACTTTTTCCGCTCCACCAGCATTGGGATGTTTAGGATCACGCCAGTTAAGAATCAGTATGTTCATATATCTTTGGGAAAAATCTAAAAATTACCAATTTGCAACGAAAACTTGATAAAGAAATTGCTAAATTGACAAATATCTGGGAGTAATCCAATTTTTTCTATTTGAATCATCATAATAACGAATTATTTTCAACCTGTAAAAAACGGCCAAAGTATCCCAAATCATTTTCAAAACTGTTCTCCAAAACCCTTTGCTAACTATAGTGGAAGTGCCAAACTCCATTTTAAGCTCAACTGGGCCTTCATAAATTTTTCTATAACCTAAAAAATGCGAAACAGACAGCAACTCTATATCAAAGGCAAACTCTTTTACTAAAACTCTTGGCAAAACTCTTTTTAACACCTCTCGCTTAAAAAATTTCATTCCAACTTGAGTATCTTTGACATCTAATCCAAACAAAACTCTGACAAACATTTGATAACCAAAAGAAAGTATTCTCCTTTGCCAAGGATAAACAACTTTGCTTGCCTGGTGTCTTTTTGAACCAATTAGAATGTCAGCGTCATACCACTCAAAATGCTCAAGCAAAAGCGGTAAACCATAAGGGTTAAGATCCTTGCCAGCATCTATAAATCCGATTATGTCTCCTTTGGCATTTGCCATTCCATAACGCACCGCATGCCCTTTCCCTAAGTTTTTTTCATAACTTAAAACCTTAACAATTCCAGGAAATTTTTTTTCAAGTTTTTTGGCTTCTTGTTCCGTTTTGTCCAAAACTCCATCTACAACACAAATAATTTCATAATTGTATCTAATTCTGTCTAAAACATTTTTAAGAATTAACAAATTTTCCTTGATTGTTTTCTCAGCTTTATAAGCTGGTACGACAATAGAAACAAATCTTCTGCTACTTTTCATTTTAGAGAAATTTATATTTCTTAAGCAAAAAATACAAAACAAATCCAAACGTCATGACACACACACTTATAGTAGACATTACAACTATTTGCAAAATTGATTCATTATACAATCGAATTAGAATGTACTGCACAAATGCGGCAATAAGGGGAATTACGACAACTTTTGTATCATCACGAGACAAAAAATAATTTAGCATTAAAGCGCCAATTGTATAAACACTTATAAAAATTCCAAATAAATATAGTTGATTAGCCGCAATTAAATATTTATCTCCATATAAAATATTTATAACAAGCTTTGGAAAAAGAAAATAAATAAATGTAACACCCAAACAAACCAAAACTGTCATGGACATGCTTATCAAAAATATGTCGTTTGAATTTTTTCTCTCTGAATATTTTTTCGCAATTAAAGGAAACATTACACTTGCAATTGGAGCAGTTCCAAAAAATATTATCTTTCCCAAAGTAGATAAAGCAGCATAAATTCCAGCGTCAAAAGAGCTCAAATGATGTTTTGCCAATAAAACATCTGTTGATATCAATGAATTTACAGAAAAAGTAGAAAAAAGGGTAGGTATAGCATATTTAAAAATTGACAGCTTGTTTTTTAGTTTGATTTTAAATTTTAAAACTAAAATATTTCTCAAATAATACAACATTACCATTATCTCCAAAACCAACGCTATCAAAAATCCAACCAACGCTCCTGCCACCTCCCAACCTAAATAAACAGCAATCACGCCAAGTGCTAATCTTGTTATTATCTGGACATTTGTCGAAAGCACATTTGGCAAAAACATTAAAAGACCTTGCAATATTGATTTCAAAGCCATTGATACTATAAATAAACCGACAATTGGAGCTACAACATACATAATGCTTTGATGAATATGAAAAAATTTGGAGGTAAAAGGAGCAAGTGCAACAAGCAAAACGGCAATTCCAACACCTATGAAAATGCTTGCAAGTGAAAACCAGCTAATCACAGCTTTTTGCGCTTGCGCTTTTGAGGATGAAATAAATTTGACAACAACAATAGAAAGAAAAGACAAAGAAGTTATAACAAGCGAGATAAAAGTTATTGTAGTTGCCAACTCTCCATATTGATTAGGATCAAGCATTCTTCCTATTACAAAGTGATATATTGACGCAAAAAAATTAGCAACATTAGAACCAAAAACCATAATCGCGCTACCAGCAAACACCGGATGAGAAACCGCATCTTTGAAAGAAACAGGCTTGCCAAAAAAACTAAATTTGAAGCTTGAAATTTTCTGCCACATTTAAGATATCCAATAACCTCTTGTAAAAAGCATCACTGTAAGACCTAAAATTGCAAAAAACGAAATAAACATTACATAAACTATACTTTTATTAACTTTGGAAAAATAAGTTGAATAAACAATAAAAACCGGAAACGCAGTCAGAACATACCTTGGCAAAGATGAAAAACTTCCCGAGAAAGTCGATAATACAAAAATTAATGCCGAATAAAAAGCGTAAACAAACTTTTTCTGGATAAATAAAAGAACAATGCCAAAAATAAAAAATATTGCGCTAAACAACTCCAGAAAAACAGTATAAACAAAAGGTAAATAATTTAAATCCAAATTTGGTATTATCTTAAAAAAATATCTATAAAGAATCTGCGGGAATAAAATAAAAGTGCCGGCTCTTTGCTCGCCAAAAACTTCTCCCAAATTTTTGGCAAACAAAAACGGATCTCCAAAATATAAAAACAAATATGCCATATAAACAAACAATCCCAAAGGCGCGATAAACAAACCAAAAAGAAATCTAGCATTAAATCTTTGTTTTGATAAAAGAAATTCAACCAGCAAAACCGGTATTAATGCTATTCCAGTTATTCTTGTTGCTGTTGACAAGGCACAGAAAATTCCAGCTAGAAACCACCTTTTTTTCCTAATAAAATAAAATGCCCAAACGGAAAACAACAAAAAAAGAGATTCCGTATAAAAGCTTGCAAAATAAAAAGAGGTTGGAAAAAGCAAAATAAAAAACAAAAATAACAATTGGTTTACATTTCTGAAATCCAATTTAATTATTTTTATTATCCCATACAAAGCAAAAATCAAAGAAAAATAGGAAACAAAAAGTCCGATATAAGCCAAATTCTCAAATCTATCACCTGTTAAATTATTCAAAAAAGAAATAATGAAAGGATATAAAGGAAAGAAAAAATGCTTTAGATTTTGATAGCCATTAGAAGCAATTGACAGGTAATGTTCCCCATCAAAATTAAGCCAAGCATAAGGGTATGGGTTATTTAAGTAATTAGATATTCCTCCACCCAAAAAATCATACCGCAAAGCAAAAATAAAAATGCCAAAAAACAAAAACATGTTGATAGCAAATAACCACAAAAAAACAATAAAAAATATTTTCAGAAACATAATCATTTTTGGATCAAGTTGTACACTTTGAGAGTGTCAAGCGCTGTTTTCCCCCAAGAATATTTTTTGGATATTTTTAAGCCTTCTTTGATCATATTTGAACGAAGCAATGAATTGCAAAGAACTTCAGAGAGCTTACTCACAAGATCATCCACGTCATGTGGATCAAAATAAACAGCTGACTTACCGGCAACTTCCACAAGCGCTTGAGTTTTGGCGCAGACCACAGGAGTGCCAACCGACATAGCTTCTGCAACAGGCATTCCAAAACCTTCATAATAAGAAGGTTGACAATAAACAGTCGCTAGATTGTATATGCAATTTAGCATTTTGTCCTCCACATATCCTAATCTATAAACATTTTTGCTTTTAGAAAATTCTTCAATAAGATTCTTCAAATGAGCAATCTCGGGATGGTAGGTATTAAAAACTCTACGCAAGTGATCTCTAAAACCTTTGATACTTCCATAAATCGCCTGCTTGTCAACTTCAGCCGCGGCTTTTCCGCATATAACAAGCGGCATATCAATTTTTTGGCAAGCTTTAACCAATGAAACTAAATTTTTGTTGTAATTAACATCGCCAACATATAAAACAAAACGCGCGGGCAAGTTTAATTTCTTTCTTATTTTAGGCAACTCTAATTTGGATATCTTTTTAATAAAAGATCTACAAGATAAATGGGTAACATGAACTTTTTGAGGATCAATATCTGTAAATCGTATAATATCCTTTTTCGTAGTTTCTGAATTTGCAATAATCGCTTTAGCTTTCTTTAGAATCTTTTTTTGAATTTGCCAATTAATATTTCCTCTTATTCCTCCCGGATAATTCCTAGGGTATATCAAAGGAATCATATCATGAATAGTTACCACAGAATTTTCCGGAAGTCTAAAAGGCAGTGACCTTTCAAAAATACTAAACGCCGTAAAATGAACCACATCATAATCAGTGAAAATCAACCTCGAATTTCTTGAAAAATCAAAGGCATTGACATTTAAATTGTAAGCTTTCGATTGCAATTTTTTTAAGTTGTTTATCAGCTCTTTGGCATAAGTCCCAACACCTCTAACGCTATGTCCAGATAAAGTCGGTCCAGAATCAATTGCGACTCTCATAAGAAAAAAATCATTCAAAATTTTTTCAACTCAAGATCCTTTTTCACTTCTGAATAATATTTAAAATACGCAATGGGAAAATGCAAAGCTGAAAAGAAAGACCATATAAATCCTCTCATACCATCCCTAAACCCCAAATGTCTAAAATACAATTTCACAAAAAACAAAGTTGGCTTAACAAAAGAATAATATAACAAGTTCCACAAGCTGACACTAACATTTTGCGACTTAAATTTCATCGCAGTCAAATCTGTGTATCTGTTTGCGCGATACAAATACCTTTCAAAAGTTGGAGAATCATAATGCAAAAGGTCAAAATAACACCAACTTACCCTGCCATTTACCTTCATTTGTTCATGAACTGATTCTCCGGGCAAATAAGCCTTGCCTTTTTTAAACAATCTAATCACACCATCAGGATAGACACCAGCATAAGTAATAGGTTTACCTAAAAATATGTTTTTTCTTGGCAAATAATAGGCAACAACCTCGCCATCAGAATCGCGTCTCCCGTCTCGTTTGTTAATATTTTCCTGATGTTGGTAAAACAAACGGTCTTTATATTTTTTCAACTTTGAATTAATGTGTTTTGCAATAAACTGATCATGTTTGCCATCCAAAATACTTTTAATCTCCCACGCCAACTCTTCAGAGACACACTCATCAGCGTCAAGTTGCAAAATCCAATCTCCACAAGCCTTTTTGTTTGCTTTTTCTTTGGTTATATGAAAGATAGGTTCATGATCAGTATCAAAAACTTTTGCGCCAAAAGATTTTGCTATTTTAACTGTATCATCGTTGGAATGTTCATCGAAAATCACTATCTCATCAGCAATATCTTTGACAGAATTAAGGCATCTTGCAATATTTGCTTCCTCGTTTTTGGTAGCCAAAGTCACAGAGAGCTTAGTTTTTCTTTTTCCCATTTTTTAGTATGAGCCTTGCAACTTTTATACCTAATTCTATCGCATAATTAGTGCCTCTGTCGTATGGATAAACCTGTTGCATATTGCACAAATAAACTCCGGCAATCGGAGTTTCAAACGAAGGAATAAATTTAGAATAATTAACAGAAACAATAGGCTGAGCAAATTTTGCTTTAAAAACATATGCCTTTTTTATCCAACTCTTTGAAAAACCTTGATTTATCTTTTTCAAATGCGGCAAAAATTCGGCTATTAATTCCTCGGCCGATTTATTAAAATAAACATGATCATCCGGTAAATAATTGCCTATATAAACAATATGTTCATTGCCATAATTTTTTTTGTCCATAAAGTTGGTGTGTTGCACAATCGCCAGAAAAGGCATTGATAAATCGTTTATATTTAACCAATAAGTATTATCTTCCAAAAAAGACTTGTTTAGTCTTAAAACAAGATTAATAGCCCCCAAACTTCTTGACTTTGTGAATTTCTTTACATATGAACTTGGCAATCCTTCAACAATTTTAACAAAATAAGCATTTGGTAAAGTACAAACAACTTTATCAAACACATAAGATGAGCCGTCTGAAGTTTCTAAAATCAAGCCTCTTTCTCGTTTTTTTATTTGAATCACCTTACTTTTATAATTAATTGAGACTTCATACTTTTGTGTCATATGTTTTTGCAAATTGTAAGCAAAATTCAAAAAGCCTCCTTCTGGATACCCTAAACTGGCGCTTCTTTTATGAATTCTCGCCCAAAACCAAGTAGCTGAAATCAATTTTGCATAGTTGCCAAATTTTCCAATAAAAAGTGGACCCCACAAAACATTCCAAGAATTAATTCCGGCAGTTTGCACAATAAAATCATATGCTGTTCTTCCTTCTAAATTCCTCCAGAATGGAGAAAGCTTAAGATAAGAAAGCATAAAGGCAGTCTTTACTCGGTCAAGCAAAGGTAATTGGTTAAACCGCATCAAAGTAAACGGCGAATCTATTTGATAAATTTTCCCATTGTAATAAGTCGAGGTTTTAGGCCTTATAAAAAAAACCCGATGCCCTATATCTTGAGCTAAATTAAGCGCAGCGTTATCAGACCTAAACCAATGATGATAATGATATTCAAGCGTCCAGTTCCAATTTTTCTCTTTAAAACCAAGTGCCAAACCACCCGGCTTGTCTTCTGCTTCAAATACAACCACTTCAACACCATTTTTAGCCAATTCGTAAGCGCAAGCCAACCCGCCAAAACCAGCACCAATGATCGCAACTTTCATTTTAGATTCAGGTAAAAAAATAACTGCCTAATTTGCCACAACTAAAAAATACAAAAAATTGTTTGAACCATAAATTCTTTTTATTATGTTAGCTTCGGAAGGAATTTCCTTAGGACTGCCAATGATAATACTATCAGGATATTCTAAAGCAGTTTTATAAAAATCAATTGGTTCAAAGATAAAACGATCAAAAGCAGAAACAGTGGAAAACCCAAAATTATCTCTTGGAGTAAGATCGTGATTATTTTGAAAAACATATGGATCATACTTTAAGTAAAACAAAAATAAAATATAAGGCTGGTCGTAAAAATTTGTAATAACTATTTTTTTGTCTTTGTGATTTTCTCTTAAATAATCAACCAGTTCTTTTACCCCATATTGAGAAGAATAAGGATATTCATAAGACATATGTTTATAATACATGTGCAAATAACGAAACAGGCTCCAACACAAAACACAAATCAGAAGCAAACAACCAAAACCAAAGTAAATTTTGTTCTTATTCTCATAAATCCAATTGACTATTGAATAAAATCCTATAGAACTAATTATCGTTAAAGGCACAACCATATTTTGTGCTCTTAAAGCATGAGGGGATTGAAATGTAAGTGCGGCCGCAAAAGGAGAAACGACAAGCCAACATAAAATAATCCCTAGATTTTTGTTACGAGAAAGACTAAAGATTGATTTGGCGTTAACTATTTGCAAAAGACCAATAATAATAAACAAAAGCTCAAATCCATACAACAAACCAGTCTCGGGAACCTTGTTTCTTTGTATATCATCTCCTGACAAAAACAAAAACTCTCCATGAAAATGATCAACATAATTTTGCAGAAAAGCCAAAAAATAATTCACATACTTATTGTGAAAACTCATTGCCCAAAAACTATTTGGGTGAAAATGTTCTCCTCTTTGTTCGTTAACTCTTGCTATTGGACCCGGATCAGCAAAGATTCCAACACCAGAAGCTCTGGAAATTCCGGCAGGACCAAAAAAATCAATTATTAAAGGAATCAGCAAAAACACTGACAAAGCAAAAGGAAATATCAGTTTTTTCCAATAAAGCATTAATATTTTTCTAAAAAAAATTGCCAAACCAAAAACCAAAAGAGGGACTATCACCCTTGAGGCATGATAGGTGTACAAAGACAAAACAAAACAAATGAGAGAAAATAACAAAAATTTAAATCTAAACAAGTTTGCGTCATTAAATTCTTTCTTCATGTAAACCAAGAAGAAGTAAACACCAAGAATAATAAAAAAAGTGGCGACATTGACTTCCCAAGCGCCACGCGAAAAATGAATATGCCAAGGAGAAATAGCAAGCAAAAAAGCGGACAGTTCTGGAAGCGAAAACTGAAAATTCAAAATTGAAAATTTTCTGCAATTGGGAAATGATACATGAATCAACCAATACAAAATTATCACCGTGCCAACACCCGCCAAAGCTCCCGGAATTCTTACCGCCCATTCATTTAACCCAAACAACCAAACAAATGGAATTGCCAAATACACATAAAAACCTGGTTTATAATCATTAAATGATTGAAAATGAATAGGAAATGGATTTGCGTGTTCGTCTTTGCCAGTTTTAATTAAAGAATAAGCGTTATAGCCAAGAGCCGCTTCATCCGCGTTCAACGCCGGATATCCACCTAGATTCCAAAAACGCAATGTAAAAGCTATAAAAATTATCAAAAAAAATAAACTTTTTTTCATCTTCTTATGCCTATTTAACTTTTACAACAGTAAACGCAATTGACCCATCAAGATTTTTTATCCTACTCACAAGTTCATATCCGCTCCATTTGTCAAAATCAGAAGGTATAGAGATCTCATTTCCAACTATTATTGACCCTTCTTCTGCATGTTTAGGCCAACTAAAGTTTTCAAAATAAATACTGTCAATTGATTTAACCAATGAAACGTCATGTCTGTTTTCTTTATATCTTTCTAATTTTCTTGCTTGTAATTTACGAGGATCGTATTGGCTATAGAATAAATAGTAAATATAAGGTTGAGCATAAGATTGCTGAAATATAATCTTGTTCTCAGATTCAATATAAAGTTTTAATGATTGAACTACTTGTTTGTAACCAAATTGCCAATGCTTGGCATTATGAATTGGCTGATGGATAAAATACGCGTCAATAAAGTAAATAAAACTAACTAAATAAGAAGTGAAAAGAAACCCAAATAAAGAGCTTCTTATCAACCAATTTTTAGATTTGTCCAAAAAATCAACAAAATAAATAAACCCAAAAGCGCAAATAATTGTCAAGGGTATTAACATATTCAAAGACCTCACTGCATGCACTTGATCGCGAGACAAAACCGCTGGCAATGGGGAAATAATCAACCAAGATACAACAAACACGCTAAGTTTTAAACTGTTTATTTTAAATAAAGAATAAAAACCAAGAACAAGAAAAAGAACATCCGCAAAAAGCAAAACTCCATGATTGGGCGGTAAATGGCGCGGATTTTGCCAATCCCCTTCAAAAAACAAAAATCTCCCCGAGAAATGATTAAACCACCTTCCTAAAATGCCCCTTGCAAAATTCAGAGCTTCATTATGAAAAAGATAGTACTGCAAATCGCCTTTTTGCTCATTAGCTCTTTGCAAAAACTGATTAATGTATTCTTCAGATCTTGGGTAAGAAAAAACACTAAAAACTTCCAATCTTCCAGCTTCGCCTGCCCTAAAACTTAACAAAACAGGAAAAATTACTATAAATGAAACAATAAAAGAAACCAAAAGATAGAAAATCTTGCCTCTAAAATCCTTAAGCAACTCCTGATAAAAAACCAAAACAAGAACAAAAAATACAATCAATGAAGATAATTTCGCTCCTTGATATGTAAGCAATGTCAAGGCAAACGCAAAAAATGAAAATATTAAACACTTGTAATTTTTTACACCTCTTATAAACATTAATATTCCAAACAACGTAATGGTCAAAGAAACATTTGCTTCCCATCCTCCACGAGAAAAGGCGATGTGCCAAGGACTAACAGCCAATAAAAAACTTGCAACCAAAGGCGCAAAATAATAAATCTTAGACAATTTCTGATTTTTTTCCTGATTTTTAAGATTATCAAAAAATTCTTTTAATATTTTGTAAATCAAAAAAATCGCAAAAATGCCAGCAATAGCGCTAGGCAGACGCACACTTAACTCAGTCAAGCCAAGAAAAAAAACAAAAGGAATAACAAAATAAACATATAATGCAGGCTTGTAATCTCCAAAAGATTCAATGATTAGTGGCAAAAATTTTCCATGTTCATCTTTTCCGGTTTTCAAAATTGAATAAGCGTTATAGCCAAGAGCCGCTTCATCGGGGGTAAGCGAAGGAGGATTCGTGCTCAAATTATAAATTCTTAATAAACTTGCAATGAAAATAACTACAATTAAAACAAGTTTGTCAATTTTCTCAAATGAACAATTAATTTTCATAAATTTCAAACGCAACCGAGCCATCTAAAAACTTTATTTGATCAATTTTATTCCAATTCACAGCGCCAATTTCATGAGAACTAAAAAGCAAACATTTAACTAAACTACAGTCTATTTCTTTCTTGCTTTCAGTTACAAAAATATTTGATTCAATTTTTTCATTTATTTGCCAGTCATTTACAAAAACAAATTTGTCAAAACCATCCACCCACCACCAGTTTGATTGAAAAAACCTATTAAGATTTTGATCTTGAATATATTTGGCCGGGTCCCATTTCAAGTAAAACAAAACAAACATATGAGGCTCTCCGTACTTTTTAGTAAAAACAATTCGATCGTAGTTGGAATAATTTCGCTTTACATAATCAAGCGCTTGTTTGTACCCATATTGCCAAGCTTGCGAATAACGCAAAGCATACTGGCTAAAATAATTTCTTAAATATTCTTCGGCAAATGTCCAAAAAGTGAGAATATAAAATACAACAAAAACAACTTTATATTTTTTAAACAAAATTAATTTTTCTTTTAGAAAAAAGTAAGAACTGACTAATCCATAAGAAGTTATAATCATAGGCACTGGCAACATGGTAACGCTTCTTAACACATGAGGCGATTCTCTGGTCAAGCTAGAAGCAAATGCGCCCGAAATAAGCCAGAATATAATTAAATATTTGTTTTTTAATTTTGAAAAAATCACAAAAACCAAACCTAAATAGAAAAATACAATGTTTGCTTTATTTAATAAACCATACCCGGGAACGCTAAATTGATAATGAGATCCTCCGTTTGTAAAAAGATAAGAAACTTCAAAATGAGATAGCAAATTCTGTGCGAATCGCCAAACTAAGTAAGTCCCCTTGTTGTACAAAATCCGATCAATAAAATCAGGGTATTCAGAAACTCTCCTTAATTCATTTATTTCATTTATCGCTCCTTCATCGATAATTGACACTTTCGAATACCTTGCTTGTCCAACTGGAGTAATTAATTGCACAAACATTGGAATAATCATAAAAACTAATATTGCAACACTAATAAAAAATTTCGATTTTTCTGTCTTTGAAATATAAATCAAGTTCTTTCTGTAAATTAAAAACATAAATACCAAAATAGGGGGCACAAAAACCCTAGCTGAGTTATATGTCCAAGTTGACAAAGACAAAAAGAAAAAAGAGAAAGACAAGAATAAAGCATTTTGAAAAGATTTGAAAAAAAGTAAAATACCCAACACCACAAACGAAAATGCCAAATTAGCTTCAAAAGCTCCTCTGGAAATAAAAAACGTCCATGGCTCGATTGCGACAAAGAAAGTAGCCAAAATTGCTATAAATTCTTTATTTTTTTTATCCTTGAAAATCTCTTTAGACAAAAAGTAGGTAAATAAAACCGCAAGAGAACCAAACAAAATAGAAACAAACCTCACTCCTAATTCATTAAGTCCAAAAACCGCGATTGAAGGCGCTGTAAAATATATATAAACAGGAAGTTTGTAATCTCCATAAGCTCTAAAAATCAAAGGCATAAACTCTCCCCACTCGTCTTTAGCAGTTTTTAAAATCGAATAAGCATTATAACCATGCGAGATTTCGTCCCAATTGAGAGAAGGCGGAATTTTTTCTATATTCCAAAAACGCAAAACAAAAGCAAAAATGAAAATGAAAAGAATTATTAATTTTGAATTTTTTAATAATTTACTCATAAAGTTCTAACAATAAAAAATGCGATCTCGCCTGAGGGATAATTTATAGTTTCATAAGCTAAATTGACATTTGGCAACATTTCTTCAGGTAAAACAACCAAAATTTCCCCGTTTGACAATTCATTAAAATCAGAACTTTCTATTGCTTGAAAAGTGTATTTGCCAAGAGAGTATTTGTACATCTGATCCAAAAAAGTTAAGCCCTCTTCACGATATCTAACCCAATCTTTAGCATTTTTTTGATATATCAAGGGATCGATTTTATTAACAAAAGCAAGATAAATATGAGGTTCAGATAATCTCCTACTAATTACTACTTTATTAGCTGATATGCTTGAATTAAGATATTCAAATAATTCAATTCTCCCATATAACATAGCTTTTGCAACCAAATCATTTTGATTGCCCAAATAAGTCTGAATTGATAAACCCAACTGGTAAAAAACAAATAAAATTAAAATAAAAACAGAAAGATTAACTGCATATCTCAAATTATTAATTTTTTTAATCAAAGAAACAAAATAAGCAAATCCTAAAGCAGACGCTACATGAATGAAAGGCAACATTGTCGCCGCTCTGTTTGCCGCGTATCCAACTCCCATGGTCAACGCCGCTGGCAAAACAGCTATCAATAAAAAAATCAAAATAAAAATCAGCATTTTATTTTTTGACAAAATAGCAAAAAAAACAAAAAAAATTAAAGCAACCACTTCAATAAAATAAACAACTCCAATGCCTGGCACCATGCCATAAGTAGCTTCCCCCGGTCCTCTTGTAACCAAAAATTCTTTTGAAAAATATTTGATATAATTATCTTTGAATCTACGCGCGACAACCAAGTATTTGTTGTTTGTAATTTTAGCCAAAGTAGGGTCTAATCCACTTTGTATAGCTTTGAGTCTTGCTTCGGCTTGCGCTTCCAAAGCTCCTCTAAAAATGCTTACATCCTGAGCTCTCTTTAATCCACCTTGGAAAAAAGTTGAAACAACCACTAAAAAAAATATCGCAAAAACTGCCAACGAAACTATCAAATATTTAAGATTAACTTTTATAAGCTTTTTTAAAAAAAACATCACTAAAATTCCAACCACAATTGGTGTAACAAATCTAGCCGCATGATAAGTAAATAAATTAAGCCCAAAAACAAAAGCGCTCAATAACAAAAATTTATAATTTTCCAAACCCTTAAGAAACAAAAGTATTCCAAGAGGCATAAAAAACGAAGTTAAATTTGCCTCAAAAGCGCCTCTTGATAGTTGAACGTGCCAAGGGGAAACAGCAAGTAAAAAAGAAGCTAAAAGTTCCACCTTAAATTTATCTAAATTATGAGATTTCAAATAATTCATCCTAATATGTTTAATCAAAAAGTAAGTTACAAGAACCGCAAAAACTGAAAGCAAAGCATTAGGCAATCTCACAACCCAAACCTCAAGACCAAAAAAAGCAACAAAAGGCACAAGCAAATATGCATAAAGTGGCGCTTTAAAATCTCCAAATGACTCCAAAACCAAAGGCAAAAATCTTCCCCACTGATCGCGCCCTGTGTGAAGTATTGAATATGCATCATAACCAAAAGAAGCTTCATCCGGAGTAAATCCATTTGGATATTGATGAATAAACAGAACTCGAAGCAAAACTGCCAATGACAAAATGGCTAACAAAATATATTTATCCATATCTCAATTATACCTTCTGCTTGGTAACCGATTTAAAAACAAAAACATACAAAAGAATATTCGCAAAACTTAAAATTAACTTGAAATGATAATTGCTAAGAACATTTTCCAAAAAAGGCAGTGAGGGCGACCAAAACAAGTGATATAAATTCAAAAGATGAACAGCGGAAACCAAAAAATATAAAATCCAAATTTTAGGAATAAACGCCAATAAAAGGGTGGCATAAGGAAAAAATGGATAAAGATACCTTTCGTGAATTCTTGTCATGAACAAAAAAACGGTAAATGAAATTACCGCAAGAGCTGAAAATAATTTTTTATCTGAAAAGTCATTTTTTAATTTGTACATAAAATAAATTACTGCCCAAACAGGAATGACAAATCCCCAAATTCGCGCAGGCAAGCCGAAATAAGTTATAGAATCGAGTGTTTCCCCTGAATCAACTATCCACCAAAAATTAAAGGCGTTCGCGCTTAGATAACCTATTTCTCCCGGAATAAAACGCTGAGTGTAAATTCGCAAAAACCAGATGAAAACATCAATCTTAGGATAAAACCAAACACAAGTTAGCAATACAACAAAAGCGCATACAAATAACGCTCTAAGCCAGTAGAATATTTTGTGCTTTTGAAAGATCGCAACAATAAACAACACAGGAGCAAAATATAAAAGCGAACCTTTAAAAAGAACTGACAGGGTATAAAACAAAAACGCAATTGTTATTCTTTTTTGCAATAAAGTAAATACCGATAAAATACCCAACAAATTGACAACAGAATCGGTCTGCCCCCACACCGAAGAGTTATACCAGATTACAGGATTTAATAACCAAACAAAACAAATTAATAAAGCTTTTCTTCGGCTAAAATTTTTAAAAATTAAATACTTATAAATAATTGCTCCAATTGCAATGTCCGCAATTATAGAGGGAAGTTTCATAAGTAAAACCATACCTTTGTCTTCCCAAAACCAAATAATAGTGGATGGAAAAAAACCAAAAGAATTGTTTAAATACCAAAAAGTATCTTTAAAAAAATTCCATAAGAAAACCAAACCTCCAAGCATTAAAATAGTTAGAGGTGGCTGATTGGGGGCAGAGTATTGCCAACTATCTCTTTCGTAGAAATTCAAAATTCCGTTTTCATAAACTTCTATACCCCATGAAATTTGATTATTGAGATCACCATGGTATCCAATAAAAACAAATGATAACCTTAATATAAGAGAGAATAAAAATATGACATGTAAAGGCTTCATGTAAAAACTTTGATTAAAAAAACTATTAATTTATTTTGTCTCCGACAATAAAATAGTTAAAATTCGCATATATAAAAATTTGACAATATTTTTCTTTAATCTCAAACCTTATTTGTTAAATCGAATTAAAAACTTAAAAACCAAAAAATAGTTTATTATGTTTAAAATAGACAAAGCAAAAACCATCATGTTGACCCAAGAGTTATTGGCATACGAAGCAAATTTATATGAATAAATCAAATTAACAAAATAAATCAGAAATAAAATATAAACACTAAATCTTTTTAGTCCTTTAATAAAAGGTGTTGCCAAAAGAAGCAACACAAAACCATAGTAAGGATGTCTCTCATGCATTCTAGTCATAAACATTGGCAAAGCCAAAAAGATTATAGATCCATAAAAAATTAACATTCTATGCGCATCGAATATCCCAATATTGTTTTTAAACAAGAGGATATATCTAATGAATGCAAATGAATATACAAAAATAAAAAGTAGCAAGCCAATATTGTGATATGTCATACCCCAAATCTGCTCTTTATCTGAGACATAATTGAAACCGCCATGAAAGACATTTGTAATCACAAGCCAAAAATTAAACATGTTTAAAGTTGTATATTGCCAAAAATTAGCTGTATACAAGTTTCTCTCAATCACAAAATCAATAAAGTTCCCCTTCGCAAACGGCACAAAAGTAAGCAAAAACATTAATGCGAATGTCAAAAGAAAAACAAAAACTTTATTAAATCCATACCTTCGCAGTAAATAGTAAGCGAAAAAAGGCAAGATCAAGATAATTACTGGTTTTATTGATTGTCCCAAACCCAAAAAAATTCCTGAAAGCAAATATTTTTTACACAAAAACAAATAAATTGCACTAATCAAAAAGAAAGCAACTATGCTGTCAACTTGCCCCCAAATTACAGAATTCATCAAAAATCCGGGATAAAACGCATAAAAAGCTGAAACCATAAAAGCTTTTGCTCTATCAACCAATTTGCTTGAGATTAAATATATCAAAACACTGTTTGCTATATCGGTAAAAAACGATGGCAATTTATAAACAAACTCCAAATCAATATAAAAAAGTTTGGTGTTAATAAAATAGTACAACTTGCCAATAAACCAAAGCGCATACAAGTAACCGGGAAGATAATCAGAATTCTCAATATCGTAAAAATAACTCCACTTGTGCCTTATTAAAGACAAAGACCATTCACTAAATGTAAATATATCGGGATGAGAGTTGGAAAAAAATAGAAAGGGAATTCTAATCACAAAAGAAATTATAAAGACAAAAAAGATGCATGTTTTATCAGTTGTTAAAAACCTATTCATTCTTTCGCAAACAAATAAAAAGCGGGTTCTCCTGATGGATAAGCTATTGCGTCAAGCAAAACAAGATCACCAGGAGTCCTTTCTGGTTCTTGTATTAAATTCACTTTTACTTCTTTTTCTGTTGCCAAATAAATGCTTTTAGATGGCAACACTTTCCCCCAATCATAAAGACCGGCATTTTGAGGACTTCCAAAATAGTATCTGTCAATAAAACCAACTTCACCAAATCCAGTTATATCAGCTTTTTTAAATGGATAACCTTTATGCCACCAGAAAGGATCATAAGGATACAAAGCGGCAAAAAATATCCAAGCAGGTTCACCATACATGCTAATAATTATCTTGTCATAATTTTTTTCATAGTTTTTAAGTGAAGTAATAGCTTCTCTAAAACCATAATGCCACCACCTCTCTGAATCATATTTGTTATGTACCCAATAATAATGACTGTAAAAAATAAAATTTGCCAAAAAAATTACAAAATAAGAACCAGTTAAAAAAATCTTTAATTTGAAATTCTGAATTGAAAACAGATAGTAAATACCAAATGAAATTAGAAACACCAAAGGAACTAAAATAGTAATAAGACGAGTGGCATGATTCCCTCCATCACGAGTAAGCGAAGCTGGCAAAGCGCCAAAAATTAGCATAAAAACAATAAAATATTTATGCCTCTTAGTAATATTTTTAGAAGCAAAGAAAAACACAATACCAAAAATCAACAAAATAAAATCTACTTGATAAAACTGACCCATTTGTTTTATAGAATGCCTCAAATTGGGATCGCCAGATATAAAAAGAAATTCTGTAGAGAATGACTTTAATAAATTATCAAAAATCAAAGAAATCCATAAAAAAAACTTATTATGATAAAACTTATCAGCAAAAGAAGGTTGCAATCCTTCTACCAATTCATTTCTGTCGTAAGCATCCAACATTCTAGCGGTACCAATTTCTGACTCTTTTGTCGGGTCTGTGAAAATACTTATGTAAGAAAATCTCTGTGTTCCACCACCAAAAAATGTTGAATAAAATGTTGGCAAACCTAAAAATATCAGGAAAATTAACGCGCTGAAAATTTCTTTTTTTGAAAATTTAAAAATTTCCCTAAACCAGAATAAAAAGAGAAAAAACATAAGAAAAGGAGTAAAAAATTTAGCAGTGCTGTAAATGAGAGGAGTTAAAGTAAGCAAAGAAACAGAAAGCCAAAAAAATTTGCCACCATTTCTGACCGAATAAAAGAAAAAATACAATCCAAAAACAAGAAAAAAAAGCAACATTGTAACTTCAAAACCAGCTCGTGAGTACTGAATATGCCATGGAGACAAGGCAAGAACAAAAGCGACAATCAAACCAAAATAATCTTTGTTAAATACTTGTTTTGCGAGAAGATAAATCCCTAAAATAGTTAGAATCCCAAAAATTGCGGCTGGCAATCTCACTCCATAAGGGCTAATTCCAAATATAGCCACTGTTGGAACTGATGCATACAAATAAAGAGGCGTCCTCCATTCTGCCAGAGACTGAAAATGAAGTGGCATAAAATTTCCTGAGTAATCTTTGCCTGTTTTCAAGATCGAATAAGCGTGATACCCCACATCCAATTCATCTCCAAACATAGAAACAGGCACTTCATCTAATTTCCAAAGTCTTAAAAATGAAGCAATAAACAAAATAAAAAACAAAAATATTTTTTTCCTATTAAACATTGTAAATTTTTTTAACCAGCTGATTGGTTTTCATGACAAACCAAATAAGATAATGCTTTAAAGCGCCATGATAAATTTTACTGGATGGAACAAGTCTTCTCCATTGATTATAACCATAACCGCTTTTGCCTAGATGATGAACAACTTTGACATATGGCAAGTAATATATAGATAAACCAAAATTTCTAATCTTTCTACAATAATCAAGATCCTCAAAATACATAAAATATTTTTCATTCAAAAATGGCGCATATCTTCTGGCAATAGGAGTAATAAGAAAAGCGGCCATAACAGCACTCTCAATTTCAACAGGAGCCTTGCCTTTGGGAACATATTGCCCATAATTTCCTTTCATGTTAAACCAATATTCTAAAATGGCACCACTTAATGTTGGTAATTTGAACACAGACTTTTGAACTGAACCATCTGAATTTAAAAGGCGCGGAACCACAACTCCAACATTAGGATGAAAATCGGCAAAATCAATCAAGCGATCAATGACATAATCGCTAATTTCAGCATCAGAATTAAGCAAAAATAAATACTTTCCCTTTGCTATTTTTATACCTTGATTATTAGCTTTTGCAAAACCCAAATTTTTATTATTTTTTATCAGTTTCAACTTACTTCCAAATTTTTGCAAGCTTTGGCAAGTGCCATCGCAAGAAGCGTTGTCAACAACTATTACCTCAATCTTCTTTTTAGTCTTTGAACGAAAAACTGATTTAACACACGACAAAGTGTAATTTTTGGTATTGTAACTTACAACAATAACAGAAACATCTATCTCTTTATCCATACTTTAATCAACTAAACATTGCCAAAACTGCCTCATCTGATAACTTAATGTGTTTTTTTTCTTTTCTTCTAAAACTCGCAATTAAACCAATTTTTGTAAGCGCCATAATAACTACAACAATATATCCTGGATGCAACAAAGACCTATTGATTAAACCAAAAATATGCTTTTTCATCAGACTTTTCGAAGTAATATTCTTCCACATAAAAATAAGATGATTCCTTTCTTGAATCCTCATTTTAAATTTTTTATCAATGGCTCTTGTTGTGCCTTCGTGAATATGTGAAACAATAGCTTTTGGTTCCCACAAACATTTATAACCTCTCTTCCAAGCGCGATAGCTCAAATCAACATCTTCCCAGTAAAAAGGACTAAACAGATTAGCATCCATACCTGAAAGTTTTAGATAATAACTTCTTCTAAAAACACCAGAACCTCCGCTAACCCACATAGTTTTTGTGGTTTCTTTCAATTCATCCAAACCTTTGTGAACAAAATAACCATTTTCAAAACTCCCAATAGCAGGCCCGTAACCTCTTTCATGAAAAGATACACCAAAAACGGAAATATCTTCAAAATGTTTCAAGGTTGGAAATACAAAATTTTCGCTCACACTAACATCATTGTTAAGCAAGACAACCAGACTGCAACGTGAATTTTTAACTCCAGTATTAACAGCAAAAGAAAAACCGCGATTCTTTGAATGACGAAAAATTTTCACTTGCGGATATTTTTCTTTAATGTATGCGACACTATCATCAGTTGAACAGTCATCTACAACAATTATCTCCTTAATCATATTTAAATTATTTTTGCTAGCTTTTATCACTGAAGGCAAATGCTTTTTTAACAAATGCTTACCATTATAGTTAGGGATAATAACTGATACCGAGTTTTTATTCATTTTTCTTTGCGATAATTGCTATAAATTGTAAAAAAAGATAAAAACAAAAAAGTGGCAAGACTAATCCAGAGAGAATAATAAAATGTTTTTGGCTTATAAAACATCTCTATTTTATTTGTGCCAGCATTCACATAAAAAGACTGAAAAATTAGATTTGCTTTAAATATTTTAGCCGGCAAACCGTTAACATATAATTTCCAACTGTCATCATAGCTAACCGAGTGAAAAACATACGAATCTATTGAAGTTTCAATTTCAAAAGATATTTTGTTCTTACCAAGCAAATAATTTGTAACTTTATATTCAGGCTCTTCATTTGATGAAACTACCAACTTTTCCTCTAAAAATATATATTTACCTTTTGTTGTTAGCATTTTTTGTATTAATTCTTTTTGATCACTTACAAAAAACACCTGATTAGACAACCAAACTCTAGGCAAATAGAAAAGGTATTCATACACAGATATTCTCCCTTCATCAAAAACTTTTTTATAATTTTCAATGTTATTGCCGTTGTACAAATAACCATTAACATCAATTCCACCCAGTCTATTTTTGGGATAATCAATAATATACTTCAGATTTGAATATGCCAAAAGCGGGGAAGAAAAATTATGCACCAATCCATAACGTCCACTCAACGCAGATAAGTCCCCCTTGTTTACAACAGAATACCATTTGCTATTAATTTCTGGATAAATTGAATCATAACCTTCTACCGACTGAATACGAAAAGGCATGAAGAGATTTAAAGGAATTCCTCCCGCAATTCTAAATTGCTCTTTTTCTGAGTGTTGTTTTAAAAAAGAAATTATCCTAGTTTCAGGAAAAACAAACTCTCTTTGAGAAAAAGGCGTATTTTTGTTTGCATACCAAACCATTTCAAATGTTAACAAAAATAAAAGTATATATCTTGCGTAATTCAATTTATTAAATCTCTTGGCTGTATAAATTACAAAAACCATAAAAATCAGTACCAACGTAGCAGGAATCATATTTTTTAGAGAAACCTGCATTTTATTTTGATCATTAGGGAAGAGATTAATACCATAGACTGAAATATATGGAGTAAAATAAATGAAAATTCCAATCCCTGCAGTAATCAACAACAAAACCAAACAAATTTTTAATATTAAATTCGAACTGCCTTTTACTTCATCAAATCTCAATGCCGATAAAGTAGCAGCAAAAAAACCAACAACAAATAGTATTCTGCTTGCGGAGCTTGTGCCTAATCCCGGGATATTCAAAATGTACGGCAGATATGCCAAGGGTGTGGGGAAAAGCATTATTAAAGAAAACAAAATACCAATTTTAAAATATTTTTCAGATCTTGTTTTGCTTCTTTTAATAAAACCAAAAATTAAAAACACAAGAGCTGTAACACCAAAAAAAGCCATATATTCATGAAAACCAAATTTGCCCCAATAATTTCCGGTGACAACGTTTCCATAAAAATCCGGCCATATAAAGTTTGTGATTTTGTGCCAATGCATAATTCCATAAAAATACTCAACAATATAAGGGTCGTCGCGACGTATTGAACTTAAATACAATTCCAAAGTTGGCAAAAGTTGTGGCAAAGATAAAAATACACCGAAAATTTGTCCAAGTATCGCCTTGATGAGAATCTTGATCTTCTCATGAAACAAATAAAAAGCGTAAGTAAAATAAATGACAGTTATGTATAACGGCACTTGAAAATCACCAGCAGTGTAAACAAAGAAAAAACCTATTGAGATTAAAAATATGTACAAGAAGTTTTGTCTATTTGAATATTTATGCAAGCACCAAAGCAAAAAAGGCAACCATAAACCAGCGTGGCCACCAGTTGCAAATTCCAACCAAGCAATCATATAACCACTGTAAGAAAAAGCAATTGCCCCAAATAAAGATGCCAACTGTGATAAATTTAATTTCTTTAAAAACAAATATGTAAAAACACCCGACAATAAAACTTGTGAATATACAAGCAAGCTCCAAGCATCAATATCATTTAAAAAAAGGTAAAAAACATTAAGAGGATAAAGCACAGCCGAATGTAGTGTTGCCAAAAATGGACTTCCAGAAAACATATAATGATTCCATAAAGGGACAGATCCGTTTCTCCAAAATTCTCCCACAAGTTGCCTCCAAGGATAGAATTGAGAAAAAGCATCGGTTTTCTCCAAATTTTTTATTGGGATACCAGTTGGATAATCATCCCAAGATATTTCCGTCCAAGGGATATGCGCCCCAACCAAAGCATCGACAGGCAATGGAACTTTACCATTCAAAAAGTAAGGGTGAAAAAATATTGCTGAGATTAAAAATATATAAAAAAAACAAAGCCAATTTGAAAACTTCATACAATCTCTTTCACTTTCTTAAAAAAAACCTCCAACGAAAATTGTTTGGCTTTTTTAGTTGCATTTTTTGAAACTTGTTTTTGCAAATTAACATTGGAAAAAATTTCTGCAGTCTTTTTTACCAACTGTGATTGTTCTCTCCATAAAAATCCATCTACGCCATCACTAACTATTTCCTTATGCCCCCCAGCATTATATGCAAAAACAACAGTACCTGAAGCCATAGCCTCTACCAATGAAATGCCAAAATGCTCAACTTTTTGAGGATATTTAATCTCATCAACTCCAAACCCAGAAGCTGTCCAAAATATCTTGGCTTTGGTATAATAATTTTTTACTATCTCATAATCAACGCTTGTATAAATTTCAATTGGAAATCCTTCTGACAATCGAATAAGATTTTTCACATATTTATCAGCGCCAATATCAGCACCCCCAATTAAAATTAGTTTAAAGTTTTGAAACTCTTTATGTTTTACATACAATTTCTTAAAAGCGGATACCAAAACATCTTGACGCTTTGCCTGAGCAAGCTGGGAAAATCTACCAACAGAAAGAATAATATTTTCTTTAGTTTTAGATGCCTTAAGATCAGAAACTGAGACTGGTGGATACAAAACTATGCTGTTAATTCCGTATTCATTGTCAATCACGCTTTTTGTAAAATTTGAATTACAAATTACTTCTTTCACCCTAAAAAGCTTCATTTTATTAATCAAAGATCTGCCATCAACACCCTTAAACGGCACCTGAAAATGAATAAAATTTCTCCTTGCGCTCATAAGAGGTATGCTCCCATCAGATACCCAAAAACACAAATCGTATCCGTTACCTTTTCTTATATCGTGAACAATATTGATTTTCTTTAGAGAAAGTCCAAATCGAGACTCTAGTTTGTCTTTGATGGAAGTATCATGCCAAAACAAATCTACATTATAACCTAGCTTGTTTAAAGCTATTGCAAAACACAAACTATATCTTTCTCCACCACCGAATGTATCCAAATAAGGATTATAAATTGCGGCTTTCATTTACTTTTTCATTAACAATTTGTAACTCCCAAAGCTTAGCGTACGTAAAAAACTTGCTCCACATTTGATAAATTGCATATATTATCCCTTCTATACCATCTTTATAGCTTTTTTGGACAATCATTCTAAAAATTAACTCACTAAACATTATACGCAAAAATCTCCACCAAACCATTTTAGGATGTTTCGCTTCATATAACATCTTTGCCTCTATCAAAGACCACTTGTTAGTTTTTGTAACCATATCAGTTAAATTATCATGCTTTAAATGAATAATTGGATTTGTAAGATAACCAAGTTCGCCTTTGTAGACAGGCTCTTCATGCAAATCATTTTTGTAACCAATCAAACTTTTTTTAAGAAAAAATCTCTTTTGATAATCAGGCCACTGCCCACCATATCTCATCTCCTTGCCCAAAATAAAATTTCTTCTTGGCACAGCATACGCTTTTGGCAACGATTTGTCTTCGGATTTAATAATTCCTAATATTTCTTCACCCAAATCATCAGTTAATCTTTCATCCGCATCAAGATAAAAAATCCACTTGCCCAAAGCTATCTTTAGTCCAGCATTTCTCCAATCGCTATATGATCCGTTTTTTAATTCCAAAACTTTAGCGAAAAAACCTTTTGCTATTTGAACAGTTTTATCCATTGAACCGCTATCAACTAAAACAATCTCATCTGCATATTTACTTGCAGATTTAAGACATTCATATATTTTTAACTCTTCATTTTTGGCAATCACAATAACACTTAAGTTGACTTTTTTTGCTTTTCTTCTAACAATCGCATTTTTCATACTCAAGATAATCAAACTTTAAAACTACCTTTGCCAAAATTACCGGCATAAAAATCAATTACTCCCCTACGTTGCCATTCTCTGCCAAAAAACAAAAATTTCATAGACTCTCTAAAAAGAGCAAATTTGGCTCTTAAATTGGCATATTTAAACCCAAATAAAAGCCTGTTTCTTGTAATATAGTAATCATTAAGATCGCTTCCAATACGCGAGCTTTGAGCTACCTTATGCCAAATAACAGCGCTTGGCACATACAACAATTTAAAGCCATTTTTTTGAATTCTCAAAGATAAATCTGTGTCTTCCAAATACAAAAAATATCTTTCGTCAAAAAACCCAGATTCCAAAATAGCCTGTGTTTTATATAAAACACAGGCTCCAGTTGCAAAATCTGTTTTACAGACTTGGTCAAATTGTCCAACATCCATTTGATCAACTCCATGGTTCGAAGCGTAAACATTATCCCAATCTATGTCGCCACCGGCATACCAGATTACTCTGCCTAAATCTTTTTTTTTGTATCTGTTTTTGTGATATTCATATCCTTTGGCAAAGTAAATCTTAGGAGACAAAGCGCCAATTTTTTTATCCGTCATCCCAACATCAATCAAATTTTTCAAAAAATTTTTATCAACATATGTGTCATTATTTAAAACCAATATATAATCCGCAGATTTTTCAACCGCCATTCGCAAACCAACATTATTGCCGCCGGCAAAACCTAAATTTCTTTTGTTTTTAACAAGAGACAAATTAAAAACACTAGATCTAAAAGAACTCACAAAATTTTCAAGTTTCGCAAGCTCAATATTGTTAGAACAATTGTCAACCACTAAAACCTCGATACAGAAATTTGCTTTATTAATTTTTGCCAGAGATTCCAGACATTCTTTTGTGTCTTCAAATCTATTCCAATTAAGAACAATAATAAAAACGGTCAAACTCATACCTTTTACTAAAACCTAAACTTTCTTTTGATCCTATAAACCAAGCCTTTGCCCTCTCTCAAACAAGCATCTGCGTGCCAATAATTTTTCTCACTCTTAACCTCTCTAAAAACTTGCTCCAACTCTTGAAGTGACAATTGCTCCTGCCTAAACTTTTGATATTGCCACACTTTTAGATAAACGATAAATTCTGAAAATGCCTGCAACAAAGACAAAGCCAAGCCATGCAAACCATCTTTATAACCACTGGATTGATAAAACCTTCTAATAAACTCGATAGATGGCTTATTAATTAAGTCTTTCCAAGAAAAATTGTAATTTTTCTTTATCAAATCATTCGCTTGCGCAGATGTGTAACGCAACATTTTTTGCAAATATTGATCAATAGTTTGATAATTGTGATGAATTATTGCGTATTTTTCATTTTCTTCAATATCTTTGCCTTTCCCAGAAGCATCAGGAACCGAATGTATTTCGTTCTTCCAAACAACACAACCTTTTTTAAAAAAACGTATATTGTAATCAGGCCACCACATTGAATTTTTAATCCATTTGCCAAAGATTATGTTTTTCCTGGGTAGCCTATAATAATCAATTTCCTTTTGATTGCTAAACTTTCTAAGCAAATCTGATAATTTAGGACCTATTTCTTCATCCGCGTCAAGCACCAACACCCAATCGTGAGTAACTTTTGATATAGCAAAATTTCGCGCTGGTTCAACATAATTAGTTCTAGGATGCCGATAAACCTTTGCGCCAAATTTTTTGGCAATTTCGCATGTTTTATCTTCCGAATCCATATCCACAACGACAACTTCATCGGCAAGATTTCTAACTGACTTAAAAACCTTAGGCAAATTTTTTTCCTCGTTTAAGGTATTAATAACCACAGATATTTTAGCCATAGTTAGATTATATCCTAAGCAACGCCTACAAGATTAAATCTCAATCAAATTTTAGACCTTATCTGCTATTCACTAACTTTGTAAATATCTACTTCTTGGTTTTCAAAAATTCTGTATATTCCCAGTTGCGACTCTCCCAACCTTGCTCTTTGTCCTTTTATCCAATAAATGTATTTTATGTTATTATCTTTTAAAAATTTCTGCGCCTTGTCAGCTTCGTCTTCCAACAAAAAATCTTCCACCATTTTTCTTCTTTGTCTCCAATTAAAATTAGTTATGTCAAGATTTACTTCATCTTCCAAAAAAGTTGGTTTCTTTGAAAAAGCCGACACATAAGCCGTAGATTCATACAAATAAAGCGGTCTTGGAGGGTTGCTCATGGCATCGTACGCTTTTTGTCTATCAAAAGGATATGTTAAAACCACCCCATCTTCTTGCAATGCTAAAAACGAAAGAGCTTCCAATTCATAAATAGACAATTTGGCAGGGGGTCTATCTGGCAAATATTGATTTAACGCAAAAATGGTAGTTGGCAATGTCAAAAAAATCAAAACAATAGACAAGATTACTTTAATCAATAAAACTCTTACATTCTCTAAAAAATTACTAAAGGCTATACCAGATAATATCCCCAAAAAGAAAATCGAATAATAAAAAAACTGAATGCTGTTCCAAGGAGTTCCAATCTGAACAAAAAAAGTGGGTATTACGGTTCCTACAATTAAAATGCTAAAAACAAAGACACTAATCCAATCTATATTTGTTAGATTTCTAAAACTTTTCATAATTTCCCAAACACCCAAAATTCTAGTCCCTGAATTCCCAACAAAAAAAATAATAAAGGCAATGCCATAAGCAAGCGCTACTTTTAAATAATCACCGCTAAGTCTGTAATTTGTCATAGCGCTATAATATTTATCCCATCCAAGTCTGTCTGATAAAGCCACCATTGACTCTAAAAACCAAAAAGGTTGCCAAATAAAAGTCGATTCTTTTCCTAAAAACGGAATCAAAAAAATAAAAAGAATTGCCAAAGAAAAAAAAGAAAAAGGCAAAAGAAAATATTTTCTACTAAAAAATGCCATATACAATGAAGAAACTACAAATCCAAAAACAACAAGCAAGCCGGAATAAGCTTTGATTTGTACTAAAAATCCAAAGATTATAGAAGCTAAAAACAAACTCAATTTGTTATTGCGCGCAATTCCATAATTCGCAAAAATCAAAGCCAAAAGCATTAATATCAAAGAAAGCGCAAACGGCGGATTTATGAGAGTAGATATCCCTTGCTGTGACCAAAACATGCTCTCTCCACCAAAATTTCCCGTCCTAAAAAAACCAACTAACCAACCCCAACTTCCACCAAAGTAAACAAAAAAAACGGCCCACATGGCAGAACCATGGGATTTTTTCCACTCAAAAACAAATTTGTAAGCTAAAAAACCTATAAAAAAAGCCAAAACAGGAGGTAAGATATGAAAATATATGTTTATGATTGGAATTTTGGTTAAATTGTGAATAGTTGCAACTAAAAAACTAAAACCCAAGTGATAATTTTTTATTTCTTCGCCTGAATAAATCGGCATTTCTTTTGAACCTTTTGCAATACTTTCGGCTAAAGAAATATGCCAAATTGCATCGTGACCATTTGCACCCCAAAAGCCCATTCCATAGTCATACACTAATCCGCTTTTAACCATAGTTAAAGACCAAACAATCGTGCCTAACAATATAAGAAAATATTTGGCAATTTTATCTATCATTTTCATCTCAGTTTTTTCTAATGAATTGACTAATTATTTTTTTGATATCTTTTACTAGATCGTCTCCTGCAAATAAATATAGAGTTGCTAAATAAATTAAACCGCCAAGCAAAATCAAAGCGATTAAAGAAAGTAAAGAAATTGTCATCAATTTGCTCAAAAGAAAAACAAAAATGCCCATCAAAACTGAGGAAAACAAAGGTTTATAGATAGCAAACGCGATATCAAACTTAAAAATTTTTCTTGCCACAAATATAGCAACAATAGAACTGGATCCAACAATCGCATAACCCAAAGCCGCCCCATTTACACCATGAAAAATTGATAAAACAGGAATAAAAAGCCAAGTCAATAAAACCCACATTAACATTAAATAAAATGTGATTTTTATTCTGCCAGTTGCATTCAACAAATTGGTCAATGGAGTGGTTGCGGCGGCAAACATAGTGTTTATGGAAACCAAAAACAAAGGCACCAAAGCAGGTCGCCACTTTTCATAGTTTGGCAGTAAATCTAAAACAAAAGAAGATAAGACAACCATACCCACAACACTCGGAAAAATCAAAGCACAGACAAAAAAAATCGATTTATTCACCGCTTTTATAAGATAATCTTTCTGCTCCTGCATTCTTGAGAACGCGGGAAATGTCACTTTCATAACATTATCCATAATTAAACGCAGAGGCGTCTGCGACCACTTTTGCGCCCATCCCAAATACCCCACACCAGATGTCCCTATAATTCCTCCAATAAAAGCTGTAATTCCATCGTCTTTTATAGTTGCCAAAAATGTGTTTAGTTGATAAGGAATCCCAAAACGCAAAAGTTGTTTTAATTCAACAAAGGAAAACGCAAATCCTATATTCCATGGACGAATCACATAGATCGCAACAAGTCCAACTATAGCTCTAGCAAGGATAGCCCAGAAAAAACTATCAACTCCATACCCTAGCCACGCCAAAAACACAGCAACAACATGGTAGGTTAGATTTTCCAAAAGATCAGGAATTATTAACTTCTCAAATTTCAGTTCTCGTTCCAATAAAACTGATGGAATAGTTTTGAGCGACGCAAGAAAAAAAGAAAAACCAAACGCGAAAAGAAGCATGGTCACCTGATTTGTAAGGTTATAAAACTTGACTAAAAATGGAGTTAAAAAAGCTAAAACAAGCAAAATAAACAAAACCAAGATCTGCTGAACAGTGAAAGTTGTTCTTAATTGAGTATTTGTTGGATTATCCTTTTTTTGAATCAACGAAGCGGCAAGACCAATATCAGAAAAATATCTCAGAAAACCAATTACAGCGGAAACTATTAAAAAAATACCTATCTCTGACTGATCCAAAAAAACCGTCAAGAAAAAGAAGGCAACAAGGGATAAAGCTTGCATAAAAAATGTCCTGCCACCCATTATTGCAATGCCTCTTACTGATCTTAACTTCACATCTGATAAATCTAGATTTTCTATCGAGTTTGAGTGGCTAGTTTTTTTACTCACAAACTTATTGTATCGCTAGAGATAGAATGATCGAAGTGATAAAAGTTTTTTCCCTATCATGAGATAAAAAAACAATACCCAAGAACCAAACGAAATTAAATTAGAAATTGTGCGTATTGGCGTGTTAAAAAGTTGCACATAAATAAAATTATCTCCCTTCTCTAGATCTATATACATTCTCCCCCATTCTTCATCATCAGCGATATATTTTTTTGTTTCCTTTCCATTTACAAAAACTCTCCAACCGGGAAAATCAAGAATGTTTATGCGAATTTGTGCTAAATCAGTTGTCACCAAAATATTGCCTTTGCTCCAATACGTGCCATTTTCTTCCTTTGAAACTGCACCAGAACCAAAAACAAATTCAAAAGTTTCCTTTTTGGGGCTTTTTGGGGCCGTCTTTGCATGCACTGGCAAATAGTCATAAATTCCCGCAGTTTGCTGTAATTCCCAAGCAACACCAGAAAACTTCTCCTCATCAGTTAATTTTCCCATTTTGCCATACTCAGGCAAGAAATAGTTCCAATTAAAAACCATCACAGCAAAAATAAAAAGAAAACCTAAAAACACTGAAAATCTACCTTTTATGTATACAAAAATAGCGCCTACTACAAATGACAATGAAAAAATAACAATAGTCATGAATCTCCACGGAAATTGAAGATACTTAAGCTGATCAATCGCCATCCAAATATTTATTGACCGCACGTGTGTCATAAACGCACCAAACCATCCAACCATAAACAAAAATAAAACAGCCATTATAGTTTTATCTTTAAAAGCGATAATAAAACCTTCTTCCCTAGATTTGATAACTAATCTAGAAAAAACATAAACAAAAACAACCAAACTCAAAACCCAATGTAAGTATCCTATCTGAAAAGACATTTTGTCCTCCTCTAGCCAGACTGATGGTCCATAACCCCAATATCGCGAAAAAAGCAATTGATTTAAACTAACAAAATGAGCGTTGTAATCATAATAACCTTCCAATTGAGACTTTATTTGTGTATATTTGTTTTCAAAAATTGCGGGTAAAGTAAAAAAAGCCGCCATCCCCAAAGACAACAAACCAGACAAAAAAAGTTTAGGTATTTTACCCCAAGCATTTTCTATCCATAAAATCAAAAGCAACCAGGCAAAAAAAACTGGTGTAAAAATCAAAACCATTAAATTGTGTGAAGTAAAAAGAGCAAAATAAGAAAAAGCAAAAGCCAGAAACCAAAATCTTGAATTTTCCTTTGTGGCAGTAATTAATTTATATGAAGTATAAAAAATCAACGGAAACCAAGTTAGAGCCCATGATTCATTCATAGCTCCTCGGACATATACATCGACAGCATGGTAAGGCGCCCAAATATAAAAAGCGGAAGACACAATCGCTGGCATATGCAATTTAAGATTCCCAATTTTTAAGCTATTCATCAAAAATTCACGCGATAGGTAATACATAAACACACCAGATAAAATAACAGATGCAGAAAAAGTGTATTTGACAGTATTAACAAAACTAAAACCTAAAATTCTAAAAATTTGACCAATTAAATATGGTAGCGGAGGATAAAAGTTAAAAAGAGGAAACCCATAACCGTATCCCATATCAGGCACCCATCTGCAGGGAATTTGTCCATCCTGGAAGCATTTCTCCATCTGCAATTGTCTCATCATCTGAAGATCATCGTGCATGTTAAAATAACCTTCCTGGAAAATAAGCGTTCTGCAGGCCAATACGCCAATTATAATTACTGTCCACAAATTCAAATCAAAAAGTGTAGATTTTATTTTTTTGATCATAAAAGACAATAAAAAAGTCAACCTTGCAAAAAGCAAAAATTGTCAGTTTAACTTATAAAGAAACAAAGTTTCGCTAACTCCCAAATTTTCATATTCTTTTGTGCCTTTTTGTCTTTGCGCTTTAGGAAATGAAATTACTTCCTCCAACCCAACATCTGTTGGGTTAACTTTCAACCTTGAATCGTTAATAACCAAATAAGTTTTGTTGCCATGTTCTTTTGACTCTTTAAGACTTTTAGGAATTTCTTTCAAATCAATTCCAACTCCAATAACTGTTATTTCAGGCACATCATTCAAATAAATCTGCAAACCATCAGGAAGAGTACCAAAATAACCTTCAGTGCCAACAACTATTTTTGTTTTAGGATCATTTTTATATTCTTCTTTCAAATATCTTGATATTTCATAAATCCCAGTGCCAGCAGTCCATTCTTCCAAATATCCCGATCTTTCTCCTGTAGGCAAAGACGCTTTGGCAGGATTAGTTAACAAATAATAATTTAAAACCAAAGATTGAGCAAAAAAAACAATCAAAGCCCCATATGACAATTTTTTAATCCATGTATTAGAAATAAAAAAAGCAGAAGCCAAAATACAAAAGTATGGAACTGTAAACAAAATATACCTAGCAGTATACACTTTGGCAAATGTTGCTGTAACAAGTATAGGCAAAAGCCCCATAATTAGCAAAAAAAACAACTCCTTCTTTTTGCCTTTTGAAATTAAAACGCAAATCCCTAAAAAAACCAAAAATACAAATCCCAAAGTCCCCAACATCAAATACCACTCAAATGCCCTATGTAAGAAAGGTAACAAAGGATCAAATGGACTATCAAAAATGTGCGATAAAGGATAAACATAATCTTTGTTCCTAATTGCGAGCATGTGAAAATTTGGTCCCAACCTCATTATGTTCTGGATCACAAAAGCAATTATATAAATTACCAAATAAAATCCAATTATCTTTAAAATTTGATGCAATTTTTTCACTTTTTTATCAAATTTAAAAAAAACCAAAGCAAAAGGCGCTAGTATAGCAAAAAAAATCGCGGGCGATTTTGTCAAGAAAGCAAGCCCCAACAAACCACCAGCTATCATTGCTGTATCAAGTCTTTTGTAAAAAACTGTAAAAACAATAAAAACGCTCGTCCATACACCAATCGCAGTAAGCAAGGAATCCACAAGCGCCATGCGATCAAAAAACACCAAATAAGGAACAATCGCAGAAATTAAAGCAGAAACAATCGCCAAAGCAAAATTTCTAAACAACAAAAAGCTCAACAAAAAAGTTCCTGAAATTGTAAACATTCCAGAAATTACAGAAACAAATCTGCCAGCTACAAGTGGATCATCAAACACTTTTAGAAAAGGAATTGTAACCCACATAAAAAGAGGTTGTTTCCCATCAGAAAGAGGCAAAAAACGCAAAGTGGCATCCGCGTGCATTATTTGCGACCACCTTATATAAATAGCCTCATCAGCAAAAACAGGTAATACAGTAAGGTTTATAAATCGCAAACAAAAACCTATAAACAAAATCAAACTAACTAACAAAAATATATTGCTAACTCTAACCTTAAATTCAGATTTCATCGCTAAATTTTGTATTTTCCCATAATTGAATTAAGTCTAACCTTTATAAGGTCAAAAAGCCCATCAATGGAATCTTTAATTGGATTTACCCTAACAGTGCCTTTATGGTGCCATTTAACAGGAACTTCTCTGACTTGAAGAGAAAGTTTCCTTGCAATGTACAAAAGCTCTAAATCAAACCCAGCTTTGACTGCTGAACCTTTTATTTGTTGATTATTACGAAACACTTTCATTTTTTTGAAAATTACACGGGCAGCATTTTTCTTAAAAGCTTTAAAACCACATTGCGTGTCTTTGTAAGGCAATCTAAGAATCAAATACCTTAAGATAGAAAATCCTGCCGCCATGGCACGACGCACTAAAGGAGCTCCTTCTCTACCAGAACGAGAACCAATTACTATATCTACATTATTATCAAATTCAGGCAAAATCTTTTCCAACTGGTCTATCGGAGTTGCTTGATCCATATCGGTAAATAAAATAATTTCACCTTTGGCTTTTAACATCCCGGCAATAACAGTTGCCGCTTTGCCTCTATGTGGTTCGTTATACAAGTAAAAATTTTTGTGTCTTTTAACAAAGTCTAAAACCATTTTTGAAGTATCATCTGTGCTTCCATCGTTAACAACCAAAACTTCCCAAGAATAATTTTGTTTCTTTAAATAATTGTAAACCTCATCAAGAACCTTGTTTCTTAGATTAGAAACTTCATTATAAGCCGGTATCACAACAGATAAAAACACTTTATTCTTCTTTTTCATAAACTTTTTTTAACTATCTAATCAGTATAACCCCACATAGTGTCAGTTATGTTCTCGTTTGGTCCTTTGCACCTATCTAATACACCATCTTGATCGTACCTATCATAATCCGGATATATTAAACCTAAAGAACCAAAATTCACATCAGTTGGAAATATATCCTTTAAAGGAAAAACTATAGTGTACACAGGGACATCTTTACTAGGTTTAGTAACATGCATTTTTTCTAACCAAAAAAGATAACGATATCCTAAATTGTAACCCGGATCTGTTATATAAGACACCGCCACACAAGGATAACCTTTCTCATACGCGTCTTTTTTTATCTCCTTCACCAAAGCTAGCTTATGAACATATTCAATACCAGCAGGTTTGAAACTGTATAACCTATTTATGTTATGAAAAGCAAAAATTAAAGCAAGAATTAATCCCAAAATTCGGAACTTTTTACTTAGCCAAACATAATTGAATAAAAGAACAATAATAAAAATCCACGGAAAAACCAGACCATTAAGATAGTATTCTGAAACTGGCTTGGAATAAAGCGAAAAAAATAAAATCAAAAACAAATTCCAAAGCAAAAAAATTATTATTAGACTTTTATCCAAAACCTTTTTTCTAAACAAATAAACGCTTGCGAATACCAAAAATAGCGGTAGTAAATAATAAAAGGAAGAATCAGGATGCCAAACCAATGTTGTTATGTTCTGAGCTGAAATATGCAAAACTCTATAAAATTGAGCCAAACCTTCATACGTAGATCCTTGATCAGCGCTAAAAGCATTTACCAAAGATTTTATTTGAATAAAATTATGACGAAACTCAAAAATAAAAAACGGAGCAGAAGTCAGCAAAAAAGAAAGAAAGCCAATAAAAATCTCTTTCAATCTTGGTTTAATACGTGCCAAAATAATAGCAACTGCAATCAAAGGCAACAAAAGAGCTAGAGAAACATGAATATGCCATATTAAACCAACTAAAATGCCAACAACAAAAAACCCTTGCAAATGTTTGCCGTCAATTATTTTTTTAATACCAAAAAAATACCAAATACACCATAACAACATAGGAGACGTAGGGAAAACCCCTCGATCGTTGCTAACGGCAAAGTATGAAATTGAATAAAAAAACGAAGCCCACAAACCAACACTTTTATTAAATAAATTATTAAAAACATAATAAATGCTATAAATTGTCAGAAGTCCAATTAATGTCATCATCCATATCCCGCCCACTGGACTCATATTGAAAAAAATATAAAAAGGCACCAACAAATAATAAAAAAGGGGGCCAATAAAAACTCCTTGTGTGGAAGTTTCTTGACCAATTAACCTAAGATGCTTGTTTTCAACAATATCTTTGATTATCCACCCAGCTAAATCTTGATCATGCCCATGATTTAGCCACTGCACACTTTGATAAGTTCTTAAATGCAATCCAATTAAAAGAATTATTAGTAAAACCCAGTTTTGCTTTAAGAAAAACAAAAAATTTTCACTGAAATTTCTAAACATGTCAAATTCTCTCTCTTCTCTGGACAAATATGCCACCAAATCTAGACTCTTCTAAGATTTTGGTGTTTCCTTGATACTTCAAAAGCCAATTTTCTAATCTTTCAGGATGAGGTGGGTCAACTTCATAAAGCACATATAAAACAGATTGCTTTTCTTTCTTGTCATATCCACAAAGACTTTTGCCACATCGTCTTTCGCCAATCCACAAAAACAAATAATCATAAGCATAAGGTATTACAGGTGGCACATAGACATCTATGTTATAACTTTTGATATTGTTTTTATAAGCATTATCATATATCCAATTTACAGCTTGTTTTTGGTTACCTAAAGTAATATGAGTCGGCCCGTCAACACCGGCATTCAAAAAATTTCTAAGAAGAATTGAATTCTGATACAGAAAACCAATAAAGAAAAGAGATACCACTAATTTGCCCATAAAAGAAGACTTAAACAAAACAGCAAGACCAATTGCAAAAAAAAGAATCATCGGCAAATAGTAGCCAGTTAAATAATAATCATAAATATTGCCATAATTTCCTTGAAAAAGGATATAAAAGAAAGCAGGCACAGCAAAAAAAATTCCAAAAATTATAAATATATTTTTGTTTAGACTATTTCTGAAATACAATAAAGTCAAAAAAGACAATAAAGAAATTGCATGAGAATATTTGGTAAGACCCAAGAATAGTTTTGACTGGAAAACATCCCAAAAATAAGCTAATCTTATATTCAACACATCCCAAAAATTTAGTCTGAAACTTTTTTGTTCAACAATTACCTTGTAGAAATTATTAAAAAGCAAATTGTCATGTCTGAAATTAAACAGTATCTGAGGCAACAAAGTTAAAAAAAAGATAAAAAAACTAATCAAGAATGTTTTAGGACTAGGAAAATTTGATTTAAATACAAGACTGAAAATTATAACAATAGGTATATAAAACACTCCGCTTGCAGATTCAAATTGCATGGATGCTCCAACCAAAAAAGCGACAACAGGCCACAAAATATGACTGTTTTTATTGCCTTTGGCAATCTCCCACAACGCCCAAAGCAATAAAACACTGGTAAGTAAAATCGGGGTTGGATTGGAAACCCATCTGCCTGCAAGAACAATGTAATAAGATATGGCACATAATAAAACCGCAAAAAGCCCGGCAGTTCTAGAATGCATTTCTTTCCCCAAAACATAAACGACCAAAAGAGCCAAAGTAGAAATGAAAGCCAAAAAATATGCCACAAATATAGGATCTCCTCTTCCCAGAAGATAAAATGGCGCAATTAAGTAATAGTATAAGGGACCTAAAAAAATGCCAGCCAAACCTGTCACAGGACCTACTAAAAACAACTTCCCTTCATTCCAAAATCTCCAAATAACCAAAGCGTCACGACCTTGATCGTAATAAAACCCTATCAGATCCTCTGCTCTATACACTCTAAGAAAAAAAGCAATTATTAGTAAAAGTAATAAAAATAAGTAAGCGAGTTTATTTTGTTTTATTTCCAAGAAGATGCTGTTAAAAACTTTTAACATTCTTATAACCCTAAAAGTTGCACTAGCTTTTTATAAACTTCATATGTGGCATAAGCATCAGTTAATGCTCCATGAACATCATCAACTTTTATTTCTAACTCTCTTGCTATGGTTCGCAAGGACAATTTACTAGGTTTATTTCTATTCTTAAAATAAATGTAAGCCAAAGAAATCACATCCAAAAAATGGTAATCAAATTTTGGTTTGATTCTTGCTTTTTCAAAAGAAAGGCCCAAAAAAGACCAATCAAATGCGATATTCCATCCAATTAACATAGCTTTATCAGCTAGATCATTTAATATATTTAAAGCCGTAACAATATCTACACTATCTTTCCAATCCTCATCTCTGAACTTTATTATTTCAAGAGCGACAGGATCAGCGTCTTTTAGCTTAGTTGGTGCAACTTTTATGCTTTTCTTTGTCAAAACCTGCAAGCTTTTTTGTTCAACCACAACCAAACCTATCTCTAAAACCTCATGAGTCAATACATCTAAACCGCTCATTTCCAAATCTATAAAAACCAGCTTCCTGTCTCTAAAATCAAATTTCTCCTTCTCTTCACCCATGCTCATAAAAGACTTTGACATATTTAGTTATTATAATGAACTAATTTATAAAGTGTTACACCAGATACATCCCATTCAGACTCCACTTTGCTCCAACCAAAATTTGCAATTTCAGCTTTCGCATTGGTTGTCGGATTGCATTTGTCTTTTGGCAATTCGCAAACCACAAAAAGTTGCTTGGCTATTGTGTATTCCAGTCGTAATGGATCGATTTTTAACAAATTGGAATTTTCTTTCTCCAAAAAATACTGATATGCTCCTTCATAATTCCTCTCCGCAATTACAGCAAAATTAAACGGTTTGCCTTGAGATTCACTGATAATTTTGTTAGCAACCTCCATGGATCTTTGCAATTGTTTATTGGGATGATATTTTAGAGGAGTTTGTGAGAAATGCAAATAAAAAATGTAAAAAATCAAGATTGCTGACACAAAAAAACTAATTGGCAAGACTTTCTTAAGATCAAAAACCAACATCGAAAACAAAATAAAAGGGGCAGTAAACAAAAAGCCAAAATAATGATCGTAAATTTCTTGTTTGTAATTACCTAGGCCAATAAAAGCAAAAATAAGCCATAAACAAACTAATAAATAAGGGGATTCCAAAATAAACTTCTTTTTTGATTTGATTAATAAAATCACTCCAGACAAAACTAAAAACCATGAAACTATTAGTCCGCCAGTTTTATCTGTAGCCGCGATCAAGCGGGAATTTAAATTTTCAAAAAGCGGCCAAAATTTTGGCAAGGCATTCCATGGTTTTGCGGAAACAGTTTCCTGGCGATTAGAGAAAAAGGTTGCAATTGCTGAAAAGTTTCGCCATCCATGTCTGGCATCAAAAATAAAAAGAGGACTCATCAAAAAAGCAAATATTAAAAACCCAATTATTGAATTTTTAAGAAACAATTTCAACTTAAACTTGTCTTTTTTCGCTTTAAAAAAGGTAAACAAAAAATACAATAAGATGGTGGGCAAAAGCAACAAACCAAGATAATGAGACTGCAACACAAAAGCAAAACTAATTCCTAAAACAATAAGCCACTTAAAGTCTAAATTTTTATAAATTTTCCATATTGAATATACGCACAACAAAGAAAAAAACGGCATTATATTAGGATTCCACGAAGATCTGTTATAGATAATTACAATTGGAGATGTACTATATAAAAAAGCCGCCAGCAAAGCGACATAATTGGTTTGTCCCTTTTTACAAGGAAAAACTTCCTTAACAAACAACCAAATTAAAAATGCTGTTACGACACCAAAAAGTGCAACCATCACAGAAGGTCCAACAGGAGAAAAATTAAATATCAACAAAAATGGCGCAATTAGATAATAATACAAAGGCCCCAAATACATATTGCCAATGGAAGTTCCTGGTCCTATCAAAATAAGGTCAAAATTTACAAGCAAATTTCTGACAATAATAGCGTCTCGTCCTTCATCCCCCAAAAAAGTCATATATTCAGATATTCTATAAAGGCGTAAAAAACCACCTATAAATAAAATAAAAATCAAAGAGAAATTTTCCTGAGGATTTTTGTAAAACCAATTTTTTATTATGCAAACAAAACTAAAAAGAGCTACCTTAGCTTTCTCCATAATCTAAAAAGATCCACAAAACTTTTGATAATCACATTTAAATTGGCGCCTGTTCCTACACCTTTTTTACGGGGATAATGACTAACTGGAATTTCTACTATTTTAAACTTGTTCTTTTTTGCTTTTATTAAAAATTCGCTTGATATGAACGCTCCTCTTTCGGACTCTAATTTGGGTATTTCTTCAATTACTTTTTTACTAATTAATTTAAATCCACAATCAATATCTCTTACTTTCAATCCAAAAAGCAAATAAACCATAGTTTCCCATAAAAAACTATTTACTTTTCTATAAAATGGGACTTGCCGCTTGCGATAATATCCAATAACAAGATCAGCATTTGTTTTTTTTTGAGTTGCGATGAATTTATCTATCTCAGAAAAATCAAATTGTCCATCCGCATCTGTAAAGGCTATCCAAGAATATTTTGCATTGTAAAAGCCACTCTTAAGAGCGGCGCCATAACCCCTGTTTTTAGAGTGATTTATAACTTTAACTCTTTTATCATCGCTGGCAAGCTTTTTGGCAATTGCAAGAGTTTTATCTTTAGAGCCATCATTAATTATCAGAATTTCCCATTTAGAAGCAATGTCATTTAAAACTTTAACAGCTTTCAATACAGTCTCTTTGATATTTCCTTCTTCATTGTAGGCTGGAAAAAACACAGAAATTTCATCAATAAGAGAATTTTTATTTTTCATTTTATGTCAAAGTCTAACATAAATTTAGAGAGAATAACCATAACTTGTAAAATTGCTAAATTTGAGTATATCATCTGATGGATGGCAAAAAGCTTTTTGAAAACAATATCTCTTATTGTCATTTTTTCTCTTGCGCCTACATTTTTACTGTGGCTGCCTTTTTTCTTAAGAATAGAAAACGTATTTGGTATACCTCTCCCCAAAGATGGCATGGCAACAGTTGTGGCTAATTATGATGGACCTTTGTACATCGTCGTATCTAAAACTTTTTACGATCCTCAAGCTGTGGGCGAATTTCCATTCACACTTCCATCTGAATACTATGCAGCGCATTTTCCTTTATTTCCTTTATTAATCAAAATTTTTTCCTCGTTCACCAATTCCATATACGCAATGCTTATAGCAACCATTTTATTCAGTATTATAGGTACTTATTATTTCTATTTACTTGCCAAAGATATTGTCGGAGAAAAAAAGGCACTATGGCTTGCGTTTGTATTTAGTATTTTCCCAGCAAGATGGTTAATTGTAAGATCTGTAGGCGCCGCAGAGCCAATGTTTTTAGCGGCAATTACAGCGTCATTGTACTACTTTAGAAGAGAAAATTACTGGATGGCAGGAACATGGGGAGCGTTAGCGCAACTAACAAAATCTCCCGGAATCCTGCTTTTTATAGGATTTTGCATTTCAATAATCATAGCACATTTCAGAAAAACAGCTTTTGCAAGCATACTAGAAGCATTCTCATTAAAAAGTTTGATAAAAACTATCCCACTACTTCTAATCCCTATCGCACTAGTAGGAGTTTTTTGCCTGTACTACTTTAGAATGGGAAACTTTTTTGCTTACTTTAATTCTGGAGACAACATACATTTGTTTTTCCCACCTTTTCAAGTCTTTAACTATTCACAAGCATGGGTAGGCACATTTTGGCTTGAAGAAATAATATTTTTGTATCTCTTGGGACTTCTTGGATTTTTCAAGCTAGTTTCAATGAAAGAAGAAAAATTATATTGCTTTTATGCAGTTTTTTTAATCTCACTTTTTTTTGTCGCACACAGAGACATACTTAGATATGGGCTTCCGATCGCTCCATTGGCTTTAATTGCCTTTCATGAAACTCTTACCAAAAAAGAATTTAAAATAATATTTGGAATTTTGTTACTGCCAATATATCTTTACGCGCTCACATACATATCTCAAAACACAATGCCAATCACAAACTGGAGTAAGCTGATATAAATTTTTTATTCTTTAAGAAGACAAAAAGTTTGAATTTTTGTTCTTAATTATATTCCTTATCCTCTCAACAAAAGGCACTTTCCAAGTTCTCCATATCACCGCATTGTACATAAAATAGTTATAAGGCATGATGAAAAACAAAATTATAAACGGAAGCAATAATTGCCTATACTGACTACCAAAAATAAAAACACCCAAAGAACCAACTGTCGTTTGAATCAGTAAAGCGCCCATAGAAGTCAAGTTAAACTGAAAAAACTTAAGCGCCCATTTATGAAATCCGCGAATTCTTTCTTTCCTAAAAGTCCAAAAATTATTTAACAAGAAATTGTTTATTATTGCCATCTCAACAGCTAATGCCCAAATCACTGGTTCAGGCAAAAAATCCTCATACCTGCCAAAAAACCACAATCCAGTGGCATTGACCAGATAACCAACAAATCCAACAGTCCCAAATTTTACGAATCTCTTTTTGTCCAAAATTCCAAGAATAATTGCAAGCTTGAATGTTGAGATCATTTCTTTGGCATCAAATTTTGACTTCTCTTCTGTTCTTGGGGCAAACTCAAGCGGAATCTCAACAACATTTTTGGCAAGCTTTATACTTTGATACAACAAATCAACTTTATAAGCAAAACGTTTCAGTTCCCTAATATTCTCCAAATCTATTTTATCTAAAACCCCATTTACTTTAGTTAATCTAAAACCTGTTGTTAAATCATGTATTTTAAAATTAAGCAAAGCCAGTCTGATAAAGAGATTTCCAAAATAGCTCACAATTCTTCTTGAAATCGCCCACTCTTTTGGAATAGATCCTCCTTTGATATATCTTGAACCTATCACATAATCTGCACCTTTGAGATATGCTTCAACCATAGGAATCACAAATCGTGGCGGATGTTGGAAATCCGAATCCATTTCTATAACAGCATCAGCTTTTAAGTTTTCCATTGCATATCTAAATCCCCAAATATAAGCCCAACCCAAGCCTCTTTTTTCCGGCTCAAGCAATAAATGCAAGTTTTTATAACCTTTAAGCAATTTTTTGACATACTGGCCAGTGCCATCTGGAGAATTTCCATCTACTATAAGAAGGTGCATCTGAGCATTTTTAATTTTTGGAAATACATCATCCAAAAGGGCAGGAATCATCCTCTTGATATTTGCCAATTCATTGTAAGTTGGCATCACAATTACAATTTTGTCCATATATTGATGTTAACAAATAAAACGAACTATTACACAACACATTCAAAAAATCAAATGCTAAAATATGACATATCTGTATACCTAATACTTTAATCTGAACAACATTTGAACAACAAAAGAAAATAAACTCATTATGTTTTCACTTATAGGATGGTTAAACAAAAATAAAAAAAAGTTTTTTTTGACTTTTCTTGGTCTAGCTCTAATTGCATGGTGGATTTGGTCGTCGCAGGGTAAGCCTACCGAAGTAGATATAGCTACCGCTTACGAAGGAGAAATCATTCAATACGTATCAGCGTCAGGCAAAATTGCCGCAAGTCAAGCCGTTAATTTAACTTTTCAAACTTCAGGCAAATTGGCATATGTTGGCGTATCAGAAGGAGACAAAATAAAAAAGGGAAAACTTGTAGCCGCGCTTGACAAAAAGCGACTAGAACAAACGCTAAGAAAATATTTAAATGCTTTTGAGAAAGAATTTAGCAATTTTGAAGACTCAAACGATTCAATCAAGGATTTGGTACTCACAGACTCAGTCAGACGTATCAAAAACAGAGCGCAAATTGATCTAAATCAAGCAGTTTTAGATGTTGAAATCCAGAATGAAACTATCCGCTTAGCTAATTTATATTCGCCAATTGACGGCATAGTAATAACAGCAAATCCTAAACATGCAGGCATGAATGTAAATCCAGGAAACGCAAGTTTTGAGATAGTAAACCCTCAAACAGTATATTTTGAAGCAAAAGTGAACGAAACAGATATATCTCAAATACAAGAAGGTTTGCCGGTTGAATTAAAACTTGACGCGTATCCTGATGAAATTTTATACCAGAAGGTAAATTCAATTTCTTTTTCAAGCACAACGACCTCAACTGGAGCAACAGCGTATATTGTAAACGTTTCTCTCCCACCAAATGAAAATCTGAAATACAGACTTGGAATGAATGGCGATATAAAAATCATAATAGCCCAAAAAAAAGATGTTATTTTAGCGCCTCAAACCGCGCTCGTGGAAACAGAAAACAAAAAATATATTTGGATAATCGAAAACGGCTTATCAAAAAAAGTTGAAGTTGAGACAGGAATTTTCTCAACAAATGAAATAGAGATAATAAAAGGATTAAGAAAAGGAGATCAAATTATAAATAGGCCGCCATCTGATCTTAAGGAAAATGCAAAGGTAATACAAAAACGCAAAAAATAATTTAAGTTAATGTCCCAAAACTTTTCATGGATAAAGTTGTAGTTCTTCAATCAATTAAAAAAATATATCCAATTGGAGATGCGCAAATAGAAGTTCTTAAGAATGTTTCACTTGCCATATACGAAGGTGAATTTGTGGCAATTGTAGGGCCTTCAGGAAGCGGCAAATCCACACTAATGCACATTATCGGACTTTTAGATAAACCAACAAGCGGAGAGGTAATACTTGTCAACCGCAATGTTTCATCATTTACTGAAACAGAACTTGCGGAACTTAGAAACAAATATATTGGCTTTGTATTTCAATTTTTTAATTTACTGCCACGCACAAGCGCGATAGACAACGTAATTTTACCTCTAACTTATTCAAAAGTACCTCAAAAAGAATGGCAAGAAAAAGCAAAAGCGATGCTTGATGTAGTTGGGCTGTCGCAAAGAATATACCATACTCCATCTCAATTGTCAGGCGGACAACAACAAAGAGTGGCAATAGCAAGAGCTTTAATAAATAATCCTAAAATAATACTAGCAGACGAACCAACAGGAAATTTAGACAGTAAATCTGGCCAAGAAATAATAAATATTTTCAAAAAACTAAACAAAGAAGGTAACACAATAGTTTTAGTCACTCATGAACCTGATATTGCCAAACAAGCTAAAAGAATAATCGAAGTGAAAGACGGCGAAATTATAAGAGACACAAAAGTATGAAAGAGGTTGTTGTTTTGTCTTTCAAAAACATTCTGCGGAACAAAGTGCGATCTGCTCTTACTATGCTTGGAATAATAATAGGAGTATCTGCCGTCATACTTCTAATATCCGTAGGACAAGGATTGCAAAAATACATAACAAGTCAATTTGAAAGACTAGGTGCAAACACAATTAATGTTTTACCCGGCAAAGTCACCTTGGATGAAGGGTTCGCAGGTAGCGGACCAAACTTTGCAGGCAGTAAGTTAACATTAGAAATGGCTAACGATCTCCAAAAAATAGGCGATCCAATAAGCATAGTAGGAGCGGAAAATGAAGTCTCGGCAACAGTTTCATACAAAGGCAAATCAAAATACACAACAGTCGCCGGCATAACTGTGGGTTACGCAAAAATACTTAATCTGGAAATAGAAGAAGGAAGAGAAATATCTCAAACCGATATTGACTTAGGCAGAAAAGTGGTAGTCATAGGCAAATCAATACAAGAAGACCTTTTTGGACAAAGTACAGCCATAGGCAAACAAATAACAATAGCCCAAGAACGTTATGAAGTTATAGGAATACTTGCCGAGATAGGTTCGGCGGGGATAGGAATTGACATTGATAATTTCGTCGCAATCCCAATCACAACCGCAAGTAGAATCTCAGGGTCTGACAAAATTCAGGTTATTTCAATAAAAGCTAAATCCAAAGATGACATGGATGAAACAATAGAAATCACCAAAAGGTATTTAAGCACTAAACTAAAAGAAGACGAATTTAGCATTATTGATCAATCAAATCTTTTAAGCACTATTACACAAATACTTAATGTTCTCACACTAGCACTTGGAGGAATTGCCGCGATCTCTCTTGTGGTAGGCGGTGTTGGGATCATGAATATAATGCTAGTCTCAGTAACGGAAAGAACAAGAGAAATAGGACTTAGGAAAGCAGTGGGAGCCAAACCAAATGATATACTAATTCAGTTTTTAATAGAAGCGACAACATTATCAGTTGCCGGTGGAACAATAGGCATACTAATTGGTTGGGGAGGATCAATTGTACTAAATCAGTTTTTCCCTACATCTGTTACAATTTGGGCTGTGACTTTGGCTTTTGGAGTATCAGCGGCAGTTGGTATAATCTTTGGCGTCGCCCCTGCCATCAGAGCATCGCGATTAAATCCTATAACCGCCTTACGATATGAATAAAAAAGGGGTATAAATTAAAAATTCAGATTTAAACTAAAACAAATATTTAATCTTATACAACAAAATTATGAAAATAGATATTCTAACACTTTTCCCTGAAATGTTTTCTGCTGTATTTGAATATTCAATTATTGGCAGAGCGCAAAAAGAAAATTATGTGTCAATTAACATACATCAATTGCGCAATTGGGCAGATGGAAAGTATCAAAAGGTTGATGACAGGCCATTCGGTGGCGGAGTTGGAATGCTTCTTAAAATAGAACCAATTCATAAAGCTATAAAATCACTGAATAGCAATCAGAACGCAAGAGTAATACTCACAGATGCCGGCGGAGAAATATTTACACAAAAAAAAGCGCAAAAACTTTGCAAAGAAAAACACCTGATATTTATCTGTGGAAGATACGAAGGAGTTGATCATAGGGTGCATGAACACATAGCAGACGAGATATTATCAATAGGAGAATTTGTTTTAACAGGCGGTGAAATTCCAACTATGATAATGGTAGACACAATAGTAAGACTAATCCCCGGAGTGCTTCGCAAGGAAGAAGCTGTTTTATATGAATCGTTTTCCGAAAGCAAAGATCAAACAATCTTAACAGAATACCCGCAATACACAAGACCAGAAATTTATAATAACTGGAAAGTACCTGAAATTCTACTGAGTGGAGATCACAAAAAAATAGCGGAATGGAGAAATCTAAAATCAAAAAAAACGTAAAAATGTAAAAAAGTTAGATCTTAATACCCTTTATAACTTGGCAATGTAAAATTGTTGTTATATCTCATATCAATCCTTATACTAAGCTTCTTTAAAAGTCTATTTAATAACATGACACTAGGACTGATACTAGCCAAAAAAAATAATTCAAAAGAAAAATTCCTCGCAATAATTCTAGGAACGGAATATAAGTCAGATCTTGGCAAAATAACGTTGTTATCATATGACAAAGCCATCCAGTATCTTGCCTTCTTCACAGAAGAAACAATAGATTGGCTGTACTTGCCATAGGGATAAGAAAAGAAACGAATATTAAAACCAAGTTTTTTTAGCTTTAATTTTGAATCCCTAATTTCTTTTTTTCTCTCCAAAGAAGAAAGCTTGCCAAAATCAGCATGGCTATCTGAATGACAACCTATATCCCACCCCTCAGAAGATAACTTGTGTAAACTTCTCTTATTAAGACAATCATATTGATGGTTGGCAGAAGAGTTTTTCCTATCTGATATTACAAAAACAGTCGGTTTAATACCATTCTCTTTTAGGAAATCTTTAACTAATAAAATACTTTTATCTCCTCCGTCAAAAGTAACCGCAAAACTTTTTTTAACCAAAGCCTTTTTGTCTAAAATATGGTAATAAACATCATATAAAGAAACGGGATTTCTGTGCTTTAGCAAAATGTTTATTTGTTTTTTGAAGTTATCAATCGAAATGCTATCAGGATCCGACCTTCCTATTGTTTTATAACACAAGACAACCACTTTTGCATGACGATCAAAAATCACATCGACAAAGTATAAAATTAAACAAACAATTTTGTACAAAAAACCCAAAAATGAAAACTTGATAGATTGAAACATTGGAAAAACAAAATTGAGGCAGAAAACTCTAGCTTTGGAAACAGCTTCTTACATGCAGGAAGCTAGTATACAAAAACTTGCATCATAAAAGCAAATTTGTGCAAAATCTAAAGAACCAATTTATCAACAATATCTCTTATAGATCTTTGTGGTAGATCTAAAGTTTTGCAAGATTCTTCACACAAAAGACCTCCATATTGAGGGTACCTTCTTTTGTCTTCATCTGACATTTTTATTCCTCTTAAGTCAATAGATTTCTTGAAAACCTTGGACAAGTAATAAGACGCTATATCATAAGGGGAACTTACATCCGAAGAACTAACATGAAATGTGCCGGGGGAAATATCCTTTTGAATAATTTTGGTTAAAGCCACAGCCACATCATCGATAAATGTCAATCCAATTTTTTGATCAGTAAACAAAGGATACAAATTCCCACTTTCATAAAGATTTAATATTTTGTGAAGATAATCTAATTTTGCTTCAAAATTAACACGCACTGGGTTGTTTATCCTTACGATATAAGCACTACTTGGGAGATTTTCTCTAACATAACTTTCGGCCAACGCTTTTGTATAACCATACCAATTAAGAATTTCAGAATCTAAAACTGGCATACTGCTTTCAGGATATGGACCCTTATTATCAGGTCTTCCTGAAAAAACCATATCAGTAGATATATATATAAACTTTATTCCTTTGCCTTTAGCAGCATCAACCAAATTTTTTGTACCCTCAAAATTTACAACATAACACTCTCCTTTTTTATCATTCCGTTGTTTCTCAGCTTCGGAGACATTGGTAAAAGCGGCAAAATGCACAACCGCGCAAAAATCAAAACTTGAAAACAAAGCGTTTATCGAAACTGGATCGGTAATATCTAGCTCAATTTCTTTAGGATAATGCAACAAATCAGAATCTGGGTAAAGTTCTATAAATCTAGACCCTACCAGTCCTGTTGACCCTGTAACAAGTATGCGCTTCATATTTAAATTTTAGATAGCGGCAAGGAATTCTTATCAGCATTAGAAAGTTCAGGAGCCTTCGTAGGCCAAGGGGTATTTAATTCAGGGTCATTCCAAGCTATACGTCTCATTCCATCTTCAGTATAGTATTTATCCACCAAATAAAAATAGTCGATAGGTTTGTCACCCAAAACATAATAAGCATTTGCCAACATGGGTAGCAAGAAAAAAGCGCAACAATCGTAAGATGAAACTTTGCAAGTATATACCTTCTTGTACGTTGACGAATTAGGATCAATATCTGCTATTGCTATAAAAACCTCACCAACCGGATATATCAACTTCGCCCATGGATTTGCATGAAAACCACGCAAAACATTTGGATTTGAACGGGAATGGTTCCATTGAACAGGTAGAAATTCATAATTGGTTTCAGACAACAAAGATTTTCTAAAGACTTCACAAAAAAAACCTCTGGAATCTTTTATTAGATCAAGTTCTATCTTCCAAAGGCCGTTAATGTGAGTTTTTTGAATTTTTGCCATGTTAAATTTGCATCGTCTTTTTGTACAACTTTTCAGACTTTTTCTTGATTGGCTCCCACCACCATCTATTTTTTTCATACCAGTTTATCGTTTTTGCAATATAGTCGTCAAAACTAAAAAGCGGTTTCCAATTAAGTTGCTTTCTTATCTTTGAAGAATCAATAGCATACCTGCGATCATGACCAGGCCTATCTTTTACAAACTGTATTTTAGAATCAGGCAAATTCATTGTGCGAAGTATAATTTTTGCTACTTCCAGATTATTTATTTCGCGATCGCTCCCACCAACCAAATAAGTTTCTCCTTCTTTTCCACTTTTGATGACAAGATCAATCGCTCTCACATGATCCTCCACATACAACCAATCACGAACATACTTGCCATCTCCATATATTTTAATATTCTCTCCTGTCAATAAATTCGTAATCATTCTTGGGATAAATTTTTCAGTATCTTGATACGGCCCATAATTATTCGAGGTATTTGTAATTGTCACCGGCAATCCATAAGTATAAAAATATGCTCTTGCCAAATGATCTGCAGCCGCTTTGCTTGCTGCATATGGGCTTCTTGGATTATAAGAAGTCTGTTCAGTGAATTTTCCTCCATGAAAAGGCAATTCCCCAAAAACTTCGTCTGTTGAAACAAGGTGAAATCTTTTTATTTTATTTTTTAAAGCGGCATCAAGCAAATTTTGTGTGCCAAGCACATTCGTTTTAACAAAAATTAACGGATCAAGTATAGATCTGTCCACATGAGTCTCCGCCGCAAAATGAACAACAATATCAGTTTCCTTAATCAAATCATTTACCAATTTGCGATTGCAAATATCTCCCTTGACAAATCTATAATTACTTTGGTTTGAAAAATCAAAAGTGGAAGACAGATGACCCGCATATGTTAGCTTGTCAAGGTTTACAACCTGATGATCAGGATACTTTGCCAACCAATAACGAATAAAATTGCTACCTATAAACCCACAACCACCTGTAACTAGCAATTTCATAACTCAACTGTTTTTCTTTTGAAACCAATAACTATTTACTTCAAAAAGTGAATCGAAAGTCCCCGCGTCACGCCAGTAACCCTTCAATTCTGACCAAGAAAGTTTATTTTCTTTTAAATACAACCTGTTCACATCTGTGATCTCTAATTCTCCTCTTTTTGATGGTTTGATGTTTTTGATTTTATCAAAAACAGTATTATCGTATATATAAAGTCCAGTTACAGCGTATGAAGATTTAGGGTTTTTAGGTTTTTCTGTTATTTCTATTATCTTTCCGTCCGAATCAAAGGTGGTCACTCCAAAGCGATGGGGATCAATCACTTTCTTTAGAAAAATTTTGGCGCCATCTGAAAATTCTTTTACATCATCAGAGATATCAGCGTCTGTGCAATTATCACCTAGAATTACAACTACATTTTCATTATCCGCATAATCCTCAGCTAAAGACAACGCATCGGCAATGCCACCTTCTCTCTCCTGGTACGCAAATGATAAATTTTTTATCCCTAAATGTTTACCGTTTCTTAAAACTCTCAAAAAGTGTCCCGCATGAGGTCCCCCTACAACAATCATAATATCTGTTATTCCAGCTTTCACCAAAGTTTCTATTGGATAAAAGATCATTGGTTTATCGTAAACAGGAAGCAAATGTTTATTTGTTGCGTGCGTAAGTGGATACAATCTAGTTCCAAGTCCGCCTGCAAGTATTACACCTTTCATGCAAGGAAATTATATTCACTTAGTAAAAATTTGTACATATCAAAAATATCTCCTGCCAAATGCTTCCTTTATCCAAAAAATTCTCTTGTTTTTTGAACTACATTTTTAATCAAAAGTTTACAAAACTATAAATTCTTCTATCTTCAACTTTGCAATCTTCATTCATGTATATTTGTCAGCAACTTTTGATACTTTTCAACTTTATTGTTTTGTTTTTGCCACAAATCTAATTCATTTAACTACACCAACAACCTCTTTTATCATCTTTTGCGTTAACCCAAAAAAACCAACATCTACCTATATGCATTTCGAGCTCATACTTTGCCAAAAACGCATAGTCGTTTATTTCAAATTCAATCGCATGCGCAAGAGATAAACTAATAAGCGTTTGAGTGTATATTTTGTCTCTCAGGACTGGTTTCCTTTTGTATATTTTCTTTTTCCAAAATATCTGGCACTTTTTTATTGCGATACATAATAACAACAGTCACAAAACCAACTTCGCAAGCGCCACATCAATTATCTTTGCGCAAAAATCAGTACCAACAATAAGCTTGTAAACGCTTAACGGATCATCTTTTATAAATAAAAATATTTCATTAATAACTCCAGCAAGCGACATCTGACCTTTTGTGGAACTAAAAAAGGCGTTTTTTGGGCTTAACTCAGAGTATAACAATTTGTTTCATAATCCCTCAAAAACAACAACGTACATAAAAGATTATAGCTTGATTAACTAAAATCTTTGTGTTGTATAATAACCAAGCATGGCAAAATTTAACCCAATTAAAAAAGCTGTGATTGCGGCGGCTGGATACGGCACAAGATTTCTTCCAGCGACTAAAAATCAACCAAAAGAAATGCTACCTATAATAGACAAGCCAATTATTCAATATTTGGTGGAGGAAGCAATAGATAGTGGAATTGAAGACATTATTTTAGTGACAAGACATGGGCATTCAGCAATGGAAAATCATTTTGATTCCAATTACGAATTGGAAGTAATGTTGGAAAGTCAAGGAAAAACGGAACTGTTGGAAAAAGTCAGAAGAGTTTCCCAAATGGCAAATGTGGTATATGTAAGACAAAGAAAACATTTGCCATACGGCAATGGAACCCCGCTTCTGACAGTAAAAGACTTAATAAGCCAAAACGAAAGATTTGTTTATATGTTTGGAGACGATTTGGTTTTATCTAAAATACCATGCACAAAACAAATCATTGATTATTCTGACAAAAAGGATGGAGCCGTTATCGCAGCTGTTCAAGAAGTGCCTTTGGAGGAAGTAAAAAGATACGGCATATACAAAATTGCCAAAGGATCAAATGATAAAGTCGAAAATGCCATAGAAAAGCCATCGCCAGAAGAGGCCCCATCACAACTTGCACAATTTGGTAGGTTTGTGCTTAATTATGAAATCATAAATGTGCTTAATAAAAACTATAAAGAAGGGAAGCTTGGCAAGGATGGCGAGCTCTGGCTTACAGACGCGATAATATCTTACGCTCAAAAAAATCCTGTCTACGCGGCAAAAATAGATGGTGAATGGATGACAACTGGCGATCCTCTCAGGTACATGCAAGCACAAGTAAAATTTGCGCTGGCAAGAGAAGATATAGGCAAAAGCTTTGCAGAATTCTTAAAAACTCTTAAACTCGATTAAAAAATAATCTTTTTCTTAGGACCTAAGCAACAAAGAAAATACAACAGTTACACCTAAAATCGCGATCATAATATACTCTGCCACAATAGAAATCTGCAAATCCCCTTTTGTGTGATGGTGAACAATCCCCCAAGCTACATAACCAGTCGCCATAGCTATCACAACAGCCATTCTTGCGCCTAAATCGTAAGAAAACACATTAAATCCAATTACTCCAGCCAAAAGCACACCAAAAAGTGGAAGATATTGTTGAGCATATTTTGCTATTTTTTTCTTCATATAAAATTTGATTATTTTTTTTAATTCAATTTAACTTTTTTTAAAGAATCTCTCCAGCCTTGGCTACAATAATAATTACTATAATCATGACCAAAAAAGCAAAATGCGCAAAATTCTTGCCCCCTATACGCGGAACTTTTCTAACTGCAATTAAAGCGCCATCAATAACTGTAGCAATAGACAATAAACCAACTACAATCAAGGAAACATTCTTTGTAGTGTCAAAAGGAGAAATCTTCAAAGATGAATCTTTCTCAACCAAACCCGTAGAAGATGCGACATATACTACAACAGGTTCTGTTTCGCTTGGCGTATGAGTGGGAGTTGGAATAATAGTTGGACTTTTGACAGCAGTTTCAAATTTTGATTCAGGCAGTTTTTTCGAAACGCTATTTTTTTGAGCAACCGGCAATTGGGATGAAGATGCTTGAGTCCCAAAAAGCTGGACAATTATTGTAGTGTCAACTCCATTTAAATCACCTTCAACAACAGCAACGCCAATTTCCGTGTATTTTGGAGAAAGCAAATTTTCCTTGTGCGAAGGGGAAGCCATCCAAGCATCAACAGCAGAAACTGCATTGGCAAAATCGCGTGCCAAATTCTCGCCGGCATATTTGTAATTGTATCCAACCAAATTAAAAAAATACCAAGGCTGAGTCCCATCAGGAGCCACATGCGCCCAATAATCATTGGCTAGCATATGCTCACCTTTTTTTCTGGCGGCTTCGGCAAGCAATGGGTTATTCTTAAGCTCGGGCAAACCATTAGCCACACGCTTTTGATTAGAAATAGAAATCACTTCAGTAACAGATATTTGAGAAGCATACCCCAAAACACGAGCTCCTGTTTGCGGCAAGAAACTAATTATGGCTTGAACCAAAAGCAAAAATGCCAAAACATAAGTAAGAAAGCTAAAATGCAAAACTCTTGCTCTTTGATTGTTGCTATGATGTGGAGTGAAATAATGCAAAAAAAGGCTAACAAGTATCATACCTAAAATTAAAAGGCAATTTATCTATTCATATTAGTTAGATAAAAGCCAAATGGCAACCAATAATTTTTATTACGATGTTACAAATTGATATTTTTAAGTCTACAAATGACTAACTTTGCTTTTATTTGCGCATTTAAGATATGGTTGACACAAAAACCGAAACAGGATTTAAATAAGTTAGCTTTAGCTTCTTAACTGTCAACCGCTCACGGAGACATTGAGATGGTTTGTACCCTTAATTTACGGTTTGTTTTTCTCATGAAGCAAATATTACTGTCCATCGCCACAATAGCCGCAATAGGAAGCATATCTTTTGGCTTGTCCTCGGCTTTTTTTTCTGACACAGAAACTTCGCAGGCAAACTCTTTGACTGCTGGATCTTTTGACCTTTTGTTAAACGGAGGCAACAACACTTCCGCGATTGTGAACATTAATGATTTAAAACCGGGAGACAATCAAATAGTAGAAAAATCTTTGCGAATAGAAGATAACTCGGGTTATGTTTTCATGCACATAAAAGATCTGTTACCTTCTCAAGGCACGCAAACAGAACCTGAGATCTTAGAAGAAAATGGCACTCCAAAATTTGACATACAAAACTACATCAAATACGATCTTGAAGCAAACAACCAAACAATCATTTCATTAGACAACCAAGTTTTTCTGCCGGAAGTCGTCTCTTGCTGGATACCTCTTGGAGAATTGCCAGGACAAACAAATGTTTCTGTAAAACAAAGTTTTCACTTGGATCCGAACGTCACAAATTGGGCACAAGGAGACACGCTTAGCTTTGTTGAAGAATTTTATTCTGTTCAGAGCAGAAACAACTCCAATCCAGCTCCGCCAGTTTCTTTGACTGGAAGAATTTGGGATAAAAACATCAAAAAGTGTGTAAATTGTCCATCTGGGATTCTTTTTGCCGACGGAGTAGACAGCGCAAATACCAAACAAGGCACTTTGAAAAACGGCAATCCAATAACAGATCCAAATAGAACAAATCCTTTAAACGCAACAGGACCTAATAACTGGGTAAACGGCACAGGAACAAACTTTTTCTCACTGGGAAAAGGAGGGTATATTACTCTGACTTTTTCATCGCCGGTGGTTAACGAACTAGGCAATGATCTTACCTTCTACGAAGCCACAAATGGCAGAGCGACATATCCTGAAGAGAAAGCGGATGTTTATGTAAGTTTTGATGGAGTCAGCTACTTTTTCATTGGCACAGTAACAAGTGAACCGGGTCCCGGTGGAGACGGCATTATGGAGTTAGATATCGCGCCTTCGGGATTGCCTTCCATAAAATATGTGCGTTTAATAGACACGACAAATTTCACTCCTCACGCAAACAACGCTGACGGCTACGACATTGACGCGGTAAAAGCAAAAAGCGCATGTCTAAAACAATGAACAAAAAATCAAAATGGAACAAAAAAGATTTATCAATTTTCTTAAGTTAAAAAACTTTATCATTTTTGTCACTTCCAAGTCAAAAGCTTAAAGTGGCATGATGACAAAGTTTTTGCAAATCAAAAAAAGGGGGTGAAAAAAATTAAGTTTATATGAAAAAGATTTTAATAAGTTTGTTAACAATTGGCGCGGTTGGAAGCCTTGCTTTCGGAGCAACATCGGCATTTTTCTCTGATACAGAAACGTCAACAAACAACAAAATAGTCGCTGGGAAACTAGATCTGAAAGTTGATAGCACTGCCCATTATGCTGGAATGGTATGTAAAAATAATGTCTGGACAGATGAAGATAATGATCAAACAAACAATCCAAGACCTGAACTTCTAGGTAAAACTTGTTCGGGCACTTGGACATCAACCGATCTTGGTCCAACAAATCAGTTTTTCAATTTGTCAGATGTGAAACCGGGCGACACTGGAGAAAATACGCTCAGTCTTACGGTTTTGGACAATGATGCTTGGGCATGCATTGTAATGAAAAATCTTAAAAATGATGAAAATCAATGTACAGAGCCTGAATCTGACCCGCAAAGCGGCAACGACACAACATGCGGAAACGATCCGGTTGGAGCAGGACTGGGCGAACTTGCTCAAAATCTGTACTTTACAGCATGGTTGGACCAGGGGAATCAAGCAGGTTGGCAAAATTCAGATAATGACAATACAAATGACGATCCGGGTGAAGGAGATAACAAGTGGCAAGGTCCAACACTTGAACCTTTGTTATTCTCAAACCAACAAGGTCCCGCGTCTGATGTCCTAAATGGAAAAGTATACGCTCTGGCTGATTCCACAAACGGGAATTATTTAGCTGGTAGCGTTACTAATTACATCGGGCTTCAGTGGTGCGCTGGACAAATGACTATATCTGGAAACACTATCAGTTGTAACGGGGCGACAATGGGCAATAATACCCAAACCGATTCCTTGACAGCGGATGTTTCCATTTATGTGGAACAACGCAGAAACAATCCGGCATTTAAATGCGCCGGGGCGAATCTGCTTCCTAATTAATGATTGTTTTTCCAAAAACCCCTCGGGCGAAATTTGTTTCGCCCGAGGGAAAGGGAGAATAGTAAAACAAAAAAAATTGCAATATATCAAATTTAAAAAATTAGGCACAAAAGTTTATGAGATCAGAATATGAAATACTTTAGGAACTTTTTTTATGTTTTCAAAAACGCAAGTTTAATTTTGCTCTTCACAGCGGCTTCATTAATAACTCTTTCACATTTTGGGTATTTAAAAACAATTAAACCATACATTGTTCAATCAGGCTCTATGGAACCGTCAATACCAACAGGAAGCGTGATCTTTTCTCTCCATTCCAAACTTTATCAGCCGGGAGACATAATCACTTTTTTTGCAAACGGTGATCCTAAAACTGTTGTTACACACAGGCTCAATTTCAAAATTTTTAAAGACAATCAAACTATATACATCACCTCTGGAGACGCAAACGAAGACTTTGACAAATGGGAAGTGAGATATGAGCATATAGTTGGCAAAGTTGTGGCAATCATACCACATCTTGGGCATGTGATCGATTTTGCCAAAACACCACAAGGATTTATAGCTCTTGTGGTTGTTCCTGCAACAATCGTAATCTATGAAGAACTAAAAAACCTCCTGCGAGAAATTGGCAAGCTCGTTTTGGCAATCAAAATTTTTTTTAAAAAGAAAAAGGAAGAAAATTCAAGTCTATTTAATTTCGCAAAAAGCGTCAATCTAAATAGAATTTTTGTTTTTGTGCCAATTTTAGGAGTGTTTGTCTTTATAACCGCAAATTCCGGAGGATACTTTTTAGATACAGAAAAAAGCGCAGGGAACGTTATAGGAGTTGCAACATCGTATAATTCGCCAACAATAACACCTACCAACTCAAACTCACCCTCGCCAACCATCTCTCCTACAAGCACACTACCACCCACAAACACAATAACCGCCACAGCAACGCCAACAACAACTCCCACAATTTCTCCTATGGTTAAGCTAAACGAAGCCGCGCCTGCAACTAATCCCGAATGGGTAGAAATTTACAACACATACCCTACTGCCGATTTTCTTAAAAATTACTGGCTTGACGATGACACTAGTTTTACAAGCGACTCAGGAAACTCCCCAAAAGTGCTAATGTCATCGCTTGACACATCGAACACTTTATTCCCAACCATAGACCTTACAAATCCAATTTTTAACAATACCGGAGATTTTATAGTTATTTTTGATAACTTGGGAAATCTTGTGGACTCGGTTAATTACACCAGTAATTTTGGCACTAAATCCATCGGTCGAGAAATTGACGGAACAGGAATATGGAAATTCCCTTGCGCTAATTCAACAAAAGGAGCAAGCAACAACACAAAATGTTAAAAAAGATTTTTCTATTATCAATATCGACAGCGGCAATTTTAACAGTGATCTTTTGGCACAAAAACACGACAAAAAATGTCTACGCAATAGATCCTCTGATAATAACATACAACAATTCGCCCACACCAAATCCAGTTTTTAATGTGGCAAATTTCTTACCCGGAGACAATAAGATCGAGAAAATTAAAGTAAAAAACAATTTGCCAAGCGGAAGCTTCGGAGTCTCGGTGGATGGGATATTGGATCAAGAACAAAAAAACTTGGCAGAAATACTACAAATTACTATCACAGAAGTTGGTTTTGGGGATATTTATGGAGGTTCAACTGGCAAAAAAACTCTTAAACAGTTTCTGAACTCGCCACCAATTAACTTGGGAGTATTCCCATCAGGAAGTGAGAAAGAATATGAATACAAAATATTTTTCCCACATGAATCAGGCAACGAATATAAAAACGGGCATGTTGTCTTTACGCTAATTTTCAACAATTTTATAACAATTGATCTTCCAAAAGAATGCGCTCACTTGGCAAATCAAATTGTCAACGTAATTGAAGGCACTGAAGGCAATGACAACATACATTCAACCTACCTTAGCGACCTAATACTTGCCAAAGGAGGTAACGATAAAATCAGAGCTTCAAGCGGAAGCGATTGTATTGTAGCCGGAGACGGCAATGACACAATAGACGCAGGCACAGGCAATGAAGTTATTTTAGGCGGAGGAGGAAATGACAACATAAGAGGTGGTACAGGAAACGACACTATCTATGGAGGAAGCGGAAATGACAGAATCGACGCGGGAAGCGGAGACGATGTAGTCTATGGCGATGATGGAGATGACAACATAGAAGGCGGAAGCGACAAAGATAAACTATATGGCGGCAAAGGCAAAGATGACATAAGAGGCGGAAGCAACAACGACCTTTTAGACGGAGGAGAGGATTTTGACAAATTAAATGGAAATTCCGGCCAAGACACGTGCAAATTCGGCGAAGTGCTTAGTTCTTGTGAACTGTAAATATCATGAAAAGTAAAATTTTATTGTTTGAATCATATTTTAAAAAATTTTTTATATATTTTCTCATTTTAACCTGCTTTAATTTATTTGGCGCTTATGCCGTCTAATAAATTTTGTCAGCAGGATTAAGATTAAAAAGAAAGGAGGTGAAAAGAGAAAATGTTACTCAAAAAGATAACAAGCAGTTTGGCAACATCTGGCGCTTTGTTGGTGTTGGCAACTGGAGCGGTATTTGCAAGCACAGATGTTACCATCTCGGGAAACGGAGAAGATTCAGTAAACACTGTGAAAGTTAACTTAACTAACACAACATCCGTTTACCAAAGCAATGCAACAAATGTCAAAAACGATGTCTCATCAAGTGCGTCAACCGGCTCAAACACCATTTCAAAAACAACAAATGGTAATGCCAAGATAGACACTGGGGACGCGACAAGCATGGTGTCTGTTATGGTTGCCGGCGGGAATAATCACCTGTCTAGCAATCCATGCGGATGTGTAAATGGCGAAACGACAGTGACCGTCAAAAATAACGGAGCTGACTCAACCAACAAAGTAAAAGTGAAGTCTAAAAACACTTCACAACAAGGACAGCACGGAGAAACAAATGTATCAACATCTGTTTCTTCTAAAGCCAAAACCGGTAAAAATAAGGTTAAAAAAGCCACCGGTGGCAATTCTGAAGTCAAAACAGGTGACAGCGAAAGCGCCGTGTCTGTAATAGTAACCGGAGGCCATAATTATTTGTAATGAAAGCCTAACGGTTTAATCAAAAAACCTCCTGCCTAAGCGTAGGGGGTTTTTTATTTTTAGATAAACTAGTCGACGGACAAAACAACAACCAATCTCTTGGAATCTTTATAGCCGCTACAAGTATACAAGGTAAGCTTTTTTTCTTCGCTCGATGGCGCAATAATTTTTGTATCCGTTGGCAAAACTTCCAAAACATCATCAACTTTATATTCAAACCAAGTTTTATTAGTTAAAACAAAAACAGAGTCTCCTTTTTTTATATACTTTAAATTGCCAAACAAATTATCTTTTGCATGCCCAAATATGACCACATTGCCAATTTCTCCTGGATATGCGGACCCTACACCCCATCCAGCTTTATCATCAAACACCTCCCAATAACCACTTTTTACAAAAGATACTTGGACATTAACATTTAGTTTAAGATCTGGAATAAGTATTTTTTGCGGGATTTTTTCAGCGTCAATTTCATTGATTAAAGCAAATTCTTCCAGTGTTGCAACTTGATTAACAGATAAAACTGAAGCGTCCGCTTTTGGTTTAAACAAAAGCAACAAAACGCCAAGGGCAAAAAGACAAATGCCTATTGTAATTTTAGAAGGGTAATTTATTCTCATTTTCACTCGCTTTTCCCGCCGAATCAATTATCATACCCAAACCCAAAACCAAAAACAAAATTCCAAACAAATAATTTAGATCCAAACTTTTTTCGCTTGAAGTTTTTGAAAGGCCCAAAATTTCTCCGCCGCCAATGGCATTTTCGCCCAAAAAACTGGTTTTGCTTAAAAAATTTGCGTTATTGTTGTTTGCAGATCCGTCGTTTGGATTTTTAATGATTGAATCTTCAGGAACAGTCGGAGGGTCATCAGGATCATCCCCATTATCAAAAAAACAACAATTAAAACTAATAAAATTTGAATTTATATAATCATTTCTTAAAAGAATATCTAAAAAAATATCGCCTGTAATTATTGCCGAATCTCCCAAATTGCCGCCAATGAAATTTTCACCACTATTTGCGTCAACAAAAACTTCATTTAGAATCACTGAACTATTCTCAACAAAAACATTATTTTTTAAATTTTTGAAATTGTTTGCGCTACTCCCACCGACATAAGCGTTGTCAATAAACCTGAAACTTGAAGCATCTTCTGAAAGATTGGCAGGCAAACTAGAAATAGATGAATTAATTGGACCATTTTTTACAGATGTTACAACTTTTACATCCCCTGTTGTTATTTTTGTATTGCGAGAATTATCATTTGCTTTATTGAGACCAGTGTTTGCAACCCCAACAATTTTAGTTTTAATTACAGCGCTATTTTGAGAAACAAAATTATTTGACAAATTGCTTGAAGAACTAACTGTATTTGTTGAATTAGAACCATTGTTATTAATGTTAACCTGCTGGTTTATCTTGGCAGTTTCACAACAATTATCTTTAAAACCATTTTGATTTGATAAATTAATCGCGGTCTGACTAATTTTCGCGTCGCCAGTTTTTACGTTAACTTCATCTCCACTTTGATCAATTAAATTTGATCCGGTGTTTGTATTAGAAAAGACATCGTTTTGAATAGATGAGTTGTTTGTTTGCAAAACATTTACCGAATTTGACAATTGAACAATCGCCTGACTTGAAGAATCGGAACCGTTATCAGATATCGTCAACTCATACCCAAGCGCACACTTTGGTTGACATAAAAATATGAAAAAAAAGATTAGAAAAACAAAAAATTTAGACATAGCAAAAATTGCGTTCTGAGGAAATCTGAGATTAATACTTTTGAGGATTTTCCTTTAAAAAATCACTTTCTCGAGAACATCGCAAGTATAGCGTTTTTGTTTTTTGCAATAAATAAACCCGTGAAAATTGGGATTAATGTCAGAAGCCATGCAAGATTTATGTTGATAGTTTTTTTCTCATTTCTGATTTCAGCACTTTCAACAAAGGCGTCTACATCACCAACAATCCCAGTTTCGCTTTGATCTTTAGAACCTGAAAATGCCAAAACTGATTTGTTGGAATTACTAGCTTTTTTCGATATCGCTTTATTTGAAAAAATCTTTTTATTTGATTCTTCCTTCATATTTGTAACTTCATTATAAACCTGAAAACCGGAAGTGTTTGGGTTTGCAAGAGTGCTACTTTTGTCTTTTTCGGCTACTCCTCCGCGTCCACTATCGTTAACTGAAGATGGCTTCGAACCAACATAATCAGGAGAGACAAAATTACCAACCCAACTGCCAAACACATTTACAACTGTCACGAATAATCTGCCGCTACCGACTATATTGTTATTTACAAAGTTAACCAAATTGGCAACAATGTTTGCGTCTCCGGTAACAATATTTGTATTGCCACCGGTATTTTTGCTTGCCTGATTTTTGCCAGTATTAGCCGAAAGATTCAAATTATTAGTGACATTTGCAGTGTTTGATTGAACAATTGTATTGTTTGCGATTGAAGAGCTAAAAGCATTGTTAAATGAATTTGCGCCATTGCCATTATTTGAAGCATAAATTTCTCCATTTTCATCAACTAAAAACTCAATCCCATTTGATCCAGCCAAATTTGCGCCTTCAGGAGACCCCAATATTCTACCAACCCAATTTCCAGCCTGATTAATAAGAACAAGCCACCAATCCCCGCCAACTATATTTGTGTTTGCAACATTGATAACTTGCGCAGTGACATTTGCATTCCCTGAATTAACAGTGTTATTGCCATCTGTATTTTTACTCACTTCGTTTTCACCCGTGTTGGCGTCAAAAAACAAGTTGTTGTTTATATTGGCATTATTAAACTGATACAACTGATCGTTTGAACTGACACTTGCATCCGCAGTGTTTGTAGAGTGTGCGCCATTGCCTGTATTTTGAACATTGCCAGACAAAAGACAACAAGGCAAACCAAATCCGAAAGGAGCAATTATGTCTCCAACCAAATTGCCAAAAATATTTACAACACCATAAATCACATTGCCAGCTATGTTATTGTTTACAAAAGTCAAAGCGTTTGCAGAAACATTCGCATCGCCAGTGGTAATTGTCACATCTCCGCCAGTATTTTTATCCGCATAATTTTTGCCGGTATTGGAATCAAGCTTAAGTGTGTTCAAAACCACAGCATCGTTAGTCTGAAATTTATTTGTGTTTAGCGCATAATCAAGCAAAGCGTTATTCGAAGAATTCGCGCCATTTTGATGGTTGGCAACATTACCTCCACCCAAAGTTGAACAGTTAACTATGCACGCATTGCCAAAATCCAAAACAATATCCCCAATGTGATCATCTTCAACATTAAACTCTGCAATAACCACCCCATCAACATTTGTGTTGACAGAAGTAATAATAGTGCCAGTTGTATTTGCGTTGCCTGTTTTAATGTTTACATTGCCAACATTTTTGGAAGCGGAATTTCCGCCAGTGTTAGTATCTTGAGAAACTGAATTTATAACAACAGCTTTATTGTCTTGAATTGTGTTTGAATTATTTTCAGAAACAAAAGCTCCATTGTTTGCAGAACCAGATCCATTGCCTTCATTAACAACAGCAGAAGCACCACCTGCCAAGCCGGTAGGCACTGCCGATAAATTGCTGTTTGCAACCACAGCTCCGGTGACAGAATTTGTCGCATTGCCAGTTCTTAGATCAGTTTTACCCGAATTTCCATCTGAGTTTTGTCCCCCTGTAGAATTATCAACAGCCAAACTTTTAGGAGAAACTGAAGAAGACTGCTGGTTCTCAGCAGGTGAACTTGAATTATCTGAAGCGGCAAAATCAGAGTTAATTGATCTATCTCTTTTTGTTTTTTCATTTGAACTTTCTGAATTTTTTGGTTTGGAATTATTACCAGATTGATCACCTTGAGAAGAACCAGAATTTTGGCTATCTGGCAAATTATTTAGACTGCCAGAGGGAATGGTAGGAGCAGTCGGGGCAACAGGAGGAATTGGAGCCGCAGGTGGAGTTGGAGACAAAGGCGGAGATGGCGCGTTGGGAGCCATAGGCGCCGACGGAGCAACCGGAGCGCTTGGCACTGATGGAATTTCAGAAGCCAAAACCCCTGCCACTTGCACAAATAAAATTACAAATATAGTAAAAAGGGCAATTATTCTTTTAGTTATACTTTTTATAAATTTTATAAATTGCATATAATTTTTTTGTATTTTTTAGTTTCTTTACTTTAAAAAATTTTTAAACTTTATTTTTTATCTTCTACCTTCTGGTTTTGGGTGATCCGTCGAAGTGCAAACGAATCACCCAAATACCTTATAAAGGCTGGTCTACCCCATAAGGAATTCCAAAAGATCTCTCAAATTAAACGAAATGTTTAAATTGAAACCATACATTGGAAATTCCCATTCAGGAGTTTCACCATAAACATTGGAATTACCACCGTTTGTAACTTCCACATAGCTTTCGGCATCACCGGTTTTGATATAAGGATCTGATCCATCATAACCAGTTCCTTTCTTGGATTCGTTATAACCAGTGCCTGCGTCAGCATAAACTAAATTGTCGACACCGTAACCGCCATTTGATTGAAAAACGCCAAGAGAGTCATCAAAGACTGCTTCAATGTCGTTTCTCGAATCATAACCATTTCCATGGATTTTTGCCAAAACATCAAAAAGACATCCGCAATCAACGTCTGCCCAATTGAAGTTTGTCATTGTGTCAACAACCACATCCACAGTGGCATCTCCTGTCTCTATGACAAAGTCACCACCTGTGTTTTTGTTTGCTTTATTGGAACCAGTTCCGGCATCAACATCAACTTTGTTGTAAACAGAAGCTGAGTTGTTTTGCACAACATTTAGATCGTGACCAAAGTCTAGATCCAAATCGTTTCTGCTATCAGCGCCGTTTCCAACAACCCAAGCGCTAAGAGTTTTGGCTCCGTTTCCGTTAGCACCAACTCTTGCAGAATTTGCATTTGCCGATGTAGAAACTTCAGTGGTTACGGAAGCGTCACCAGTTCTAATTACACTATCACCACCTGTGTTTTTGTTTGATTCGTTGTAACCGGTTCCCGCATAAGCGTCAACATTATTTTTTACATTGGCGTTGTTGGTTTGAGAAACCAAAGTGCTGTTTGAAACAGACAAATCAACATTGTTTCTTGAGTCTGCTCCATTGCCGCTTATTTTGACATCTACATCGCCCTTGTTGCAGCAATCAACACTAGCCGCATTGGTGTTTAGAGTGTTTGAAATTTTCGTATCAACACTTGCATCACCTGTATGAACGGCTACATCGCCACCTGTGTTTTTGTTTGCTTTATTGCCTCCTGTGTTCGCATTTGCTTTCACTTGATTTGTGACATTAGCATTGTTGCTTTGAACCACATTTGTGGTTTGACTGACAGAAACATCTGTTTGGTTTTTCGAATCTGCGCCATTCCCGGAGACAACAATTGTAGTTGCCGCAAAAGCTGGCAAAGCGGATTGTACCAACAATACTACCGCGGCAAAGACTGTAACAAATTTTTTGTTTAACTTCATTTTCAGTTTCACCCCCTTCCGATTTGGATTTCCTCTTAAAAAATTCAAAGAGGAAAGCACTTCTCCTTGAGAGCTAAGCTCTCAAAACGAATAAAAATTTGATTTACTCGTGTGAGCGCCGTTTTTGGGTCATAACAACCAAAAAACGGAGGCGCTCCATTCCGATTATTAATAAATCAGATTGGAGAGCCTCCGTTTGCGGTCAGCTCAAATTATTTTATCTTTTCTTAAAATTATGACTATATGCAAATATGATATCAATCTAAAAATATCACAATAAGCATATTTATAGGATATCTAATTTACAAGTCTATCAATATATACACAAAAAAGGTTAAGTTTGTCAACATCAATTTTAGCTTTATCAAATAATCCTTATAAAAATCACCCACAAAAGTTATAAGAAAATTTTGGATTTTTACAAATATCCCAATCTTCAATAAAATAGGATTCCATCTATTATTCCACTAATAATTAATCTCAAAATTAGTATAAAAATTTAAAAATTATTATTGAGCAGGAGTTTTCTTTATTTTCCTAACAGTAATTTGCGTGACAACACCTTTTTGTATATAAATTTCGACACTGCCATATGATTTGACAGTTTTCAAAGCAAGGATAATCTCATCTAGAAGGACTTTTGAAATCGATTCATTTATTGAATATTGTTGTTTATTCATACCCGCTAAAATCTAAAAAAATACTTTCTTTGTCTTTATTTACCTCACCAACTTGCAAAGTAAGATTTTTATCAGATGTGTTAATGGGGAAACCAACTCTTGTGTACTTTGTGGAAATTGCTTGTACCTCAACAGGATCATTATGAATGTCTGGCGCCAGAAGTTCAGAAGAATCATTAACAGAAAGACGAATATAATCCCTTGTATTAATGTTTACTGTTTTTTGGTAATTATTAGTAATTTTAAGATTGATTATCAAAAATATTCTTCCTTTCACTGACGTAGCACGTTGCCCTTTTATAATTATTTCATCCCTTAACTCTGCGCTTTCTATGAAATATTTTATCTTGCTAATTTCTTTTCCTTTAGCATCCGTCAAAGGAAACTCAAATTCTTTATTTATAGAAGTTATAGCACTTGCTCCTTTAATCTCTGGTTGGGTTTTGGCATTTTGATTGGAATTTGAGCTGGGTAAAATTTTTGAAATGCCAAAAAAAATGACACTCAAAACCAAAATAACACTCAAAACTTTTGCAATCTTTAAAAATTTTTCTTTAGGAAAATTAAACTTTTGGCCAGAAACACCTAATCTGTTTTGAGCAAATGAAGTGAAATTACCTTTTTGATTAGAAAAAAAACTCAATGTGCTTACAAAAATTTCCAAAGTTTTATCCGTACAAATAAAAATAAAGGAAATTAAAGTTTTATACAAACTAACAAGCTTAGATAAAATCTTAACCAAAGGCTGAAAGCTAATCGACAATTCAGGTATAGTTAAAACAAAATTTTTTTGTTTCATTTTGCTTCTTTAATTGGACTTGAACAAAGAGCAGATAAAAAGGCAGAAGAATTTCCAAGACTTATTGGCAATAGCTTAAAATTGTAAATGCTAAGGTATAGTAGACAAATCAGAAAAAATTGTCAAGGCAATCTTTGCATAAATTTAATGCTTCTTTAATATAATATGTAAATAAAATATAAACAAATAACTAAAAATTAGTCTTCAATTTCAATCTCCGAATATTTATCATCAGCGTTTTTTCTTATTGTAATACTCATATCGTTAGACTCATAAACGGCAACAAGCTTATACAAATAATTATCATTTGTTTTAGTTACAACTTGCGAATTTACTCTAAGAACTTTTTGTTGAAGAAAATCTTTATACCACTTCAATATCACATCAGGATGATCATTACTTTTATACAAACTTACACTACCAAATTTGCGGACAAAAATTGCATTCGGGTATACAAGACTTTCTTGAACATTTTCAAATTTGGGGAGAATAAACTTCGTAGGAGAAACAGTAGGTGAAGAAACGTTCTGGCTTTTTGAGGCATTACCTACCTCCGAATTAATTTGTTTTTCATCATCAGAATATTCCGCAAGCACTAATTCTTCTTGCTCTATATCATTCTCATCCAACAACAAATTCGATTTGGAATTAAAGTTTATATAAGAGCTAGTTGCAACAACTAAAATAGCAACAGCAACAATTAAGGTATGCATATTTTTAGTATTTTATATTTATATACTTTATTTTAGATATTTTTTTACCGTTGATAGGTATACTAAGCAAGAAAGCCAAAGCTTGAGCTATGGAAACTCCTACCCGTAAACCAGTATAAGATTCCCCACTGGTAAAAACAACCACCTCTGAAATATCTCTTAAATTCACCTTGCTTCTAGCAAGCAAATCTCTGATGGCAGGCAAAACGTCACAAGATGAGCCTTGCAAAAATTCTTGTTTCAAAATCATATTTCCCAAAGACAGAGCAAATTCATTTCTTTTTGATGTATTTATAATTAACTGCATTTTTAAACAAACTTGTTTTTTAATAAAAATCATTTTTCCCAACCTTTGGGATATTTCTTATACCATTTAACCATAGTTAGAATCGAATCTGCCAAAGATCTTTTAGGCTCCCAATTTAAAATTTTCTTAGCTAAAGTAATATCTGCAATCATCTTTGCATATTCTCCTTGCCTTGGCATTGTTGGTTTTACAATAAAATTAAAACCAGTAATTTCCTGAACCTTTTCAAGGATTTCATTCACAGAACTACCAATACCAGTACCAAGATTAATAATTTGATTAGATCCTTTATTTTGAAGGTATCTTAATGCAATAATATGGGCTTCATTTAAATCAACAACATTCACATAATCACGAATTGGAGTTTTATCAGGAGTATCAACTTTAGGACAAGTCAAAAAAAAGGGCGCTATATTAAGGGCAGCCCTTACCGCATTTTGAACAAGCAATGTGGATGGATTCTTGCTATCCCCAATTTCACCGTCATCACTAGCGCCACAAACATTAAAATATCTTAAAATAACATAAGATAAGCCTTTTTGTTTACCGTACCATTCGATTATCTTTTCAACCATCCTTTTGGATTCACCATACGGATTAGTTGGATTTGTAGGATGTTTCTCATCCACAGGAACATAATTCGCTTCACCATATACAGCACAAGTTGAAGAAAAAACAATTTTATTTATCTTATATTTAAACATATAAGTCAAAAGATTATTTGAACCGCAAACATTATTGGAAAAATATTTTTCCGGCAATCTCATTGATTCATCTACCAAATAACTTGCAGCATAATGAAGAACAGCTTCTATATTTCTTTCCCTTTGAAAAACATCATCCAAATTATCTCTTATATCTTTATTGTAAAATTTTATTTTGCGAGGAAATTTTGTAGTCAAATAATCAACAGGACCTTTATACCCAGTTGATAAATTATCTAAAACAACTACCTGGTAACCTTTTTGCAAAAGCAAATAAGCTGCAATTGAACCTATATACCCCCCCCCACCTGTAACCAAAATCTTATTCATAAATATATTTATATTATTATTACAAAAAATAATGTAAATAAAAAAGTCAAATGCCAAAACCCTTCCCTAAAACATCGTAATTCTTCTTCTACTTTGATCTAAATTCTCAAAGCCAATCCATGTTGCATCACCGGGAATAAATTTTGATACCTTATCTGCCCACTCTATTACAATTATGTTACGCGTATCTGAGCTATTTTCAAGAAATTCATTCATTATGGGATCATCTTTTGCAGTCTTTAGATCTTCCATGCGGTAAAAATCCATGTGTATAAATCTCTTGTAACCCGCAAAAGACATTTTGTAAATTTTTGCAATTATAAAAGTTGGCGATATAACTCTTTTAATTCCAAAAACACAAGCCATGCCTTGAACGAAAGTTGTCTTGCCACTTCCCAAATTTCCAGTTAATGCAACCACAATTGGTTTGCCTTTATTTTTGGATATTAAATCAAGGATAATTTTTTCGCCAAGTTTTGCAGTTTCTTGGGCGCTTTCGGTAACAAATTCCATATTGCATAAATGGCAATGCAAGCTCCAATTGTATCAAAAAACACATCTCTGATGTGAGGAGTCCTGCCGGGTGTATATATTTGATGTATCTCATCTGTAACCCCATATAAAAACGCGATAAATATACTTACATAACCGCTTTTTTTGACATCATAACCTGTTTGCCTGATAGCTCGGTATAAAAGAGTAGCAAGTATCGCATACTCAACCACATGGGCAGTTTTTTTGGTAACAAAATCCCCCCAATTAATCTCACTAGTTGTAGGCGTTGGATAAGAAGACAATAAAAATATGATTGCCGCCCAAATAAAAACAGGCAGCCAATAAATAATAAACTTTTTAAACATGAAATTTTATATAAATTATGTGTTTTTAAAATATCACTGGTCTTTGCGCTTTTTTGCAAGCAAAAACAAACTTGTAACAATAAATGCGATACCAGAAATTATTAATAAATAGGGCAATACATTTAAATAGTTAAAAGAATTATTATGATCTTTGTGCTTTTCATTTTCGCTTTTATTTACATCAACAAATTTATCATTTTTGTCTTCATCAAAAAATACACCACGAACATTATCTACTACGGAAGTAGGAGAACTAATGTAATTGGTCGGACTTAACGAAATTGAAGGATCGTTTGTCTGGGGAGGAGATGGAACCGGAGCGCTAGTTTTTGAAGGAGTTCTCGTATTAGTTATAATCGGAGTATTAGTTGGAGCATTCGTTGGGGTGTTAGTCGGCTTTTCTGTGGCAGTTGGTTTTGTAGTAGGAGTTGAACAAGGGAACAACGAGGCAGTAGTGTTTGACACACCTTTTGTAGAATTTGCAAAACGTTCAATAGTATTTTTCCCATCCACTATCCTTCCTATTGTTTGATCCGAAGAAGTTGGCGCGCAAACTCCACCTTTGTCACCAAATGATATAGAATCTACCAAGTTCTCACTCGGCGACACTAAGTATAAACTAACAATATCCCCATCTTTATTGATTTTATTGCCAACATCAAAAACCACAAATTCGCCAGACGCAATACTGCCAAAAAGCTTAGTTCTATTTGCACCTCCGCTTGAAGTAACATCGCGAAGTTCATAATTGGATAAATCAATGACATGTGAGCCAGCATTGTATATTTCCACCCAATCATCTCTATCAAAAGTGCTCACTTCATTTATCAGCAAATCAGCGCGCACAGAAAAAGGGCAAAACATACTTAAAACTATCAAAACCAAAGATATAAAAAAAATCTTCATCTAATAATTTATATGAAGATAAAAAGTCTCCAAATCTGAATTGTCATGATCTACTCTTACGTATCTTAATCTGCAACCGTTGATGCCGGTATAACTGCCTCTATAAAGCTTACCAGATTGAACAGCTCTTACTTCAGAAGAACTAGTGCTATCTATATCAATACCATTATGGAAATTATAAATCTTGCCAACCCAAGTATTTCTTATCGCCCATGTAAGCCCATAACCTTGAGTAAATCTAATACTAGGCAGTATCGGCCAATCCCACGACCCTGAAGGGTTAAACGGATCGCCGTCTGTACTACCGCAAGAACTTCCGGAACAATTTTCAAAAGCAACACCAAGCTTTAAGAATTCAAACGGATTTAAAGTAGTCCCATTTCTGGCAACTATAAAGTGCAAGTGAGAACCATTTGAGTTGCAAGACGGTCCTTGTATAATGGTGGCAATCCTTTGTCCGGCCGATACTGGACCTACTGCCTCTTCAGCTCCTCTGCCAGCTATAATCGCCTGAATAGCCTCATATTCCGATTTTGCTTGAGCAAGCAGTGATTGATATTTCTTCTCATCATTTTTGGTTTGCGCAAGCAAATAAGCCTTGGCGTTTTTTTGTTGATCAAGAGATTTTTTTTGCTCTACTAACTGTTTTTGAAGTTTTTCTTGATCATCTTTTTCCTCCAAATAAGTTTCTTGAGCATTTTGCAATTTAATTAATAAATTTTTATCAGAATCTTGTAATTTTTTAAGGTAAAAATAATTTGACATTGCTGACTTTAGATCTTCCGAAGCTAATACAAAAAAATAAGGTTCACTAAATCTAGAAATTTTATAGGTAAAAACCACTCTTTCTCTAAAAGCATCTGAAAGAGCATTAATCGAGTTCTCAAGTTGATGTATCCTAGAAACAAGCAAACTTATTTTTTCTTCTGTCTGTTTAATTTTTAACTCCATTAATTTTATCTGCGCATCAAATTGAGATATCTGATTCACAAGAGTTGACGATTGAGATTGTAAACGCAATATCTCTCTTTGATATTCCTCAATTTGCCTTGACAAACGAAGCAGACTTTCTTGTTGCGTTTCTGCCTTGACAACAGATACTAAATAAGTACAACAAAAAAAATAACAAGCAAATACTGATAAAAAAAATATTAAAACAACTTTCTTAAACATTTTACAAAACAATCATTAGCTTAAAAATTAAATTTTTTTGAGACGAGAAAAAGCCACAGAAGTCCCAAACAAAGCAAGAAAAAAAGCGATTGCTAACTCCAAAACAAGTATAAATCCAAACATAAATAACAAATCATTAGTAGCAGTTGGCAAAAATGCAATATCTCTGAAATAAGAAATTAAATAAGGAGTCGAATACAAAACTAATAAAAAACCCGCAAACCATCCAAATAAAACACCAAAAATAGAATAAAAAAGTCCTTCAATTAATATTGGAGCCATAATAAACCATGAAGTTGCACCGATAAGTTCTAATGTTTCTACTTCCAATTTTCTGCTTGCCATTCTTATACTAATAATCACTATTAAAACCAAAAAAGATGTTCCAATTAAAAACAACGCAAACGCACCTCCACCATAACGCAAATAAGAAGTAAAAGTTTTAAGTCTGTCTACTACTTTTTGCAACGAGTTCGGATCTTTGAAAGATGCTGCTGTATACCCAACACTTTCAACAACCAATTCTTTGGAAATTTCATTAATTAATTCCTTTGTAAAATCTATGGTTTTAACTGAAATTTCATAGCTCGCAGGAAATATAGATGGATCAATTAATTCTGAAAGCAACGGATTATCTGCGGTTGCTTGTTTATATATTTCCAAAGCTTCTTCTTTTGAAACATACCTTATTTCACTTATACGATGATCATTTTGAATTCTTTCTCTAAACTGATCAACATCTGAAACTGAAGCATCATCTTTGATAAAAACTATTATTTGTGGTCTGGTCTCAAAATACTTGATTATTTCTGAAAAAGAATATGTTAAAACAAACAAAATAGTTACAACAAAAAAAGTAACACTAAGCACAAATATGGCAGCCATTGCTTGAAATGGAGAACGACAAACATTTTTCCAGGCAGTTTTAAAATGCATAAATTTTTCAAACTAACAAAGCCAATTAAATTTTAAATTTATAAATACTCATTTCTAACAATCTCTCCTGCTTTAAGTTCTATTACTCGCTTTTTCATTTTAGCAACAATTGCTTGATTGTGCGTTGCAATTATTACAGTTTTACCTTCTTTATTAACATGATCAAATAAAGAAATAATTTTTTCAGCTGTAACCCAATCTAAATTACCTGTAGGTTCATCAGCCAAAATTATTTTCGGATTCACAACGAGCGCCCTTGCCATTGCAACTCTTTGTAGCTCACCACCAGACAATTGGGCTGGGAAAAAATCAGCACGTTCTGATAATTCAACTAAATCTAAAATATGATTTACTCGAGCTTTCCACTCACCTTTAGGTAAATTAATAACTGCAAGAGCAACCTCTATATTTTCTCGAACGGTACGTTCTGGCAAAATTTTAAAATCTTGAAAAACAACCCCCATTCTTTGTCGTATTTTAGGGACTTCTTGCTTTTTCAGATTAACAATATCTACCCCATCAAATATTATCTGGCCAGAATCAGGCAAAATTTGCCTTAACAATAAGCGCAATAAGGTAGTCTTGCCCGCCCCAGAATGACCAGTTAAAAAAACAAATTCTCCATCTTTAATATCAAACGAAACATTATTTAAGGCAACTACATTGCCATAACTTTTTGACAAATTTTTAATTTCAAGCATGATAAAAAACTAAAAAGCTAATTTGATATAAAAAAACAAATTTACATCTTTTTATTATTTGTTTAAAAATTATCAAACATAAAAACTTGAAGCAAATTTAAGCTTAGTACTTATACTAATCATTAACTTTTATCTTGCCAACATCTATCAACCAACCTGCATTCATTCCAGAAATGGTATCTCCCCAAACAGTCACATTTTTCCCAACAAAGGTTTGTAAATCAATAACTGTTGAAGTAAGGTAAACATTTTGACTAACACCACCAGGCCTTTGCAAATGATGCGTTCCTTCTCCATTTATTCCACCTTCAACCAACAAACCTTGAGCAGAAGTTGAAAATTTGGATGCATCAATAATACCTGCTTCGTTTTCAAAATTCACAATATTTGATTCTTTCAAAGTATTCACATTAAAATCTTTGAAATCTTTTTTATTATCCCAAATAGAAGCATACCAACCTGTAACTACACCTAATAAAACAATAAAAAAAGTCAAAAACAAAAGAAAAAAATTTGCATACCTTTTATTTACCAATTTTACTTTTCCATTATCTTCAATAACAGGTAAACTTTTATCAAAGAATTTATTTTCAAAATCAAAAAAAGAACTTAATTTTTCCCCCATAAAATAATAAAAAATTAGACAAGTTAATAAATACAAAAACTTAAATACTAACCAAGCTTAAAACTTACTCTTTTTTTTAAACATCTTTTTTATTTTATAATTTTAGTAACACATGTTTTTACTTTTTCAATATTTTTCTATGATTAATCCTTAAAACCGTCAATAACTTTTAATATTTTTCTATCATATACTGCAATTACAAGCAAAACTATCATTACACCAACTAAAGCAAATGCCGAAGAAACAAATGCAATTTTTACTTTTTCGTTTTTTAAAGTTCATTTGTATGTTGCTTGTTTCTTAAACTTTTTATTAGAAAAAAACTTTGACATCTTGACAAGCATAGTGCTAATTAAATCTTTAAAGGAAACAATTAATTCTTCCGTTTTTTCTAGTTTAGATAAAATACGTTTAACTAATCTTAAATTATCAATAAGCAAAATACCAGCATAACAAAAAATCACAAGAGCAAGAAGTAAAAAAAATAAAATCAAAGTTATTAAAAACTGATTCAAATCCATTTTATTTATAATCAATCAAATTATATATTGTAAAAAAAACAAAATACATAGAAAATTAAATCTTCAACTCTGCATTTATAAAAATATCTATTTCACCATCCAAAACGGACTCTATGTCCGAAGTTTCTACATTTGTTCGTAAATCTTTCACCATTTTATAAGGATGCAAAACATAAGATCTAATTTGATTTCCCCATGAAGCAGGTCTATACTCGCCTTTTATGTTTCTTAATCGCGCTTCTTTCATTGCCTGTTCTCTCGCCCAAAGTTTTGATCTCAAAAGATTCATAGCAATTTTTCTATTTTGCTCCTGAAAACGTTCAGTCTGCGCAGTAACAACAATACCTGTTGGCTTGTGAGTTAATCTAACAGCGGTTGAAACCTTGTTTACATTCTGCCCTCCATGTCCTCCACTTCTATAAAACTGAATTTCTAAATCTTCTTCCCTAATTTTAATCTCAGGCAAATCAACATCTCCAAGCTCAGGAAGAACTTCTACTAACGCAAATGAAGTCTGTCTAAGATTGTCAGCATTAAAAGGAGATTGCCTAACCAACCTATGCGTGCCAGATTCTTTCTTTAAATAACCATAAGCATAATCGCCATAAATCCCCAACGTAACACTTTTAATACCAGCTTCTTCTCCTTTTGATATATCAAGAATCTCATAATTCCAAAATCTTCTTTCTACAAATCTAACATACATTCTATATAGCATACTCGCCCAATCCATAGCTTCAGTACCACCTTGACCTGCATGAATAGATAAAACAACATTTTTCCTATCGTAAATATCAGATAACAATAACGCTAATTTAAATTTTTCAAATCTGGCAACAATATTGTCAACTTCACTCTTATATTCATCTGAAATTCCAGAAATATTCAAAATTTCAAATAAGGTTTTGATATCAGTTTGCAAAAGTTCTATTTCATCAATCTCGCGTCTTAGACTTCCAATTTCTTGCATAACAATCGTAGCATTTTCAATATTATTCCAAAAATCATTTTTTTGAGATTGCAAAACAAGATTTTCAAGTCTTTTTTTCTTTTCTAACAAATTAACTTTATCAAGTATAGATAAAAATTCTTGATGTAAATTTTTAATTTTAGACGCTAAATCCATAAAAATAAATAAAAATTTTAAGGTTCACAAATAAAGATCCTTGCTTTTTTCTTTTCAAAATCAGACAAATTTCTAAAACTTTGAACTACTTCCTGATAATTAAGATTCAAAACTTTTCTCTCATAAGAATTGTCTGTCACACCCAAGACTTGAAGAAATTTTTCTTTGCCACTATCTAAAAACAAACCTACAGGTTGAGGAATATTTTCCCAACCTAGAATATGTATCAATATTGTTTTCCCAGAAAACAGAATCAAGCCTTCCAAAATAATCGCAAGTAAAAAGCCCCACAAAAGCATAGCCCATGCCGAACTACCCAAACTCCAATGGACATATAAATATCTAACTCTTGCAAGTGTAAAAATCAAAAGAAATAAAAGAATAATTATTACAGCAGCCTGCCAATAAGTTGGTTCTATTTCAAAACCAAAAAAATTAAATGGGAATGTGTTAAACACCCAATCAAAACCAAAATTGCCAGAAAAAGAAACATTAGTTAACATATGTTTATAAAAATCTTCAAACAACATAATTTTTAATTTCTAATAAACCAACTACATTAACTATTATGAATTAATTCTTAACCTTTCAGTAAGAATAGAATAAAAACGCAAGTTGTGAATTGTGGCAAGTCTTAAAGCAGATACATCTTTTATTTTAAAAAGGTGCGCAATATAAGCTCTAGAATAATTTGTGCACAATAAACAATCGCAAGCCAAACTTACAGGTTGATCATCAGCACAATGTTTTTCTTTATCAGGAATGTAATAACTATAAAAATTTTCAGATTTTATATTTATCTCATCAATCGACTTGGCATTATAAACATAAAGTCTCTTGTGTCTTGCATCGCGAGTTGGTAAAACACAATCAAACAACCTAAAACCCAAATCATAAAGAGCAACAATTTCATGAGGTTTGCCAATACCAAGACCAAAAAGAAAATAATTGATAGGACTATTTTCCGAAATTATTCGTGCAATTTCATAGTTAAAATTGTCAAGTTTACCAACCGTCCAACCTCCATAACCCAATCCATCAAAACCAATTTCTACCAATCTTTGTGTACATTCCTCACGAAGCTCAGCAAAAGCTCCACCTTGTACCACGCCAATTAAATAAGGTCTGTTTTCCTCTGTAAAGTTTTTATATCTGCAAAGCTTCACAAATTCCTTTTTGCTTCTTTTTGCCCAATCAATAGTACGGTTTACAGTCAATTTAGCTTCCTGATAAGACACATTTTGTGGAGTAATGTCATCTAAAACTATAACCATATCAACACCAAGATTCATTTGAAATCTTATAGATTCTTCAGGAGTCAATAAAATTTCCTTACTTCCTAAACATTTGAAAATAACACCATCATCTGTTATATGACCATTACCAGGAATTTTCTTTACCAAAGTCATTATTTGAAAACCACCAGAATCAGAAACCAAAGCTTTATTCCAATTCATAAAATTAGACACTCCTCCAAATTTTTTTATCACTCTTTCCCCCGGCTCTTTTAATAAATGATAAGTATTAACCAAAATGCCTGATATTTTGGCATTTTCAATATCACGACTATCAAGAGTTCTCACTACAGCCTTAGTCGCATCTGGAAAAAAAATGGGTAAATTATACAAACCAAACTTAGATCTAAAAAAAACTGGCCTCATATTTTCTTCCACCTTTCAAATATTCCAAGATATATCAAGAGTATATCAAAAGCTCAAGTTATTTTATAAATTAGAAATCGGAGTAGGAGTTTTAGTAGGAACCTTAGTTGGTGTAGGGCTGGTAGTATTAATCCCTTTAGTTGGGCTTACATTTAATTCTTTCTTAACAGTCGGAGAAGGACTATAACCTTTTTTATATCCCAAAATTATTTCAATATCTCCTTTGGAAGGAATTCCTCTACTTGATCTAACATCCTGATATCTTGCTTGCAACTTAGCAATTATTTCATTAATTATAGCATCAGGAACATCCTTGGAATACAAGACTTCAGTAACAATATAATCTTGTCGACTTGCATTTCCAATGCTTACGTTAGAATAACCCAAATTTAAAAGATACTCTTGTAAAGATTTTGCTTCACCAGGAACTTTAGTGCCATTAAAAACACTTATAGATATTGAATCTTTATCTAATTTATCTGCTTTCACCGAATCTAATACACTTGTAGGGGTAACAGTCATTTCCAAAAAAGGTGTAGGAGAGAACCTAAGAGATACTGGAGTTGGAGTTGGAGTTAAAGTCGAGCCAAAACCAATAAAAGGTAAAGCCTCCTTATTAGAATAAACTAAAAATCCTCCGCCTCCTAAAATAATTGATAAAACAACTATCACTAAAATTAAACCTAAAAAACTACCGCTTTCTTTTTTTTTCGGTTCTGGAAAAGACACTTGCGTCTTATTTAAAGTATTGTCAGCCGAGACAAAAGAACTGTGTTGCGAATAACTTTGAGGCTGAGATTGACTTTGTAAATTTTCCATTACATTGGCAGTATAATCATCTAATACATAACTTGTCAACAAATCAATTAACACAACAAATAAGCAATAGCACCATATAAACAAGATAATTCACCAAGTTGAGCTTTTACAATTTGAGGTATGCTCTTATAAATTTTCACAAAATTAGATACCTTCATATTTATATAACTTAAATCAGTTAATTGATGTCTTACTAATCCACCACCAATTACAAATTTATCACAAGGCCAAAAACAAAGCGTATTTGCAATACCAATTGACATGTAATCCATAACCCGATTCCACAAATTCTGATCTTTAATGTCATACGGTTTTTTTAATAACCACTTTTCCACACCTACTCCCGAAGCCAAATATTCCAAATTCGCTTCTTTGCCTTCTAGAAAACTTTTCACATCAACAATATGATGTCCAGGCTCAAAACCAAAAAGATTATTATCAATATTTTTATTGACTATTCTTGCGCCACCCACACCAGTGCCAAAAGTCAAAAAGCTAATTACATTAACATCTCTGCCCGCTCCAAAGACCGCCTCACCCAAAGCCGAAAGAGCAGAATCGTTTTCTATTTTGACTAAACAACGGAAAGCTTCTTCCAAATCTTTTTTAAAATTCTTTTGACTCCAATTTGTTAAATTTGGGCAATTGGTTAAAGTCGATTTAGAAATGTCAAGCACGCCCGCAATGCCCCCCGCAACAGTTTCTATCGATTCAGATGTCAACTTTTTTGAATTTTCAACAAGCAAATTAATACCTAAATTGTAATCTTTGGGAGTCTCATAAATCAAAGCACCGCCAACTAAATCTTTGCCATCGGAAAGAGCCACTCTTGTTTTAGTCCCACCAATATCAAAAACAAGGTTCATAAAAAACACTTTTTATCTAATATAAAGGATAGCATGTTTTGCATATACCCAAATCCTCAAGTTTTTTAAGATAATCAATTACTGTCACAACATACTCAGCATGGCTCCAAATCAAAGGAGAAGCTGAAAGATGTCCCCCTGTATATGGATCAAACTGTTCTGGTAAAGTGCCAGCAGGAGATGCAAGATCGGCAACCCACAATAACAAATCTTGCACCCTAGACAAATCAGCTTCGTTTTCTGCTTTCTCCAAATAATACTGCGCAACCCACATGTTAGTTATTACCCAAGGATTGCCAGGATAATCTCCGCCCTTGTGGTGATACTGGTCAAGTTCAAATCTTGCATAACCGCCTATGCCGGTATTCACCCTGAGCTTTAGAATTGTTTTCTCAAAAACTTTGTGAAGAATAGGATCATTTATCGGCAAAATACCAAACTTAAAAACTCCATATACACTTGAGAGATCAAAATTTTTATCAAAAACAAATTGATCATTTTTAGATACCAAAGACCTATAAAACATTCCCTCCTGATCTGAATACAAATATTTCAATATAGCTTTTTTTATTGACTCGGCAGTATTTGAGTACAAATTCGCGCTTTTCTCTTTGCCAAATATGTTTGCAAACTTTGAAGCGACAACTAATGCCGCGTATACACTAGAAGAAGTAAAAGTGTGAATACCATAATCTTGCTCCCACAAATCATAGCTTGGAGATGGAAGTCCCGTCTTATCATCGCGATAGTAAACCATAAAATCAGCAGTTTTTTTTATGAAACTATTGTATATTTGCTCAATAAATTCTATATCACGACTTAATTCAAAATACTTCCACAAAGCATAAAGCACAAGCGCTGTTTCGTCTTCTTGAATTGGCAAATGTTTTTTGCCATTACTTATCCAAGGATGCCACGAACTACCCAAAGATTTATCGGGACGATACTTATGCATGAAATAACCTTTTTCCGAGACAATGTCGTTACAAAAACTCAAAAACCTTTTCGCGGCATTAAAATCTCCTGCTTTTGCCAACGCGATGGATATAAAAGCTCCATCGCGCGGCCAAACATAAGCGTAAGTATCTCTGCCAAATTGAAGCATATCAGAATCCCCGGAAGCAATAATAGAACCGTTTTTATTCACATGAGTACGAATATAAAAAAGCGACTTTTTGAATAGAGCCACTAAATGATCACTCATTTTGTAAAAGTTAAACCTTTGTATATTTACCCACGCTCTCCAATAATCTTTAGTTGTTTTGATAATTTCCCTCGCGCCTCTTGCAACTGTCATCTCGTTTACAAACTTAGCTTTTTTTATTGACTTTGCGGCAACAATCCAGTAATAAAAAGTTAATTTTGAACTGCCATCAAGATCAAAGTTAGATTGAACTATAGAATCAACTTGCCCATGCTCTACCGGATTTTTTGAAAGCAATCCGTCTTCTGCGTCTTTATAAGTGCCATCCTTGCCTTCTATACCCAGAAGCCCAACACTGTAGTCATCAATTCCCAAATTTTCTCCTTTCAAATTAACCAAGAATACCCTCCTTCCTTTATAATGGACGATAACATGATCAACCGGATCATAATAAGCAGTATCTCCATTTTTGGAAAGCGAAATATTAAATTGCTGATTAAAAAAAATTTTTATTTCTCTTCTCTTTTCAAATAAATTATGCAATGTCACCTCTCGCACAAATATATCTTCCTCGTTATACACAACATCGACAAAATTAATCTGAATTCCTAAATCTAGCCTTGAAATTGAAATTTTTGATGCCATTGTCTCTTCCTCTAGCTCAATCTTTACATCCCAAGACAAATCATCCAACCAAGAAAAATATCCATCAACCATTATCCCAATTTTATGAACCATTGAAGAACCAATGTGATTTTCTAAACCACAATAAGGATAGTAAAAATCCTTAACCTGGCCAAATTTATCAAGACCCACCAATAATTTGCCATTTCCTAAATTGAGTGACTTTGCCATAAAATAAACCTTTTAATCTAGCTTTTTTGCGTTGCGGATATTTAACTTCCTAGTTTTTGCTCTTAACTTCAAATCGTTTGCGGCATTCATAAAACTAATAAAAGCATCATATGGAGAATTGTAAGGGTTAAAATATTTATGAACATCTCCATCTGAAAACCACTTCGTGCACATGTAATAAAAATGGTCAGAAGTTTGCATCTTTCGCCAATCTTCTATTAATTTTTCATCTTTTGAAGATAAAATTTTTTTCTCAAGCTTATAAATAAAATTAAGCGCTGATTCCTGTATCGCATTACCCAACCAAGCGGACAAATCTCTTTCAGTATCCGCCCAAGTGACTACTCCGGGGACATCTATTTCGTCACGAGCAGGATACTTTAGACATGCTTCGGACGGGGTGACAAAATCATTATCAGGATGCTTTAGTATCTCCTCTGGCAACTTTTCCAAAAACTCAAAAATTCCATGCTCTTTCCACTGATGTTCGCCAAATGTTTCATAATCCATAAAAAGATTCACAACTTCTCCATTTCCATTTATTCGGTGTATCCAACTAGCATACTTTTCTGAAGTTAAAGGCCACTGACTCCACGATCTTTCCGAAAAACGAAAGGCCATATCATCAGAAAGTCTGTAATTTTTAAGAAGCAATTTAATGCTTTTCGCACCAACAGGTTTGTAAACAAAATTCGGACTTCTCCATCCTAAAAAATTATCCCAACCTTCAGTGATTATTCCAATAAATCCTTTATCCTCAGCCCATATTGCAAGATCGTTTGTGTAGGCAAGCTCTGTGTTTCTGAAAACTTTTGGAGTAAACCCAAAAATTTCTTTAACAATTTTAGAATGCAAATCAACTTGTTTCTCAAACTCCTTTTTGGAATAAAAAAAAGCAAGAGAGTGATAATAAGTTTCTGATAAAATTTCAACCCTACCAGTATCTACAAGCCTTATAAAAGACTCTAAAACATCAGGAGCATACTGCATCAATTGCTCAATAATAACACCTGTTATCGAATAACTTATCTTTAACTCCTTATACCTATTTAAAAGTCTCAGAAAAAGTTCATTCGCTGGAAGGTAAGATTTCTCAGCAACCTTCCTTAATATTTTTGCATTGTTTAATTTAGTATCCGAACTATCGTTAAAATAGTCATGATCATGACCAATATCAAATATCCTATAATTTTTGATTCTCCAAGGTTGATGAACATGAAAATAAAGACAGATAGATGACATAAATTAAATTTAAAAATTTAATGAGAAAATCAAAGATTAGACCAAACTTCGATAAACTTTTATGCATTCATCAGCTGATTTGTGCCAATTAATATTTACAAGCTCTTTTTTACTTTCCGCTCGCAAGACCTTTCCCAAAGATTTGTATTTAACAAGGGATAGAATTTTATTTGCCATCTCTTCGGTATCCCAAAAATCAACCTTTAAAACATTTTGCAAAACTTCAGAGACTCCAGACTGTTTTGAAATAAGAACAGGAGTGTTATTAGCAATTGCTTCTAAAGTGGTAATACCAAAGGGTTCAGACACAGAAGGCATCACATAAAGATCGGCAGTTTGATATATGCGATCTTTTTCTTCGCCCCTCAAAAATCCTGTAAAGATCATTTTGTCAGCTATTCCCAATCTTGAAGCCTCGTAAATCATAAAATGCATCATGTCTCCATCGCCAACCACCACAAATATAATTTTTTTGTTAAATTCCAAAGCTCTTTTCGCGGCTTTTATAAAATACTCAGGACCTTTTTGCAAAGTAACCCTACCTAAAAATAACACAATTTTATAACCCATTTTTTTAAGTTCTGCTAAAGCTGGAGAAAGTTTTTGCGAACTTGTTTTCTCTATACCATTATAAACTACAGCTACTTTTTGAGGTGGTATTTGATAATTATCGACAATCATGTTTTTCGTAAAATTGCTGACGGCAATAATTTTATTTGCTAACTGTAATCCTTCTTTCTCTATTGCATAGACATAAGGATTTGGAAAATTTCCTCCAGTCCTATCAATCTCTGTTGAATGAACATGCGCAATTAGAGGAGTTTTTGTCTTTTTTTGAGCAACAATTCCTGCCGGGAATGTCATCCAATCATGCGCGTGAACAACATCAGCATTTTTTAGTTTTGCTATTTTTTCTATTTTCTCGGCAAATTTCATTGCACCACGAACAAAATCAGGAGGAAAATCATCCATTAAAATTTTCAAAACACCACCAGTCAATCCAGTATAAGCAGATTTCAAATTTTCAAATTCAAAATCAGTATCTAAGAAATAAACCTCAAAACCCGGATCTTGTATGTTTATTTTTCTTGGCAGAACAAAAGTTATATTCACACCTTTTCTAGTCAAAGCTTGGGCAAGACCTAAACAGGCAACGCCTAAACCACCACTATTATGAGGCGGTAATTCCCATCCAAGCATTAAAACTTTCATACTGTATTGTCAAAAAAAAATTAAGCTCTTTTCTTTATTGTTAATACGTTAATAACAATATAGCAACATATTTTTACAAAAATAAAGAAGGAGAATGTGCTGAAGTAACAACTAATTTGATTTTTCTATTAAGAACGGTTCATTATCACTTTGAAGTCCCAATATTTTTACTTTGTCTCCAGAATTAATTTTGCCAGACAAAATTGCTCTGCCAACAATATCACCAATTATTAAATTGACAACTCTTCGCATAGGACGAGCTCCAAAAGCCGGATCGTAACCAAGCTCAGCAAGCTTATGAACAGCAGAATCGGTAATTTCTAAATAAATATTCTTCTTTCTCAGATTTTGAGCAAAATCATTTAGCATAATTCTAGCAACTTTAGATAATTCTTCCTGTTTCAAAGGCTCATAAACCACCACGCCATCAAAACGATTTATAAACTCAGGAGCAAAAATATTTGACTTTAGAACATAATCAACAACACTTTTCTGCAAAGCTTCGCCGGAAACTCCCTGAGAAACCAATTGTCTTATATATTCTGCTCCCGCGTTTGAAGTGCCAATTACAAATATATGCCTGCAATCAATTTTTTTTCCAAAAGCATCAGTAATAGTTCCTTCATCAAGCATTGCCAAAAATAAATTAAAAACTTCTCTTGACGCTTTTTCCAATTCATCAAGCAAAAGCAAACTTGCGGGCTTATTTCTTATCGCGGTAGTTAGAACCCCAGGCTGATTTTTTACAAACGAACCAAAAAGTCTCTCAAACCCTTCAATTCCAGAATACTCTGCCATATCAAAACGAATCATTGCATCTTCACTGCCATAATAAACCTTGGCAAGTACCTTTGCTGTTTCAGTTTTACCCACACCAGTTGGCCCCAAGAATAAAAAAGATCCCATAGGACGATGATCTTTAACCACCCCAAGCATTTTTGAACGAAGCATCTTGCCTATCAAATTAATCGCCAAATCCTGACCAATTAATCGTTTGTGAATAATTTCTTCGATATTATCAAGTTTTTTCTTTTCACTTTCTGTCAAGGCAGTAAAAGAAATTCCAGTCTTTTCAGACAAAACACGTGCCACATCGGAAACTTCAACATTTTTTTTGCCTTTTTGCTTGCAATATGTAATTACAGCATCTAAAAGATCCAAAACTCTCTCTGGATATGGCAAATCAGTAATCATATCATCGCTTTCATCAATCATAAACCTAATTGACGGCAATGTAATTAAAACCCCGGTTTTATGTTCCATTTCCATTGCCGCCTCTAGAAGAATCTCCATTGCTTGTGCTTTGGTGGGAGGAAGAACTTCTACTTTTTCAAAAAATTTTCTGATTCTCAAATTAGGCACGATGTACTTTTCATAATCGGCGCTTGTTTCCATTACTATCATCATCAAAGACTTCCTCTCAAAAAGGGATTCAAACATATCAACAAAATCATAACCTTCAACCTCAGGACTTGTAAGCCTGTGCAGATCTTTTATTAAAAGCACTATATTGCCGGCCGTAGACGCTTCAGTCAGTATTTGTTGCATTTCTGATTTCTTAGAATTTAAATCCAAATTTTTGGCCAAGATCGCATTGTAATCAAATTCCAGAACTCGTTTGTAAGACATGTTATGACCTAATTCACCTGTTATTGCCCTTTTTGCAAACTCCAAAACTATTGTTTTTTTCCCAACACCAGGAGGTCCGGAAAGTATTATGTTTGTGCCTGATGAAAGAATTCTTTCCAATCTTTCAATTAAATCTTCGCGACCAATCAACTTATGTGAAGGATTCTCAAGGCTCAAATCAGTTGAGTACAAATTTAAAACTGGCGTATAGCCATATGTAAGCTCTCTCGCAAGGCCCGGCCTACCCAAAGAAGGAGAAATAAGTCTTGTTTCTTGTTTAGTTTTTTTGTCCCATAAATTAGCGGCTAAGATAAAATCATCAGGATCTAACTGTCTTTGATTAAAAAACTCTTCGTTCCAAACTTTTGATTTAATGAGGTGTGAAATTATATCCTCAAAAGAATCTACATGATATTCATCATCAAAAGATACCCGTGATTTATCAGCATTTTCTTCAAGTTCTGTATAGTCAACTCCAACATGACTGATAACAAAATGACCAGCTTGGGTGACAAAGATTTTTTTTAAAATGTCAACAGGATCATTCTGAGATTTTAATTCTTTCAGCAAAGATTTAGCGAAAACTTTGGGCTGGCGTCTCCATTTTTGATAAACAGGAAAACTCATAAATGGAAAAGCAATCCAAAGTAAAAGACCTACAAAACCTCCCAAAAATGTGATAATAAGTGTCAAGATTGCAACAAAAATCAAAACAATTCTTGCCAAAAAACCAATTAATCTGGAAACAAGGTTGTAGCTTGCTGTCTCAAACCATCGCGATATATCAAAACCCGGTCTTTTATCAATAACAACAAGTCTCTTCCACGGCGCAAAAAGAGTAGACACCAAAAGCGGAAGAGAGAAATAATGATGTATCCAAGATATGTTTGATTGCCAGCTTTTTATGTAATACTCAACTCCGTGAGAATAGTGCCAATTTAAAAACTGCATAATTTATTTAATGATATCACGATAAAGAGGCTATTTTACCTAGAAAGGCTTTGCAAATACAAATTAAGGTATAAAAAATCACTTACTCAACCAACCGCGAAGTTTCATAGCAGAAATAATCCTAGCCAAAGAAAAAGCGTAGGCAGCTTGTCTATAAGAAGAAATATTTTTTAGCGCTTTCAATTTGGCTATTTTGTCAAAAGCGCTAACCATTTTCTTGCGCAGTCTTTTATATACCTGAGATTTCGACCAATAATAACCTGAAATATTTTGTGACCACTCAAAATAACTCACAGTCACTCCACCGGCATTGCAAAGCACATCCGGCAGAATTTCCACACCTTTTGACAATAACTTCGTTTCTGCATCGGGACTAACAGGACCATTTGCAAGCTCCAGAATAATTCTAGCCTTAACAAAATCCGCATTTTTGCCTGTAATTGCATTCTCTAGAGCCGCAGGCACCAAAACATCCACATTCATTGCCAAAAGCTCATCATTTGTAGCAAAAGAATATTTTTTCGTATGTTTTGAAGCTTCTAAGAAAGATCCATGTTTGCTTTTCAACTTAGAAACTTCATCAATGTCAACACACGTCTTGTGAACCAAAGCGCCTGATGAATCAGAAATTGCTAAAACTTTATATCCTGCTTTCAAAGCAAAATAACAAAACCAATATCCTACATTCCCAAAACCCTGCACAACAATAGTTGTTTTACTAGGAATAATATTTCGCGATTTTGCATATGCGTCAAAAACATAAAATCCGCCAAGTCCTGTTGCTTCCGTCCGTCCTTTTGACCCGCCAAGAACAAGAGGTTTGCCTGTGAATGCGCCAGGTGATTTAAATCCTGTTACCTTCTCATACTCATCAAGCATCCAAGCCATTTCTTGCTCACCTGTATTCACATCTGGAGCTGGAATATCCACTTTTTCACCAATATAATCATGCATCTCACAGGAAAAAGCCCGACAAATATTTTCAATATCACTTTCTGTTAAATTTTTAGGATCGATAACCACACCGCCTTTTGCTCCGCCATATGGCAATTCAACAACAGAGCATTTCACACTCATCCACGCAGAGAGAGCTTTAACTTCATCTTCGGACACATTTTGATGAAATCTAATTCCGCCTTTATATGGCCCAAGAGCATTATTGTGCTGTGAACGATATGCAATCAGTTTAGTCTCTTTGCCACTTAATTTAACTTTTAAAACTTTCTCGATAACTCTATCCGGACGAGACAAAATCTTTTTCGCGGCTTCAATATCATTTTCACTAAAATCTTCTTTCAAAAATTTTAAAGAACTTTCAAGCTGAGTAAGGTAAGAATCAAAAGGCGAATTCATATGTTTTGAATAAATCAACAAAAAAATCTTATCAAATATTAATTAAAAATTAAGCAACAGTTTTTAAAAATATATTTCTTTTTTTTAAAAAATAATCTAAGAGCAAGCACACACCTGAAATTCCACCTGATTATTAAGAAAAATGGTTTGCGCAATCAGAGCATTTAACAACAAAATGCAAAAAACTTCTAGACATCAAACCAAACAAAAACAAAGCACCGCAACAATGCACATTAGTGCCGTATAATTGATACTTGTATGATAAAGAAAAAAGAACATTTTTCTAATCATCATATATTGGCAAAAAATCTAAACCTTTGTCGATCGGGTAAAGAGCTAATAGCAAATGCGTTATTTGTTATAAACCCTGGTGACAAAGCAGTTCTTATCGGCAGAAACGGAGGCGGTAAAACGACACTGCTTCAAGTCATTATTGCCAAAGCGCAAGGTAAATCACCGCCCGATGGTGTAGAAATGTCTGGAACCCTTGAAATTGGACAAAAAGTTAGGATAGGTTACTTACCACAAGAAATTAGAATACATTTTGATGGAAAATTAACTGACTATCTTGATGCATGCGCAGGCGAAATTGCAAGAGTTAATAAAGAATACGAAGAGTTAGTAAATATGTTGTCTCAGGGAGAATCTCCGGAATCGCTAGAAAGATTTGGGTTAGCAACTGAAAGAATGAATAATCTGCAGTGTTGGAATTACCCTCAAATCAAAGAAGGATTGATACGAGACTTAGACTTGCCAACAAGCTACTTAGAAAGATATGTATCCGAAATAAGCGGAGGGGAGAGAAATAAAATTGCAATCGCGGGAGTTCTAATCTCAAACCCCAATTTTCTGGTGTTAGATGAACCCACAAACAATCTTGACAATAAAGCCATAGAGGCTTTAATCAAGTGGCTTAAATCAAACAAAAGATTATCTGCGCTTATAGTTTCGCATAATAGAAGTTTCATCGATGAAATCGCGGATTTAATACTGGATATAGACGAACACGATAAATCAATACATACATTCACAGGAAACTATTCATCATACTCGCGACGAAAAAAGGAATTGGTTGAAGCGCAAGAAAGAGCCTACAAAGAACAACAAAGAAGGAGAAAAGAGTTGCAAGAATCGGCAAAAACATTAAAAGAGAAATCGCAAGAATTTGAGACAACTTCAACAAACGCGCACTACAGGGCAAGAGGCGCCAAACTTGCGCAAAGAGCAAAGACGCAATTAAAAAGGATAGAAGAAGAATTGTCTAGCATAGAAGAACCAAAACCGCCAAGAAGGCCGGCTTTCATCGTGACCGGAAGTCAGGAAAAAGACAAAAGCCTAGCTCTGTCTCTTAATTCGATAAGTTTTTCTTACCAAAACGGCAAAGAGGTGTTTTCTAATCTTTCACTTCAATTAAAAGGTGGGGAAAGAATGGCAATAGTAGGAGAAAATGGCGCAGGCAAAACTACCCTAATCAAGATAATAACCGGCAACTTAACTCCCATTACAGGCCAAATGTTTGTAACAGACAAAATATCATACCTTCCACAGGATCCTGCAGAAATAGATTTGTCACAAAACGTAACAGACTTCTTTCGACAACATGTACAAATATCAGAAGAGGAAGCTAGGCAAATATTAGGAAAAGTACTATTCGAAGATGTCTCAAGAAAAACTCTCGGGGACTTGAGCATAGGATCCATAAGAAGAGTGCAAATAGCTACGCTTTTTGCGCGAGATCCAAAGCTTCTTGTGCTGGATGAGCCAACAAATCATTTGGACATAAAAACCATCGAAATGCTGGAAGAAGCATTACAAAATTTCAGCGGCGCGCTGATAGTGGTATCTCACGATGAATTCTTTCTAAGAAATGTAAAACCCGATAAATATCTAATCTTTGACAAATTCCAAAACCCAAGGCTAGAAACCTCAACAACTATCTAAGAAAATCCCTGCCCAAAATTCAAATCCAACTTCCACAAGCAAAAGAGCATGAACAAAGCTAAACAATCAAAAAACCATTGACTCTTGCTGATATTGGCAAAGTAATAAATACAAGCTAAATATGTAAAAAAGCCAGTTGAATAGGACAAAAATTGTGTTATAATCGTTCCTGAGTTCCTAACTCACGCGCTCTTGCGCTTTCCCCAGCCTTAAGGCTGGATGCCTTTCCCCGAAAGGGGGCTTCCCCAAAATGGAAGTAGCGCAAGAGCGCAAACTTTAAACTCTCTGCCTATACATTTCGCAAATGAATGCCAAAAAAATCTGATAAATCAAAAGTCCTAACAGGCTACAAAGTTCACAAAGAACGCATACTTCTCTCTGGAGGCACAATCATCCGCTCTATCAAATATCCAATCAAACCATTTTCTGAATCCCCGGAAGCAAGCGACTCATTAGCAAAGCTAAAAGACTCAATCATTAGCGATGATCTAAAAATAAGAGGTGATGTTAATTTAAACGATTATCTAGAGTGCACATCAAATGGCAACCAACTTTATACAGTTTTTGACTTCTGGATAGACTCGCTAAAAGCAGGAGTTATATGGCAACCAGACTCAAAATCGCTTTTAGACTTGGTAAATTCTCCATTTGAGCAAATTTGGCAAAATGTAGATCAGAGAATTAAAGATTTTTTTGACAAGGAAAAGATCAAACCTCTGATATTGCAAAACGAAATAAGAAAAACAGAAACAATAAACAAAGATTCATTCAGAAAAAAGATAGCATCTTATCTTAAAGCTGAATATTATCATGAAGAAAAGTACCCAAGCAAAGGTTACAAGATATTATCTCCACAAGCGGAAGAAATAGTTGACTTCATCACAAATTCTTTTTTTGATGAAGACGGCAAGCTCAAACTTGAGGGGCAAGCAAATCAGGAAAAGTTCTGGCTGGAAAATTTTGGAATTGACAAAAATATTATCAAAAGCTCAAAGCCAAGAGGAAAACTAAAAGATATCACATTCACTATAGTCCCTGAACTAATTTGCATTAACCAAGACTGCTTACTAGACGAACTTGTAAACAAAAGGCAAGACTGGCTAGAAAGCCATAATCAAGAAGAAAAAAAGTTGTTGGGATACTTGGGATTAACTAATAACTTTAATGGCTTTTCTAATTATTTTGGAAAAGTGATAAAATCCTTAAAAGAAGACAAGGTTCAGGATATCTTCGATGCCATTTCCTTTATCCAACCGTCACTGCATGAGAAAAGAGACGTAGTTTTGTCTGCTTTGGCTTTTCTTTCTGACAAAGCAAGAAAGCTGGGAGACCCTTTTCACACAGATTCCTGGTCAAACTACCGTGGTTTTTTTGGCGGCAAGCTTCAGAGCTGGTTTAGTAATCACGAAAGAAGAAAAAAAGAAATGCACAAACAAATTGAAAACTTCAAGAATAGCATTGAAAAAGCAAAAAATTATCTAAATACAAAGTCTTTCCCTAAAGAAGCACAAGAAGAAATTGAACTAATAAATACACTTTTAGACAGATTAGAGGAATTTCTGTCCAAAGGAATTGAAAATGAAGATAATTATCAAATCTTTGATTCGCTTTTGTCTTCTCTAAAAAGACGTTTAAACTTCTTTTATCAGGCTTACATTCAAAATGAGGAAGAAAAAGAAGAAGACGAAGAAACAAGCGTTAACAAATCTGGAGATTTCAGCGGACTTTATGAAAAAATCTATAAACCTGTAACTTTTTTTGGAAAAGCGATAAGAAAAAGAAACGAAAAAATCGTTTACAAAACTATACCAATTCTCGAAAGTGGAATTGAAACATTGACTTCTCTCATCTCTTCTCTATCCAAAAATTTTTCTCCCAAAGAGACTTTTGAAAAAGTAAGAAAAAAGCAAGAAACTGAAGAAACAGTTTATCGCAAATGCCTGAATTTCTTCTGGAGAAAATACACTGACAAGTCAGTAAACTCTTCTTTCTTCCGGGATCAATACATAAAAATCATCAGCTCCGAAGCCAAATCTCCTACATTGCAAGACATCGAAAAGAAAAAGAACCATAAAAAATACACTTTCTATCGAAGCGCTTATGCAAAAGGAAGTGTTAGCCAAATAGAAATAAACTCAGAAAACCACCTCGAAAGCTTCGAGAAGCTTATCTTGGAAATGACCCGCTATCTTTTGGAATTTGATAAAGCCAGACTACTTAAAGACCCTAAAATGCTTTTAGACTGGATAGAACTAGCCAAAACAACAATTTCACATCTGATTAGATTTAACACTCAAGATGAATTCCCTGTGGCAAATCTAAATCTAGAAAATTTCGACAAAGCAAATCTCTATATCAAGCTTTTCTCCCTTGAAACCGCAAAGAAGTCAGAATTTAGCTTTATCGTTCAAAGTTTGGTCCTTTCAGAAATAAAAGGCGCCGCGACACTTTACTCCAAGAAAGAATATCTGGCACGATATTCAACTCAGGTTATAGCATCAAATGAAAAGTTTAAGCTTTTCTACAAGCCGTCTGATCCACAAATCCAACTAAGTCAAAATCTGGCAAATTCACAACCAACAAGCCCAGAAAGAAAAATGCTCATGAGACCACATTTATATTTGGTTGATATAACAAAAGCAGAAACAAAAACAAAAAAAGGATCAAACCCAAATGCATTGCATCTGGGCAAAGAAAACTGTAAACCAGTTTTTATATCAGAAGAAGATATGAAAGAAACATTCAGGCTTTCATCATCTCCTTACCAATTGCAGTTTTTAGACAAATATTTATATAGTCCAAAAGGATGGGAAAATGTAAATGTTACTCTCTCTGAATGGAACTTTATAGTGGAGAAAAGATATGAAATAAATTGGGACTTAGAAAACAAACGCCCTATTTTGACACCAGCCAAAACCAAAAACAAAAGCGGCAAAAAATGGGTTGAAAGAGTATATTTGTCCATACCCTTTGTGTTATCAGCTTCAGAAAAAAATAATCAAACTCCAAAACTTGAAGAAATAACCAAAGATGATTTAAGTCACACCAACTACCCACTGCTTGGGATAGATGTGGGAGAGTATGGCTTAGCTTATGCTTTGACTTCTATCCAAGACAATAAGATTGACATAATTGAAACCGGGTTTATAGCGGATAAAAACATCGCCAACATAAAGGATGAATTCGCAAAAATACAGCAAAGAGCCAAAGAAGGAGCCTTCGACGAAGAAGATAACACAGTTTCCCTAGTTCGGGAAAATGCAATCGGAGCTTTGAGAAATAAAGTGCATGCAATAGCCATAAAATGCGGCGGTTGTTCCATAATATACGAAGGTTCAATTTCTAATTTTGAAACCGGCAGCGGCAGGACCACAAAAATTTACGATAGTGTTAAAAGAGCAGACACTGAATTTGAAAGTGAAGCAGACAAAAGCATTCACAATCATGTATGGGGCAAATCAACAAAATACATTGGAAGAGCCTTGTCTGCTCATGCTTCAAGTTATACATGCATAAAATGCGCGCGCAGTCTCTACCAGATCACGGAAGAAAACCTCGAAAACACCAAGATAGTATCCAGGACAGGAAATATAGTTACAATAAGCACTCCCCTGGGAGAAATTTACGGATATACACAAAATAAAGAACATCAACAAGGATACATTTTCAAAAAAACAGAAAAAAGGCTTTCGGAATTTAGAAAAATGATAAAAGAATTCGCAAGACCTCCTGTGGCTCAAAACAGCGAAGCTTTGCCTGAACATATCAGAGAAAACAAAGAAAAAATCGAAAATTTCAAAAAACAACGCGGTAATAGTTCTTTGTTTGTCTGTCCATTTGTAGGATGCGGATTTGTAGCAGATGCAGACATGCAAGCGGCTCTGATAATGGCAATTCGTGGATACTTGAGATTCAAAGGCATCATCAAACCAAAAAAAGATAAAGAAGATAAGTCAAAAGAAAATAAAAAAGGCATCATCAAACCAAAAAAAGATAAAAAAGACAAGTCAAAAGAAAATAAAAAGGAGCATTCAGAAAGCGACCCAACCAGTTATCTTGAAGAAACAATCAAATACCTCAGTCAATTATCTAACAAAGACGCTTTAATTGAAAAAATGAAATTCAAATTCTAAAACTCAAGCAAATTTCGCAATCAACCATTTTTTCTCAAAATCTTCAGCAATCTTTCTCGTCTTTGGCCAAAAATTAGTAATTCCGGCATGATGCCCATACAATCTATAGCCGGAATTAATTGGCCTTCCACCATTAGGCTTTGAAGGCATAGGAACTACAAATCTACGAGTCTCTCCTAAAAGATAAACTCTCAAAGCTAAAACAACACCATGCAAGACCTCATTGAAAGTTGCTATTTGCCTAGTTGATTCCACATACACTTCCTGATCCAAAAATTGCTTGATGTTTTCTATGGCATACGCCACAAGCTGACTATCCTCTGTCGCCTCTTGTCTTTTTGCCTGTTTTATCGTGTCAAAAACAACTTTGTCAAAAAAACCTCTGTAAGGTTCCATCAGATCATAAACCAAAGATGGATAGTCTGTAGGCTTGTGCAAAAACCCATGATAGGGGCTCAAGTTATGATACAAAATCCACCTAAGCAAAATCCCGCTAATGAATTTGGAAACGGCATCCAAAACTTTTTTGACTACATTGTCTTCAGCATTTTCTCTCCTGCCAGATTCAAATCCTAATTTCAAAAAATAACTCTCCCAATACCTTTTGGCATGCCAAGCTTCTATGCCTATCATCTCATCCACATCGCAAATCTTGTACAAAATATCTCTTTTTACAGGCGCCAGCCAAGACATGCTTTTAAATTTTGCCTGCAAAAGCTTTTTGCCTATGTACGCCTTTTTCTTTTTATTCTCCCTAAAAATAATCTGACGCGAAAGAATGTTTTCCTGATCAGGAGGAAGGGTGGGTGTAACAAAAACCGCTCTTGGCATATTCCTCCTGTGAATGATTACAGGTATTTTATAAAACGCGCATTTCTCAAAAAATTCCTGAGGGAAATCAACACTTTCTCCATAAAACATTATAGAGTGAATTTCCTTCCATTCAGCCTGCAAATCGCCACCTTTATATGCTATCTTTACACTACTAGGCTTTACAGTTATTTTAGAAACATAAGGAACCCAAATATAAGTCTTTCTTCTTTTCGCCATGTCAAAATTAAAAAATGTCTATATTATGGCGCAATTATACACACTTTTTTCGCAAATACAAAACAAAACAAATATTGAAATCAAGGCTTAATTTTTATATACTCATCGAAAGTTAGGAACTAAAAGGCTTGGTAATTTTATTTTTTTCATCGAAAGTTAGGAACTAAAAGGCTTTGGGATTTTTGAAACCCATCGAAAGTTAGGAACTAAAAGGCTTAAATATAAGAGGCCTATCATCGAAAGTTAGGAACTAAAAGGCAAAAAGAGTTTCTCCGCACCGAAAGATTTTGGAGAAACTCTTTTTTTTTGCCCTCCTGGCCCCATAAAATCAATTTTTAGACGGGGGTTTTTTAAAAAGTGATATTAACCTCGCCCACCAAGAATACCCATGCAAAGGGTTTTGGCTGGAGAATTCCCCGATTTGTTTGGCTAAAGCTTTGTTTTCGGACGCAACCCTTTCGAGTTCCACCTTCAGCCTTGCCTTTTCGGCGACAAGTGCATCTTTCTCGTTTCGGATTATGTTGAGGATTTCTTCAACTTCTGCAACCTTGTCTGAAAGTTTTTGGTTTTTCTCTATAAGGACCGAAACCTCCATCGCCCTGTCTGCTAGCGCCTCATTTGCACTTTTGACTTGTTCCTGCAAGCTTTTGACATCTTCGTCGTACTTTAGTGCCTTCCCCCAAAACTCCCTAAACGCCCCCTCCTCATCAAAAGACAATCCCTGTTCTCGAAGGATGGTTTCAAGCCAACGGGGTATTGTTTTGGTTGAGCCTTTTGGCCTCAGAAAACCCAAACAATTTGCGTAGCCCCTGTCTTGTATATGGG
>JAOAEL010000020.1 GCA_026416845.1 Patescibacteria group bacterium
GTGTTGGTCCACAAGAAGCAGAAGAATTGGTGAAGTCAACAGGAAATTTAGTCCTTCCATTCGATCCAACTAATGTTAAAGGATATATTGAAAATCTGAGAGCAGAAGGTAGATATGGTGAGAGGAGGGTTCTAATGGTGTATTTTGATAAAAGTCAAAAAAATAAAGAAGTAGAAATACTCGCTCCCTTTAATGGAACAATCGAAATGTTAGGATGTGATGAAGAATCTTGCGCATATTACTTGTATTTTAAAGAAGGTTTTGGCATTAAAGAAGGATTTGTAGGTTTCTGCATTCCAAAACATGATAAGAATCAAGTATTTTTTCCAAAAGAAACACCTGTACCTGTAAAGATAGGTGATCCTCTTTTTACGATCAACACTGAAACAAGTTTCCTTATGGATCCAGGAGTAAAACCAAGTCTTGCTTTTGCCGTGGTGCCGACAGAAATAGAAACAAAACCACCTAACACAACAATCAGTAACCTAGCAACAGACTCTGATTCTGGTACTTTTGTCTTCCTAAGAAATAATAATGTGTCTCCTAATACAGGCGGCGTGCCAAAAGAATAAATAATTTTTTAAATAAACATTTCTGAAACTAACACTGTAATCGGAAGAAATATAAGATATAAGACAGATAAAAATAAAAACCAGTTTTGCAGCCTATCTTGCTTGAAGGGTAATCTTAAAATTCTTGAAAACCTTTCTTTTTTTCTCTAAAATTAAAAAAAATATGAATAATAAATTATTAAAGTTTGTCTTTGTTTTTTTGATCATTGTAAACATTAACCTTTTAATTATTTATTTAATCATTTTTTCTAACTCAAAAAAAACACTTAAATCATCAACTAATCAAATTTCAACCAATCTTTTCTCTCCTCCATTAACTGCTGAAAGCTTGAAAGAAGCCATAATTATTTACAGTGATAAAAAAAAACCTGGAGGAGATGGTCATCTGGTTTTTCATACATCAACAAAAAGCCAAATTTACCCTATTTTTCCAGGAACAGTAGAAAAAATAGTTAAGACTCCGGATATGATCGATGTTATTATTAAAATGGAAAAACAAGACATCTTGGCAAGTTATCTTTTTTTAGGCGAACTTTTGATTAAAGAAAAAGACAGAGTAAATAATAAAACTCCATTAGCTATTATAAATGAATCAGGGAATGGCCCAAAAGTAATGGGTCAAGCTAGTTTAGGAATTTGGGTTTATGACGAAAAAGGAAATATTGTAGATTTAAAAAGTTTAAAAGAAAAAATTAAACCATGAAAAAAACAATTTTGTGGTTAATTATTTTATTTTTTGCGTTGCTATTTTTTATACATAAACAAAAACAGTTAATAGCTGAGAGCATTGCTTCTACAGACTGTTTGTCAACTCCCACACCTATGCCTTTACAAGAGTGTGTTAACGTTATAGGACCACCTGAAAATACGTGTTGCGAAGGTTCTACTAGCTGTAATAACGTCCCTCACTGCAACACTTTGCCTGCCTGGAGTTTTTGTTATGGTACTTGTATACAAACTTATGATTGGATAAGTAACCAATGTAAGTATGTATATAAATATATGTATACAAAATGTAGCATAGCTGATAGTTGTATAACGAGTTATCCTAAGAAATTAATAGCTGGAATGTGTAATGATGAAAGCGGTTGCACAAAAGGAGGAGATTACAAAATCTGCTGCCAACTAGACGATAACGGAAATCTTACTGACCAGGTGTGTAGTCAAAGTTGTCGGGGAGCTAATTTTAATGGTACTTGTCCTCCTGGATGTGGTGCGTTTATTGGTAGCAGTTGTCCTACTCCCACAAGTCCCCCAAGCCATCTTGAATGTTTAGGAAATACCTGTACTAAAGTGACAGGACCGGGTAATAATAGTTGTTCTTCTGAAGGAGCAACTTGCTTTGCTTTTTGGGGTACTTGCAATACTAATTGTGGCACCGGAGAAAAAAAATGTGAGTGTAGTGGTGAGTGTACGCAAGGATGTTGGTGTAACGGAGGCTATTCTTGTAATCAAACTTCTGCCTGTACTGACTGTAATGGTTGTGAGAACATCTGTACTGATTGTAATAACCAGTGCGGCACAAACTACTGCGGCAATAAAACTGTCACTGGAAAAAAGAATTGTCATAAAACCGGATGCGAAAGTGATTGTTTTTTTAACTGTCCTTGTCAGGAATGCGAAACTTGTTCGCCCGCTTGTGGTCAAGCAAAAAATTGTGGAGGGAATTGTTCTGATTATCGCAGTGGTTCTCTAACAATGGGTAATTCTTTTGTCCATGATATGCCCATCTCAATTTCTGGTTTTGCTCGTGATGATAATGGTGATACTGATGGTGTAGAAAATGTTAATATTTATAACGGATCAGGTTTTTGGACAAGTTTCTCAGAAAATGGAATTATTATTAATGCTAATAACGGTAGTTTTTCCGGAAACATTCTAACAAACAAAACAGCTGATCTTTACACTGCTGGTGAAAGGAATGGTTTAAATCACTCTTATACCCTAAACTTCTTGGCAGTACAAACAGAAAATAATGTTTGCCCAAATTGGAATTTTGCTCAAAAAAATATCACTTTGACTAACCAATTACCATATTCTCCGCAATTGGTGTTCAAAAAAACCGACAATACCATTATCTGTCAAGATGATAGTTGTAATAACATCCCTCTTTTATCATATACAATAAACAACGTGTTAAGAATTAACCTATCTGTTAAAGATTCTGATCCCTTTCCCACTTCTCCGACCAACTTTCAAAGAGGAAGCGATATCGAAAAGTTGGTAATTGTTTTTGATGATGATAATAACTTAAGCAACGGTTATTTTTACAAATTAAAATATGTTGATGCCGCTAATAACAGCTATTCTCTTGAAGAAGATGGTGGAAGTTACGCTGAATCAATTAATCTCTTAACTGACCATTCAAGAAACTATAGTGATCCTAAATTTACTATTACCTTTGATTTGGATTTTAAAAATTTTCCACAAAGCCAAAATTTTAACAGTAATGTTTACGTTTATGCTCAAGACTTTGCTGGTGGTCAAATTAATCAACAAATAATAAGCGGTGTCACTCTTTATCCACCTTACTGGTATAAACTAAAAAATGCTTCTTTAATGAAAATTAGCTCTTTAACCAATTATTTAGCTTCTTCTCCTCAACAATATGATGTCGATGATAATAGTCAAAGATATTTAATCATTGGCGAGCCGGGAGTGGTTTTGTCTGAAGGAAATATTACTCTAGGTGGAATTGTTAATAGCTTGGTTTCTTCAAAAGGATGGTATAGTGTTTCTTATCAAAAACAGAGAAATTTTTTTGTTAATCAATATATTGAATATGCTAGATCAAGAAAAGCGATTAAAATAATTACCAATCCCAATGAAATTGAAGCTAATAAAATCAATCTTTTAAAAAGCGGTGATGTTACTATTAATTCCAGCAACCAATTTCTTTTTGAAAAAGACAACTCGGTTATCATCATTAGAAATTCAAATAATACTAACTTTGCCAAACTAACTTTTAATCTTCAAAACTTTAATACCTCCTTTCCGCCCCATTCCTTAGCCATTATTGCCAACAAAATCACCTTTAATGACCAAACCCAAGAAATTAACGGCATCTTTTTGGCCTCTTCTTTTCAACTAGCCAGTGAACCCTCACCCCATTATACTCCCAATCCTTTAAAAATCATCGGCAATCTTTCTTCTTTTAATGAAATTGTTGACACCACCGTTAGAAGGAGAAACGATGTTAACAAACCCTCAATCTTTATTGTTTTTTCGCCAAAGATGTATCTTGATTTATTGCCCTATTTATCAATTAGCAAATATGATTGGAGACAGTTACAATAAAAATATCAAATAGCAAATATGGATAAGAAGGCAAAAACAAAACAATTTAAAAAAAGGCTTTATAATTTTGTCCTAAAGCTTATTGAGTTAATTGAGAATTTACCAAAAGATAGAGTTTGTTTTATTATTATTGGTGATCAATTACTTCGCAGCGGAACAAGTATTTTATCAAATTATATTGCAGAACAATCAGCTTCAAGCAAAAAAGATTATCTAAAGTATCTTGAAATTAGTCTTAAATCAACTAATGAAAGTAAGGTTTGGGTCTGTATCTTAAGAGATAGAGATAAAATTACAAAAGAGCAGGCGGTGTGGTTTCTGGACAAACCTGAAGAGATTGGCAACATCTTTGCCTCAATTAAAAGGCAAATGCAATATTTAATTTTTAATATGTATATTTAATATTTGTCCACTAACGCTACGTTATATGGTATAATACAGAATATATGTTAACAAAACTTCATAAAAATGCTAGAACCACAATAGCCATAAGAGAGTATATCAAAAATTCCAAAGAAAGTATATATGCTTTAGCCAAAAAACTTAATCTCTCTTGGAATACAGTCAAAAAATGGAAGTTTTCTGACAACATTGAGGATAAATCCTCTCGTCCTTACAAATTAAATACCACCTTAACAAAAGAACAAGAAGAGTTAATCTGTTTTGAAAGAAAACAATTTAAAAAGACTATTGATGATATTTTTTTTAGTTTAGAGGATAAAATCCCCAATCTTTATCCTATGAAAATATATCGTTGTTTAAAAAGACATAACTTAGCTACTTTACCTTCAGACTTTGTCGCTATGGAAAGAAAGATTAAAAAGTTTAAAAAATATGGTATTGGTTATCTTCATATAGACATCCTTTATTCTCCTAAAATTAACAAAGAGAGAAGATATATTTATACCTCAATTGATAGAGTATCAAAAATTGCCTATATTATGTTAGGCAAAAGCAAAAGAAAAGAGACAGGAGCTTTGTTTTTAAAAGAAGTATTAAAATTTTATCCATACAAGATAAACTATATTTTAACTGACAATGGTTTTGAATTTACTTATAAAGCTTTACCTAAAGGTAAAAAAATAAAGAAAACTCATCCTTTTGATAAATTATGCCAACAAAACAAAATCCAACACCGAACGATTAAGTTTAAACATCCTTGGACTAATGGAATGGTAGAAAACTTTAATAA
>JAOAEL010000021.1 GCA_026416845.1 Patescibacteria group bacterium
GTATAAGACAAAAAAGTATTTTCTGACATCCATTCTAATCTTGTTCCATCTAAAAAGCCCACTGACATTGTTACTTCTGTTAAAAACAAGGTTAGAAACGCAATTTCCGTATAAACATTTTCGTTTATTAGGTAAAAATTTATGAACGATATCAGAAAAAAAATCAAATGGGCAGACCCGGTTACTTTATGCGAAATTCCTTTTATTGTTTCCATAGGTTTTCTTTTCATTTCTATTAAATACTTTGTAACATTTGATTTTAAAAGGTTTTTCATTTTTGTATTATTATTTTTAATTTTATCTTTTATATCTTATCTTTTATTAAAACATATTGATGATAACGACGAACAATATCCTGGCTTATTAATGGAAAATGATTTTGATGGACTAATTAAAATCAAAACAGAATCTGACGGAATAAAATGTATTACTAAAAAAGACAATCTTCCCATTCCTGTGGATGGTATTAATACATTTATCAAAAATGGAAAGGTATATAAAGTAAGAAGTGGAACGAATGTAAAAATCAACAAAGACGGAACAATATCTGAATATTCTGTTTTGAGTGGTCTTTTGAATAAATGGGTTAATATTGATGATTTGCCACCAGAGTGGAAAGATTTATCTAACAAAAAATGTTGATATATGAGCATCAAAATTGACAAGGAAATTATTGAAGAATCAAAAAAAGAAATTAAAAAAATGCTTCAGGATAAAACACCTGAAGATATTCGTTTTGAAGAAATAAAAGACGACGAAGAACACAAGTCAAATATTAGCAACAATTCAGAAAAACCAGTTGAAGAAAAGTCTGACAAGGAAAAAGAGCTAGAGGAAAAATTTCAAAAATTTGCGGATAAATTTGATGGCAAAATAGGCCGTTCTGTTACAGAATTTGTTGATGATTTTAAAACCAATCTTCTATGGCTCTATGCGCTTAAAAATAAAATCAATATTCCTAAAGAAGCACTTAAGATGCCCGAAGACGGAAAGGACTTATGTTCAACACTCATTGATTACGCAATATCTGATAAAATTCTTGAGTACATTAAAAAATACCCTATTCTTGCTGCCGGTGCTTTAGTGGCTATCAACGCCGGTTCTTCCTATCTAGTAATAGAAGCACTTAAATCTAACAAACAGGAAGCGAAAAACACCAGCAGAGAAAACAAAGAAAACCCATCCAAACAAACAGTTGAAGACACAATTAATAATTTGATATAGTGTGGTTGTTTCCATTATAGGTCCGCAAGGTAGCGGAAAGACAACACTTGCAAACAAGTTGGCACTTAAGTGTAGTGGTGGTCGTAAAATTTATTATTGTGGCTTTATTTCATCCCCCTTTCAGTATCTAAAAATTCAGGATTTAGATTCTATTAAGAGAGATGCTGTTGTTATTATAGATGACGCCAACGCTTTTTTAATGAGTTACAATTTATTTGAGAAAAATAGCCCATTAAGAGAGCGTATCATCATGAGCAGGCATTATAGATTGTTGTTGTTGTTTATTTTTCATTCTATAGATGACGCCATCAAATTTGTTTATAGGCAAAGTCAGTTTATATATGTGTCGGAAAAATATCCGGATATTAAAACTCTTAAACTTCAATTCAAAGAAACAGTTGGCAAGCCCGGATATCGCTTCTACAAAGCCCGTAGATATTAGTGTTTAATGTTTTAATGTTAGACATTTTTTTGTTGATACGTATTTAATAACAAAAAGGCGTATGAAATTAGCATTGTTATTATTATTGATGATTGTGCTCGGCTTGTTTATTTACAACAAGTGGATAGCACCAAGATTACAATCTTTTGGCTTTGATGCCGAATAATTAACTAAAAAAACAAAGCATTATGGAAGACATTGTTAAACAAACAATTGAAAACTTAGATGCAGAGGCATCTACTTATGGCTATTCAGCCGAAGAGCACGGGCTCACATTAAGATTACCACAAATTCGTAAATCTATTCAGCCCACACAACCGACAGCAACCAACTACTCTTCCAACCCCTCTATTGCTGCAGTTGGTAAAGGGGCATCTACCTTTATGGTCAAAGTATCCGTTAAAAAAATAGGAACTGGTTCGGGTAATACCTCTAATCCCGTTTTCTTATTTGGTCCGAATGCTATATTAGGTATTGGTGCCGGTTATGGATTGGACAACACTGTTGGATACTTGTCTGTTATGAACGCCAATCAAAAAACAAGGTTCGGCGTTGATAACGGCAAAAACGTGCTTAAGTTCATTTATGGAGACGACACCAACAACCACACTTATACAGTAACTCTTGGTACCGCAGGTGAATATCCTTTCTTTTTAGGAACACTCACCAAAAGCCAATACAATGTTGTTGGTATTCAGATAGAAATATCTGATGAAAATCAGGTTACACAATTAACCAGTTCTATCCAACACTTTAAGTTAAACGCATTCGGCAAAAGCGAAACGAATGATTTAACTACACCAAGAGATCTATACCAACAACAAAGAGGTGGTGTTTTTATTCCACACAACTTCCTCATCGGCCCTAACATGGGAATTATTGCTGATGTTCTTGCTATTGACAACTTTGAAGTAAAATATTACTTCTTTGTAAAATAAAACCCCTGGGCGAAAGATTGTCTGGCCAACAATTGAGTAGCCCTTTTAATTTTAAGTTTATGGGAAAAAAATTAAAAGATTTTTTCAAAAAACTTGGACAAGGAGCCCAAAAAGCCTTAGATGGCCTTAAAAAAGCCGGAGAAGCGGCTGTAAATACAGCCAAAGAGGCGGCCCTTCTTACGGCATTCATGCCGTTAATGCCCATTGCTCTTATATATCTTAAAAGAAGGGGTATTACTGGCTTAAAAAAACCAAGTGACATAGTAAGAGCAGTTTACCAGGAAATGAAAAAGAAGTCCTTTGGTGCAGATGGCATAAGAGATGTCTTTGATTATTCTTTGGAGGACTTTGGCTATTCTTTAGAGCAGTTTGGTTTAGTAGCAGAATCAGAAGAATATGGCGCTATCCCGGTCACGCCTGAGATGATAACGGCAGTTATTCAATTTTTGAAAGGAATCTTTGATTCTATAAAGAAAAAGAAAGAAAGAGGAGAACCTCTATCCGAAGATGAAAAAGCAATTGATTCACAGGCCGAAAAAATCAACCAGCAATTAACCGAAGCAAAAAATGCTGCCCAAGAGCTCTTAGCGGCAGAAAAAAAATCTGGCAGCGACAATAAAAAATACTTGATTATTGGCGTTGTTGCTTTATTACTGATTCTTATTTTCATATTTTTATTCAAAAGAAAATGAAGTCCGCTTTGTTTAAATATATATACGAAGTAAGTTGCCCCTGCGAAATTAGAGACACAGAGGGCAACTTACTTTATTACAGAAAAAAAAAAGTAATTTTTTAATTCCGCTACTTAAAAACGTTTTTGTTGTAGAGGGAAAAATTAAGTTTGTTGGCTATTCTGATAATCCCTATCAAATATCAGATATTCCTGTTCCAAGAGGATGGAAAATTAGTTTTAATATTGACCAGGTTGCTCGTAAAGCACAAATATCTATTGACAGAGAAGGGAAAAGGGCAGTTGTCAAGTTAGATAAAGATATCTTTTTATCTAAAGAAGTTCCGCAAGGAGTCAAAGCATTTATTATTTACCACGAAATTGGTCATATTTATTTTAAGGAAAAAGAAGAATTGGCGGACAAATACGCATTTTATATGGCATTAAGAAATGGCGTTTCGCCCTTTCTGTGTTATGTAGCCATTCGCTCCTTCATGCCTACTCATTACGATTACAGAATTATTGAAATGGGAAAAAATCTATTAAAAAACAAACAACTAAAAAACCTTATTGACTATGAAAAACTTTAATCCTTCTATGATTATTCAACTTGCCGTTGTTTTGGCCGTGTTGTATGTTATTTACCTTTTTATGAGGGGATTTAAAAACATAGCCACCACAATTGGCGGAACATTGGGCACATCTGCAACAGAACAACAAATAGCGAGCGAAACCGAGTATAAAGATGTAGAATTTTTAGACCCGGTCAAAGGATTTAAAGTGTTGGCAGATAAGGGATATGGCGGTACCAAAGTTAACCAATACTTCTCAAAAATTAACTTCAATTCATCCGATGCAGATAACATATCTAAAAACATCTATGACGCAAAAAAATTGATAAATGATGATGAAAACCAGGTGTACATGGCTTTCAACAGAATACCAACTAAAATTGCGGTGAGTTTAGTTTCCCATAGATTTAAAAGGGTGTATGGAAAAGACCTGCAACAATATCTGTTGTCGTTTTTAAATGCTTCTGAATTTTCGACCGTTTTAAATATCATTAAGAAAAAACCATTGATGTAATGCTAGAGAAATTGAAATATCTTCTGAGCGGAATAATGATGGCTTTTGCAACAACGGTTACAAATTCTGTTTTGGACAACAGGGAAATTTTTTCTGCTCTTTTTATTTTAATACTGCTAGACACCACTACAG
>JAOAEL010000022.1 GCA_026416845.1 Patescibacteria group bacterium
TTTGGGTAATTCTATGGTAACTCTTTACTTTCGTTTTCAATGTTCATTTGGATGTAATTATTTTGCCCTGAAATGTTTGTTACGTTTCTGGGTTCTAACAAAAACATCAAAAGCGTTTTGGTGGCTTTTATTCTTGCATACTCATTGCTACTGCTTATTGCAATATCATAAAGGCTATTGAATAGTTTAGGGATTAGAACCTTATAAGCGTTCAAAGATACATCTTCAAATTCATTCATTTTCTTTAAATGCTTATGAATGGTAACACGGCTTAAACCAGTTGCTTTTGCTATTGTCGTAATGTTAGGATATTCGTTTTGTCCAAATCTTGCGTTACGTTCTATGTCAAGCAGCAAAAAATCTAATATTTTTTTGCGGTTAATTTCAAACCTTGTAAACTTTTTTAAACTCTTATCTTTTTCCATATTATTAAAAATGATTATTTACTTGATAAATATTTGAATAATGAAAATACAAATTTTTTATGTTTTGAATAGTATCTTTAAAGCAATCTAAATATTTAGGTTCTTTTTGAACCCACTCTTTTAAGTTGCTTACGTTTTCTTTAATGTACCTTTTCACATCGTTAAACCTAACCTTTTCAATTTGAAAGGTATTTTCAGGGTTTTCAAATGCAAAAATAAAATCAAAGTAAAATTTTATATCAAATAATTCTTGTAAGCTAATCAGTTCAAATTTAGGTTCTTTTGTTTGTATAATTTCCAGTTCAAAGGTTTTAAAAAGTAACTGAATAGCTTCATTAGCTTTAAAATCACTTGGGAGTATAGGTAAAACATATTCATTTTGTTCAGTATCTTGAAACTCTTTACAAAGCGTTATTTGTGGTTCTGGTTCGTTTGAAGTGGGTTCAGGTAAGTTTAATAAATAGTCTGCTAAATCAAACCCATTTTCTTTTTGCTCTTTTGTTGCGTTCTGTTCCAAGTAGTCACTGATTTGAATATTAAAGCCATTACTTGCAAGTTCTTTGGCTTTTTGCTCCCATTTATCAAACGCTTTTAAGTCAGGAAATAAGATGATTTTGCGGCTTTTGATAGGTTCTAATTTCTCAATGTTTAATTGATTTAACCCACCGCACGCAAGCCAAATCATTTCAGGAAAATAAACGCTTGAAATAATTGCAGTTTTTTCACTTTCAACAATAGCAATGGGTTTATTGTCTAAACTCACTAAATGCAACCCAAATAAGCATTGGTTTAAATGAAAATCTTTTATTTGATTGTGAACCCAACCAATATGGTTGTAAGGTTCTTTTACTCTTTTGCCCGTGCTTTGTTCGTAAAGCATGATTTTGCCTGTTCTTACGTTCTTTTGCATATCTATTTGCCAAAATACCGTTGCTCCTTTCCATTTATCAGAAGTTCCAATAAAATACGTTTCAATTAGCCTTTGAACGGTTTTGACTTCAAATTTTGACAAAAGAAAATTAACCAAATGGTTAACTTCGTAATCTTTTAAACTTGCCTTAAACTCAATTTCAGGGATAAAAGAAACTGCACGGGCTTTTGGGTTAATAAAATTGCTTGAGAAATCACTTTTTGGTATCACGGGATTATCTTTAAAGTACTCCCTTGGTTTGAAGTGATACCCACATTTTAATTCTCTATTGCATTTGCCCACGTGGGTTGCTAAATGTTTGCCCGTTTCTGTATCAATGTAGCGAACAAATTCTTTTTTGCCGCAATTGGGACAAACGTATCTACTTTTTAACCCTTTGTATGGTTCTAAAATGAACCTGGAATTACCGAAAATTACCATAGAATTACCGAAAAATTACCTAAAAATTACCGAAATTATTACTAAAAAAACACTTAAAACGTTGATTTTCAGACTATTACAAGGGCAAGAATTACCTAAATTACCCAAATTATCAAAAAAAAATCTGAATAATAAAATTATTATCATGATACAAATGTTTTGTTATCAGTGCCTTTTTGAACTGTAAAGCTTTGTTCTCTTAATCTTTTTGCAAACCCTTTTATTGATACTGATTTAAAACCACTTTCAACGCAATAACTTTTGTACTTTTGATAGAGCTCGCTTAATAAGCAACGTTGAATATTGGGTTTAATATCAAATTCATCAATAAACATAAGCACGCTGTTACTTTCTTTTTTGTACTCTTTTAAAACATCTTCACACGCTTTGCAGTGGCTAAATTTTTTATTGATTACAATTCTTTCAAGCCCTTGCAATATCCAGTTTAAAATTCCAGGCAAATCGTTTTCAATAATCTTTTTTGCCAATTCTGGGTCTCTTTCATTTTCTGGTATTGTAATATCAAATGGGATAATTAAAAACCTTCTGAAAAAAGCGTGGCTATTTTCTACATCTTTTGGAAGTTCATTACAATTAAAAACAAGTTTTGCGTAATTGTGAATAGTGTAAGGTATTCCGTAAGGTAAACGTGCCTGTATGGGTTCATTTGATACAAGTTGTTTAAAAGTGTCAGTTTCTAACTTTGTGCTTAATTCACTGGTGTAATTTATTAGTACGTTCTCAATCTTTGCACGATAATACCCAGTTTTATCCGTAAGGCTTTCAAGTGAATAGTTTGTAATGTTATTTTCAAATAAAGCGTTTATTACATCAAATAAAACACTTTTGCCATTTGCGCCTGAACCGCATAAAATCAATGCTTTTTCTAATTTTAAACCTTTTGTAAAAACATAACCTAAATATTCTTGCAAAACGTTTTGCCGTTCTTTGTCAGGTAAAACACGGTCTAAAAACTGTTTAAATAGCCCGCAGGTTGCGTTTTTATTATACTCAAAGGGTAAAATGTAAGTCAAAAAATCGTTTTTATTAAACGGTCTTAATTTGTAATTGCCTTCATGAATTTCCAATGTTCCATTTTGGAAGTTAATTAAAATTTTTTCAGGTTTGTCATTTTCTTTTGTGAATTCCTTGTAAAATTGTTTTAGAAGTTTGTCAGTAAATTCGTAATTCCTCCATGAAAATTTTGGTATTTTCGTTTTACGAGCTAGTTTATCTAAAAAAAATTGCACTGCAATTCTATCCACTTGCACCCAATAAGCACCATTAAAAAGGTAAATTTTTTCATTATGGACTAAAAAGCTGTAATCAGTTTTATCCAAAAACTCAATCAACTTCTCAAGTAATATTATTCTGTAATGCTTTTCTAAAATTTTATTTTTTTCATTATTGTTATTTACCTCTTTGTCAAAATCAATGGGTTCAAAATTTTCAATAATCCAATTTAAAATTTCCTTTACTGGCTTTACTGACTTTACTGGTTCAGGTTTGCTTAATTCCTGGATATGTTTTTTTAACCCTTCAAAATTGAATTGCGGGTTTAAAATTTTTGTATCTTTGCCGTTGGGTAAACTTGTGTCGTTTTTATTACTCTCAAATTTCATAGTTTACCCTCCTTTTTTTATCATAATCATTAGTTTCGTTTTCTAATTCGTTTAATGTTTTTGCTCTTGAACTTTTAAGCCATTCCATAAGCTCCTTTTTAGAAAATAATAACTTTTTGCCTTGTTTCATGTATGGAATTTGTTTATAACAAACTTTGTGGTAAATTGCACTTTCGTTCAAGTTTAGTAATTTAGCCACTTCTTGAACGTTCATAATTTCATCTTGTTCTGTTACTTTCTCATAAAGCATTGTTTTGATTTCCTGAACGTCTTTTAAAAGTTGTTCAAAATCATTTTTTGCAATCAAAATAACCTCTTGCATATGTTTAAATAAATACAGTACAAAATTAATAAAAAAAAATAAAACAAATGCAAGTATCAAAAAAAAATATTATCAAATTACAGCTAAAAAGCTTAATATCAATCTGTTTAATTGCAAATGTTTAAAGATAATAGTCTACATTTTAATCTTTTGATTTACTAAAAACGCGCAAAAAAAAATATTTCAGAATATTTTTTGATAATTTAGGTAATTTAGGTAATTTGCAATGGTTTAATTATTTGGTTTTCAACAACTTAAAACCATAAATTCAAAAGATTTGGGTAATTTTTAGGTAATTTTTAGGTAATTCTTGGGTAATTTGGGTAATTCTATGGTAACTCTTTACTTTCGTTTTCAATGTTCATTTGGATGTAATTATTTTGCCCTGAAATGTT
>JAOAEL010000023.1 GCA_026416845.1 Patescibacteria group bacterium
ATGATAAGTCAGGCATCTCAAAAGAAGTCAAAGAATATCAAGGCGGTGGGTTTTTCAAATACTACGAACTTGAGCAATACGAAGAAGCGCTGGCGAATTGTAAATATGAGGATGGGGACTTGTTTACAGTGCCGGGCAGAAGTCCATATCAGGAATATGTTTTCTTAAAAGACGAGAAAATGCTTAAAGCATTAGAGATTGATTATGAGAACGACAAAGTAAGAGTGGATTTAGATAAACTTTACTCAAGTATAGACATTGCTGAAACATTATCCAACCTAACCGGCAAATGGATTAAGAAAATGAGTGATGGCGAAGTGGAATTTGAAGACGGGACAAAAATAAATACCAAAGATTTAGACTATAAACTTATTAAGCCATTGATTTGGTGGGAGTAATTCTTCCAACAGACTGAATATGCAAGAGCAAGACTTTAAAAAAGGCGAAATAGTGATTTACAAAACCCCTCAAGGGCCGGAAATTCAGGTAAAATTGGACCAAAATTCGGTTTGGTTAGATGCGCATTTTATTGCAAGACTTTTTGATGTTAACAGACCGGCAATTGTTAAACATATTAACAATATTTATAAATCCGGTGAGTTAAACAAAAAATCAACTTGTTCCATTTTGGAACAGGTTGCCGCGGATGGAAAGGTGCGAAAGATGAATCTGTATAATCTGGATATGATTATTTCTGTTGGGTATCGTGTCAATTCCAAGCGAGCCACACATTTTAGGATATGGGCAACCAAAACTCTAAAGGATCATTTAATCAAAGGTTATACGCTAAACGAAAAACGGCTTTTACAGACGCAAAGCCAGTTAAAAGAGCTCCAAAGTGCAGTTCATTTTTTGCAAGAGAAATCAAAAAATACATTATTACGGGGGCAAGAACAGGAAATTTTAGATTTACTTGCTCATTACTCAAACACCCTAACCTTATTAGAACAATATGATAAAGAAAAACTTATTTTAGCTAATAAAAGAAAAGGACATTTTGTTTTAGAGTATGAAGACGCAAAAAAGGTAATTGAAAAAATTAAAAAGGAGTTGATTGCAAAGAAAGAAGCAAGTGAACTATTCGGACAAGAGAATGGTGATAAATTCAAAGGTATTTTGGGCGCACTCTATCAAACCTTTAACGGAAAGCAGTTATATCCATCGCTGGAAGAAAAAGCTGCACATCTTTTATACTTTATCATCAAAGATCATCCATTCGTTGACGGCAATAAGAGAATCGGATCGTTTTTGTTCGTTTATTTTTTAGATAAAAACAATTACCTCTATCGCAAGACTGGTGAGAAGAAAATAAATGACAATGCCTTAACAGCGCTGGCGCTTCTTATCGCGATAAGTAATCCTGTAGAAAAGGAAAGATTGATAAAAATAATTACCAATTTATTGTCTGTATGAAATTATACTTACAAAATATCGTCGATGATATTTCTTTTGAAAACCTGCCTGCAAAGTGGCAAGGATTTAATTTACTTCGGTTTTCTAAAGACAAAACGCTTTTTGATTTTCAAAAGCAAGGACTGCAAAATGCGCTCAAAGCCTTGTGGTTTTATTTCAAAGAGAAAAACACAGACAAAAAATTGTTGTTTGAACATTACAAACGTAACGGGCTTGATGCAAACTTTGATTATGACTTAAAGAAAAAACAGGATAGTAAAACCGCAAAATATCTTTTGGAGTATGATAAAGAATATCCAGTAGATGATAATAAAATTTCGTTTGCCCATTTTATCAACCGGATGAGTTTTTGGATGGCGACTGGTTCGGGCAAAACGCTGATTATTGTTAAGTTGATTGAACTTTTAGGTAAACTTATTGCTGAAAAGGAATTGCCTAGATGTGAAATTTTATTCTTATCTCATCGCGACGATTTATTAGACCAATTTAAAAACCACATTTATGAGTTTAACAGCTTCAATTTCGATACTAAGCTAAACCTTAAAAGTTTGAGAGACTACGAAAGCGTAAAGCGGGAAAACACTCTACCATTTGTTAAAAACGAAATTACCGTTTTTTATTATCGTTCTGATTTGATTTCCGACGAACACAAAGAAAAAATTGTTAATTTTCAAAACTACGACAATGGTGGCAAGTGGTATATTCTTTTGGATGAAGCCCATAAAGGAGACAAAGAAGACAGCAAACGACAGATTTTTTATTCCATACTTTCAAGAAACGGTTTTTTGTTTAACTTTTCAGCCACCTTTACCGATTCGAAGGATTTTACGACCTGCGCGTTTAACTTTAATCTTTCAAGGTTTGTTGAGGAAGGATACGGGAAGCATATTTATGTGTCTTCTGCTAACATTGCTGCCTTTCGCAATCAAAATGATTTTTCGCCAATCGAAAAACAGAAAATCGTTTTGAAAACTCTTTTGCTTTTAACTTATATCAATAAGTATTTTGAAGAAATCAGAAAAATTCATAACTCGCTCTACCACCGCCCGCTTCTTCTGACACTGGTTAATTCCGTAGATGTAGAACAATCAGACCTTGAATTATTTTTCAGAGAATTAGAAAAGGTTGCGAGAAATGAAATTAGAGAAGATTTGCTCAACAAAGCAAAAGAAGAACTTATTCAGGAATTTCGCGATGATGCTAAATTCGTTTTTGAGGAATTAGAGTGCGGTATTGATGCTAATTTGGTTTCAAAATTAAATTACAAGGATATTTTGAAATATGTTTTGAACACAAACACTCCGGGCAAGATTGAGGTATTGAAAATCCCTGGCAATCGGCAAGAACTTATTTTTAGGTTAATGACGGCTGATAAACCGTTTGCATTAATCAAGATCGGTGATATTTCCGGATGGCTGAAAAATAAACTTGAAGGATACGAAATAAATGAAAGTTTTGAGAATGAAAGTTATTTCCGGCAAATCAATCAAGATGACTCAGATATAAATGTTTTAATGGGCTCTCGTTCTTTTTACGAGGGCTGGGATTCAAATAGGCCAAATCTTATTTTATTTGTCAATATCGGAGTTGGAAGTGATGCTAAAAAATTCGTTTTGCAGTCAGTTGGGCGTGGCATAAGGATAGAACCTCTAAAACACCAAAGGAAGCGACTCCAAAATTTGATTAATACCAAAGTTGTAAAAGAGGACGTTTTTGAGAAAATAAAAAATATAATTTTACCGATTGAGAGCTTGTTTGTTTTTGGTACTAACGCCGAAAATCTGAAAGAAATAATTGCAACGCTGAAAGCAGAGAAGCAAGATAAGAGTTTGGGTGGCTTATTTATCTTAAATCCGGAGGTGCAAAAGCATACTCTTCTGGTGCCAGTTTATAAAACCGCTGAGCGAATCTTTGCTGAAGAAAGTGAACCACAAAAATTTTCTATCAGTCCAGAAGATTTTAATATAACTTCTCAATTCTATAAATTTATAGGTGATAAAATCGCTTTATCTAAATATGATTGCGATGTTAAGGTTTTGAAGAAAGCAAAAGAAAGTTTTGATGAAAAGGGACGATATTATGATTTCCGCGAGAAAAACTCTCTTTTTGACCCGGAATTAAGCCTTGACCGTATTTTTGATTACCTTGGAGTTAAAAGCAAAGAGTTTGACAAGTTTAAAGAATTGGAAAATGAGATTGTGCATTTCAAACATATTAAGTTTAGCGGCGAAGAGTATGTTCAAATTTTAAAAGTAATAAATCAGGTCAAAAGCTTCCCCGAAAAAGAGAAACATCTGCAACAACTGAAATTAGATTTTGAAAAGCACAAGAACCTTGATAAGTACACAGCAGAGGTTCAGGATTTAGAGAAAAAATATATTAAAGAATCAACATACGAATACAACACAAAAAAAATCAAAATAAAGCATTTAGCGAATCATTACTATCTGCCAATGATAGTTTCAGAGTCAGAAAAAATTGACTACCTCATTCATATTATCAATGTTGATAGTGAAGTTACTTTTATTAATGAATTAGAAAAATATCTCCAAGAAGATAACAATATCTTCAAGAAATTTGACTGGTGGATGTTTTCAAAAATTGATCAA
>JAOAEL010000024.1 GCA_026416845.1 Patescibacteria group bacterium
AATTTAGATTTCTTTATTAAGTAATTTAACAAAAGCTAAATTAGTTATCTCCATCTTTAGTTTGTTGAATTCTTTTTCATTACCTGCCAATTTATCCATTTTACTAATTAAGTCGTTAAATTTTTTAGTTGTTGATTACTGAAGAAATATCCAATAACAACACGCACACAGTACATAAATTCCAAAAATTCTCTATAAATATTGTAAACACTAACAGAATCAGTTTGTCCTTCTAAAAATTGAGTTAATCCTAAACCAAGAAAACTCTCATTAACCATCATACCTATTATATCCTTCAATCCAATTACTCCTTTCTTTTCCCACAATAGTTATTTATCGTTTAGTAGATAAGATGAAAACTTCTAAGAAATAAAATTACTAATCATGATTTAACTAGAACAATACAACTTCATAGCTTTAAACAATTTAGAAAACAAATCTATTTTGATTATTTTACTTTCATCAATACAAAAGATAAATTTATGAGTAAAATTATCTAGTAAATCTTTTCTTTTAACTGGCGGTGTGTATTTGAAAAAATCCGAACCGATTTCATTAACGGGCTCGGCGGGCGGAATTCCCCCCGAACCCCCTTTCCGCCCGCCTTGCCTTGAAGCGGAAGCGGAAAGGCAAACCTCCAAAGAACCTGAAAAAATGTCTGCTCGAAATTTATTTTGGCCAGAAGCGGGCTTTTCTTATTTTCCTTGATTGTTTTACTTTTATTTGTTATCATCATATTAAAATATACTACAATAATATACTATCAAATAATTGAAAATATGGCAAGAGAAAACAATATTGGAGAAAACATAAAGAAATATCGCACTAAGCAAGGTCTGTCGCAGGAAGATTTTGCTAAAAAATCCGGCGTCAAATATACCACTCTAACCAAGATTGAAAACGGAGTTATCAAGAAACCTTCGGTTTTGGTGATGGCAAAAATAGCCAAAGCATTAGGACTAAATATTGAGGAGTTGATTAAATAATTTTATGCAAAATATAATGGTTATAAAACAAAATAAAAATGATGTGGAAATTAAAGATGTAAAACCATATTTTGAATATGACAATATCACCATTTACAAAGATGACATATTAAAGATTTCAGCCATTCCACATAATTCGATAGATTTAATAGTTACATCTCCTCCATATAATGTTGATATTCATTACAATTCCCATGTTGATAATTTAACTTACAATGATTATTTAGAATTTACAAAAAAATGGATTAAAAAATGTTTTGAATTAGCAAAAGATGACGGACGTTTTTGCCTTAATATTCCGCTGGACAAAAATAAAGGTGGCCAACAGTCGGTGTGTGCAGACATAACTAAAATTGCAAAAGATATTGGGTGGAAATATCACTCCACGATAATTTGGAACGAAGGAAATATCTCTAGAAGAACTGCTTGGGGGTCTTTTATGTCTGCTTCTGCACCTTATGTTATTACTCCTGTAGAAGTAATATTAATTCTGTATAAAAAGAACTGGAAAAAAACCAGTGGTAGTAAGAAAAGTGATATAACAAAGAAAGAATTTATGGATTGGACCAATGGCATTTGGAGTTTTAGCGGAGAAAGTAAAAAAAGAGTCGGGCATCCTGCCCCCTTTCCAATAGAATTACCTCGACGCTGTATAAAACTATTTTCTTATGTAGGCGATACAGTATTGGATCCATTTTTGGGAAGTGGTACAACGCTCATTGCGACTTATCTAAATAAAAGAAAAGGCATAGGTGTTGATATAGATAAGGAATATTGCGATTTAGCAATTAAACGCTTGAAACAAGAAGCACAAATTAATCAAAATAACTTTAATTTCTAAAATATAAATATGAGCAAGGATAATAAAAAGTCCATTGGTGATTTAATAAAAGAATATTTTGAAAAACATCCTAATCAAGACATTCAACATGGTCCTGTTGTTGATTGGGTTGAAGATAAATACGTAAAGTTGTATGGAAGGAAACCTCGCGACACATGGAGAAATATTAGAAAACTTCACGAGGAAGGTTTTTTGATTAAAGTTAAAAAGGGCATCTATCGTTATGATCCTAAAGCTGTAAGACAGAAGCAGATTGACGATTTTACTCCAGAGCAAAAAGAGCAAATTTTGAAAAGAGATGGTTATAAATGCGTGATTTGTGGACGCGGTTACAAGGAAGGTGTCGAGTTACACGTAGACCATATTAAACCCAAATATTTAGGCGGTAAATCTACTATTGAAAACGGGCAGACATTATGTGCTCAACATAATTTTATTAAAAAAACTTTGAAACAAACAGAGACGGGAAAGAAAATGTTTATTCGTCTTTATGAATTAGCTAAAAGCGAAGGTAATGAAGAATTGAAAAAGTTTTGTTCTGATGTTTTAGAAACTTACGAAAAATACAATATTAATGGGCATATAGTTTGGGAAAGATAATAAAGAATTTGCCGCCAAAGAAAAACTTGAAATCGTCGCCTCACTGTGCTAGGCGCAAACCGCCAAAGAACCTGGCCGAAAAATTTTCGGAGAAATGCTTGATCGGATTTGCGCTGGCGAAGCCAGCGGAATTTTGGCTTGGCATCCCGATAGATTAGCGAGAAATTCAATAGATGGAGGTAAAATCATTTATCTGCTTGACACAGGAAAACTCAAAGATTTGAAGTTCCCGACTTTCTGGTTTGAGAATACGCCGCAGGGAAAATTTATGCTTTCAATCGCTTTCGGACAAAGCAAGTATTATGTTGATAACCTTTCAGAAAACATAAAGCGGGGACATCGCCAAAAACTGCGAAAAGGAATTTGGCCCGGCTTTGCGCCACTTGGTTATCTTAACAATCACAGGACAAAAGAAATTGATTTGGATAAAGAAAAAGCACCATTTATCAGAAAGGCGTTTGAACTTTATTCAACCGGCGAATATACCCTAAAAGCCATAAAGCAGTTTTTGGCTGACAGCGGGATAAAAAGCTACCGCAACAAACCGCTTTCTATTTCCTGTGTCCAGCGATTGCTCAAAAATCATTTCTACTATGGAGTTTTTAAATTTAACGGAGAAGTTTATCAAGGATCTCATGAGCCAATTATTTCCAAGAAACTTTTTGATTCTGTCCAGCAAGCAATGAATAACCGGGGCAAGAAAAAGAGAAAACGAAAACACGAATTTGCTTTTTCCGGTTTAATGCGATGCGGAAACTGCGGCTGCCTTATTACAGCAGAAACTCAAAAAGGACATAATTATTATCGTTGCACCAAGAAAAAGCAATCTTGTAATGAAAGATATTTAAGAGAAGAAAACCTCATTGAACAGATAAAAGATTTTATTCAAAAAGTTTCCTTGCCTGACGACTGGGCGAAAAATATGCTTTCAGAATTAGACAAAGAAAAAGAACAAACAAAAAGAAAAAGCGAGTTAATTGTTCAAAGTCTCCGCAAGCAAAAATATGAAGTTGAACACAAAATTGAAAAACTTTTAGACCTCTACATTGACGGCGGGGCGTTGACGCTTGAAGAATACCAAACCAAGAAACAAAAACTACTCAACGAAAAACTGGAAATTGAGCAGAAAATCAGAGATTTTGAACAATCGGGAAATAATTGGCTCGAACCGATGAAGAAAATGATTTTTGAGGCAAAACAAGCCAAAATTCTTTTGTCGCAGGGCGACAA
>JAOAEL010000025.1 GCA_026416845.1 Patescibacteria group bacterium
GATGGTAGTAGGACTAAATCCTGCAAGAGTAGGTCAGCACCAACTTTCAAACAAAACCCTGACAGCAATGTCAGGGTTTTTTGTTTTTTGAAAGGGGTGTAAAAAGTGAATGTGATACGTATGATGTTTGTTTTTTATTTGATAGAAGTAACATCTTCTTCTAATCTAATAATGTATTATTGCATAACCAAACTTTTTGGGAGATATACGAAACAAGTATACACAAAAAAAACAATATTGCGTATATTTGTGCGTTGCTGCGAAATGCCGAGCAAAGTGAGGCACATTCGCACAAGAGGCGGGCAACAACACTTTTAACATAAAAATATGAGCACAGAGAATGATATAATAGAAAATATTAGACAATTCATAGAAAAAAAAGCAAAACTATTTGGTGCCAAAACAGACAGCGAATTCAACAAATCTTATGTTGAGCGAAATAACACCGGACCTAATGCGCTGAAAGACAATGGAGCTTTTTTTGGCTTTATTCATCCAGAAGAAGAATCTTCTGGACCTTATCATGATTTTTCCTTTGTTATTTTTCCATCTTCTGAGAAAGGGAAAGCTTGGTTAGTTTGCTTGGGGGTAGGTTCGCTAGGATTTAAGAACGACTATGAATTAGCCACCTATCCTGGTTTAAGAAGACTGTTTTCAAAACTTGTAAATGAAAAAGGATTTTGCAAAACAGACTTTTCAGACATAGAGACTAGTTTACCGGAATCAATCACTGGTAACCCAGATTTACAGCACATCAGAAACACAATTAGAACTTATGCAAAAGTTTTACCGGCTTGCCAAATCGTTGAAGACCCAGAAAGTGATGAAGGGAAAAAAATTATTGCAGCTTTTCTTGCAGGGTATGCAGAGCTTCGACGTTGGCCTTCAAATAAAGACCACCGAAAAGCGGTTTTAGAAGCTTTAGAACCATTTTTAAAGACAGAAACAACTGATGAAGTAAAAGAAGTAAAAAATCTATTAATCGAAAGGAAGTATATAATTCTTCAAGGTCCTCCAGGAACTGGTAAAACAAGAACCGCAAAAATTGTTGCAGACGAACTAGTTGAAGACAAAAAAAAAGTAAAAACTTTCTTTACACAATTTCACGCAGAAACAAGTTACTCCGATTTTATCTACGGAATCAGGCCAGATACAGAAAACAAAGAACTCAGATACAAAGAAAATTTAGGTGTTTTCTCAGAAGCCTTGAAATATGCTAATAAACATTCCAATGAAAAAGTCATCTTAATCATTGACGAAATAAACAGGGCTAATCTCTCCAATGTATTGGGACCTATTTTTTATCTTTTTGAACATAAAATGGATGTTTCGAATGTTGAAATTGAAATTGCTCCTAATCTTAAAATTAATAAAATCCCTGATAACTTTTTCGTTATAGCCACTATGAACACAGCCGATAGAAGTTTAGCTGTGGTTGACTTTGCATTACGTAGACGATTCGCCTGGTATACATTAAAACCAAAGGTTATAAATGTTAAAGCCCCCAATAAATTCTTTGGTGAAGATTTTGAAAAAATTCAAAAAATATTTAATTGGTACGCTTCAAGCGAAGAGTTAAACTTACAGCCAGGCCAGGGATATTTCATTGCAGCTACGGAGGAAGAAATGAAAAATCGTATTCGATATGAAATATTTCCATTGATAAAAGAATACTTGCAAGAAGGACTTTTACGAAATGCAAAAGAAGAGTTCAACAACTATTTTTTGACTAGAATAAATCTATCTCTTTTCGAATGAAAAAAACACTGGATGTTTTTTTTGAAATTCCTTGCTTGACTGAACAATCAGCACAGTTGATTGGAGTTGCATTACAAAAAAAGTGGTTCAAGTCAGCAGATAAAAGAATGATGGGGCACTATCTCCAAAAATTCATTAATTACAATTCGGAGCTATTTAAATTTCTTGGAGTTCAACCATCTATAATTGGATCAGATCAAAATGTAGCCCTCATATTTCGTTCATCCAGTTTCATAGGCGCTATTCCACTGAGAGCTCCAGATACTGGAAAGCAAATTGGTGATTTTGTAGTTATGCCTCGGTTTACTGGTCGTGACAGATTTGAAGACTATATTGAAATTCTTAATTTGCTTGGAACTGAAATTAGCCCCGAGGTAATTGATAGTTTACCTTTGGCATCAGGTAAGAATTATAGACCACCAATGTATTTAGAAGCTGTAAAATTTATAGCAGCTCTTGAAAAATTGACTATGCGGCCTTGGAGAAAGTTTGACAATATCGAGAAAGTTTCAAATCAGCCTACTGGTCAAATCCACTGGACAAAATACATTAACAATGAGTACAAAGTAGAAAATCGGTTAAAATTTCCGGCAAGAGTAAATGTGTTGAGTGAATTTCATTCAGAATATTCGGAAATTAGATATGTCTTTGACCTTTGTAAAAGCGAAATTCTTTCAGCAAACACACCACTAAGAATTAAGAACACTTTGCGAAACAAATTGAGTTTTCTAGAAGAACGATTATATCACCATAAACCAAAGACAACCAATAAAATCACAATCCGATTTTCCGATAGTCCAACTGTGAAAACCTGTAAAGAACAAGCTAATAGGATTTTAAATTTTAACTTTGTAGATAGCACAGCTTGGCGGGTGGACTTTTCAGATGTATTCGAAAAATTTATACAACATATTTTTAAAGAAATTGCAAAAGAAACTGGCGGACGACTTTACTCAAATTTTAAGTTTCATTCAAGGACTTCAAAGCATTACTCTTGGGAACAAAAGCATATCGAGCCGGACGCAATTCTTCAGAAAGAAAATGTTTTAGTATTCATAGACGCCAAATACAAATCGAATTTATACAACAAATTTGACCAAAGTGAATTACTGAAAGAAGACCATAGGCACGATTTACATCAAATAATGGCTTATTCATCATTCAGTAAGACAGATTCTAAATTTGGTTTTCTGTGTTATCCATCAGACCAAATCGAACTAGAAAGTATTGAATATAGAAACGGTATAAACGACACAACAAATACAATATTTATTTTAGGTGTACCAGTAAAAAGGGACAGCATCAATGAAACAAAAAAAGAACTAACTAAGACGCTTAATGAAATTGAAACGAGAGCAACGGCTCACTAACAGAGGTTTTGCGCTAGGCAGCCCGACGTTGAAG
>JAOAEL010000026.1:0-524 GCA_026416845.1 Patescibacteria group bacterium
ATTGGGGCGTTAATGGTGTTCGTGAAATGATTAATAATTGGAATTCACTTAAAGATAAAATTGACAACGAAAGATTTAATCATGTTAAAATGCTTCTGGCAATTCAGGAGAAAGAAGCGGTTTGGTGGAGGAATGCTTGCTTGTTATATTTTCAAACATTTTCAAGATTACCGATTCCGGCAGAATACGAAAAACCGGATAAAAATCTTGATTATTATATGAGTCTTGATTTCCCCTATGCACCGGGAATTTGAAAACACTTGAAATAAATTCCGCAACAATTATAAAGAGGTTTAAATGAAATACTGGTTAATGAAATCGGAAGCTAATTGTTACCCGATTGAGTATTTAGAAAAGGAAAAGAATAAAACAACATACTGGGATGGTGTTCGTAATTATCAGGCACGTAATTTTATTAGGGATGAAATGAAGATTGGCGACAAAGTTATTTTTTACCATAGCAATGGCGAACCCCCATGTGCTGCCGGAGTTTGCGAAGTTGTTAAAGAAGCTTATCCCGATTT
>JAOAEL010000026.1:534-3039 GCA_026416845.1 Patescibacteria group bacterium
GTCCTCATTACGATCCAAAGAGTAAAAAAGAGAACCCCGTATGGATGATGGTTGATGTTAAGCTGATAAAAAAGTTTAAGAACTTTGTTTCAATTGATAGCATGCGTCAAAATAAAAAATTACAGAAGATGCAGCTCCTTCAGCGTGGAAACCGTTTATCTGTTATGCCTCTTACAAAAGAAGAGTTTGATGAGATTGTAAAGATGGGTGGATAAGTTTATGGATTTTATTATTTTGCTTTTGCGCAGTTTATTGTTTTGTGAATTGTATAAAATAAAAACGACAAATTCGTTTAAATAAATTTAACTGCGGGAAATAATAAGGTGGACGTAATGCTATGACCACCGTTAACATTGAGAATTAAGATTCGACAAACAAATTTTTTTGACTAAATTTGTATTATAATCTTAAATAATATGGCGTCAGCAACAAAATACAAAATCAAGGACGAGAAACCTTCAACAGTTGAAGACCTTTTCAATCCTTATAATGTGGGTGCAAAACCATTTTTAAAATGGGCAGGTGGTAAGGGACAACTACTTGATAAGTTTAAGGACTTCTATCCGAAACAGTTAAGACAAAAAAAAATCAAGACTTTTTACGAGCCGTTTTTAGGAAGTGGCGCAGTTTTCTTTGACATAGCCCAAAATTACGACATTGAAAGTGCATACCTTTACGACATTAACGAAGAACTAATTTTAACATATCAAGTTATCCAAAAAGAAGTTTCAAAACTGCTTGACTTTCTGTATCGTTACGAGAAAAACTATTTGAAGCTCGACAAAAAGCAAAGAGAAGATTTTTTTTACGACCAAAGGACAAACTACAATTTACAACGCTTTAACATTGACTACGAAAAATATTCAGAGCAGTGGTTTCCAAGAGCAGCACAATTCATCTTCTTAAACCGGACTTGCTTCAACGGTCTTTATAGAGTTAATTCCAAAGGAGAATTCAATTCACCAGCAGGAGACTACGACAATCCAACAATTTGCGATGAGAAAAATTTGTTGGCAGTCCATCAAGTATTGCAAATTGCAGAAATTAAAAAAGCTGACTTTAGACAAGTTGTTGCGGATTTGAAAGACAAATCTTTTGTGTATTTCGATCCGCCCTACAGACCAATTAGTAGGACAGCAAACTTTAAATCATACAGCAAACAAGATTTTACAGACAACGAACAAATAGAGCTTTCAAAACTATTTAGAGAACTTGACAAGGAGGGAATAAAAGTAATGTTGAGTAATTCTGATCCTAAAAACAACAATCCTACTGACAACTTTTTTGATGAAATATACCGCGATTACAACATATTTAGGATTCCTGCAAGAAGAATGATAAATTCAGACCCGACAAAGCGTGGAGCAATTAACGAAATTGTAGTTACAAACTATTCAATCGAATAAATGGAAAAAGGAACTAAAAGTAATATTACAGGAAACCAACTTGAAGCAGCGGTAAAGACAGTTTTAACAGGAAAAGGATTTGAACTTTTAAATTATCGAGTTTGGGAGAAAAACAAAAAGAAATACGGTGAAGAACTACTCCTCGAAAATGTTCCATTCACAACAATTTACAAACATAAAGGCAATACAGAATTTCTTCTCATATCCAAAAAATATGACTTGAGTATAAGAATTGAATGTAAATGGCAACAAGTTGCAGGTTCGGTTGATGAGAAACTCCCCTATTTGTACTTAAACACCATTGAAGCAATGCCTGAAAATTTAATAATGATTTTAATTGATGGAGCAGGTTGGAAATCAGGAGCAATAAAATGGTTAAAGGATGCCGTTATACAAAAGAAATACACAACAGAAGAAACAAAAAACAAAGAAATTTTAGTGTTTAGTTTAGCAGAGTTTTTCACTTGGGCAAACAAGACGTTCAACAAGTGACGAGAAAAGAAGCACGTACGCACAACAGCGGTTTGGCGTAATGTCGGGTTCAGTACTGGTTGATCCACCACTCCGCCAAGCCGCAAACCGTTGAGTAAATCAATAAGAAAGGTTTTTTATAAATAACTTTCCATAGTTTATCTTACCTTTACATATCTTTGAACTACGGTAATGGTTTTAAGCGATTATAAAATACAAATTAAATTCTGGAATTAATTTATGTCAGCAAAAAATAAAACAGCCGAAACAAAAGTTAACGTTAGAAATTTTATAAACTCTTATGTTGATAGTGAACAAAAAAAATCTGACAGTTTTAAATTAATTGAACTAATGACCAAATGGTCGGGCTTCCAACCAAAGATGTGGGGACCGTCAATTATTGGTTTTGGAAGTTATCATTATAAATATGCAAGCGGACACGAAGGTGATGCTCCAATTATTGCTTTCTCACCAAGGAAAGCGGCGTTTTCATTGTATGTTTTTTCTCCGGGCAATGAAAACAAAAAATTATTAGATGATCTGGGTAAATATAAAATGGCCAAGGCATGTATTTATGTTAAGCAATTATCAGACATAAACATTCCTACATTAGAAAAGCTGTGTAAAG
>JAOAEL010000027.1 GCA_026416845.1 Patescibacteria group bacterium
TCGGGGGTTTGCAAATGGGGTTTGGAAAGAATATACTCGCCCAAAGAATTTTCATAAGTAAAGGCATTGACGCCATGTCCTGTGGTATAAACAAGCATCGTAGAAGAGCCATACAAAATGTAACCTGCTCCTACTTGTTCAGTACCTTTTTGCAGAAAATCTTCTAAAACAGGGGGCGTTCCCAAAGGACTTTTACGGCGATAGATAGAAAAAATTGTACCAATAGAAACATTTACGTCAATATTAGATGAGCCGTCCAGTGGGTCTATGGCAACAATATATTTGCCATTCAGGTTGCCTGTGTCGATGAAATCATCATCTTCTTCCGAGATAATTCCGCATACTTCGCCGCCGTTTTTCAAGGCACGAATAAAACGCACATTGGCAATGACATCAAGTTTTTGTTGCTCTTCGCCCTGAATGTTATGCGTGCCGTAGGAGCCTGTAATATCAATCAGCCCTGCTCTATTGATTTCTCGGTGAATGATTTTGCTTGCCCAAGCAATATCACGCAAGAGTTGCGATAGGTCGCCTGTGGCATTAGGGAATTGGGCTTGGTCTTGCTTGATGAACCTATCCAAGGTTCTGCCCACAGAAGGAACGTGAGGAGTAGTGTTACTCATAATTTTGCTTTTTGGGTGAATACTCTGAAAATTGCTTGCAAAATTACGATTTTTTTAGTTTTATACTCAAAATTATTTGATTAAGTCATATTCATTGATTATTCGAGTTTACTTTATGTAAGTGTAGCCGCACTATTTTCGCAAACAAGAATAATTGAGAAGTATATCAAAACCTCCTTCCAAATAAAAGAAAGATGCAAGCCAAAAGCTTGCATCATTTTTGTAATTAAAAGCTTTGAAATGTAAAAAACTAAAACTTTGCTTTTTTATCAATTTCTAATCTACCTGTAACAATTGTAGTATCACTATGCTGACGTCCTTCTACAATCATCGCCTTAAATTCTGCTTCCATAGATTGCTCATTTTCTCTTAAAATATGAAAGTTATATTCATCTGCATATCTTTCATCAAGCCAAGTGGCTGCATAAGTTGCTTCGGGGCGTATCAAACTGATACTATATGTTTTAATATCGTCCCAAAAGTGGTAATTTTGCACCAATTTAGTATGATGGGTGGTTGAGGATTTTTTTCTTGCAAAAGAAATGAGCGTTTGTATTTCAGCATTATTATTCTTTTGGTAGCCAGTGATACGAATAAATCGTAAATCTTTTACATTATCGGATTGAGGTTCCTGAATACCAACAGATACCTTCTCGTAACTGATAGTCCGAATATTTCCTTGATTGTCGGAAATGGTGATTTGCATTGTACCAGCCGATTCATCTATATCTTTTCGTTTGCAGGCATTAAGAGCCAAAATAATCGCAAAAAAAGCAAGGATTTTTTTTAGATTTTTCATAAATTTAATAAGTTTTGAGCCAATTTGCACCTGGTACATAAAGACCTCTGCCACCTGTGTATATTAAGCTGGGTCCTTGACCGTGTGAAGAAACATACAAATGCATCAAGTAACTATTGAAACTATAAGTCCATTTGCTTGGGTCAATTAAATGACTACTACCATACACTTCATTGAGATAAAATTCTTTATTTTGATTGCTTGTAGTATAAGGTTCATTAATGTAATGGTTACGTGATGTGTAAGATTGATTATTATAACTTGAAGAACCATTAAAATTATTCACAAGAGTCGTTCTATTTTCGCCTGCTGGTGTCCAAATAGGAGAGCCAAAGGTTCGTCTTTTTAAATACTCTAATTTCATCCGCATATACAAAAAAGAACCACTAGAAGAAGTACCTGGCAACTTAAATTTTGTTGCGGCTATTTCAAATACTTGTTTATATGTATGTCCGCCAAAGTGATATTCATATTGATATTTAGCATCTGCATAATTCCTTCCATTTTCTCTATTTTCAACCAAAATATTTTCAAAGTTATAACTTGGAATTTCAATTAGCAATCTTTTATCAAATACTCCATTGACTTTTAGGCTATTTTCTTGTGAATAAGGGATCTCATAGCTTTTACCTTCACTTACAAAAACAATGATGTTTCCTACTTGAAATTCAGCTTTTGAATTCAGTATTACCTGAAAAAAATTAGGTAGTTCAAGACAACTATCACACAAAATAAGAGGACTTGCACTACTATCATTCAAAATTTGACGATTGAACCTTCGCCAAGAAACATAATTTGGAAAAGCATTTTCAAAAGAGTCAATACTTTGAGGATTTTTAGTTAAATAGTTTAATAGATTTTTGAAAACTTCGGAATTTTCAAAGACTAGCCTGCCATTTTCAAATCTAACTTTACTATTAACTCGCTTTTGATAATTATCTGATATGTTAGGTTCAATAATATTTTCAGGAACAAGATTACAGGAAATCAAAAGCGTAAAAGAAATAAACGTAATGAGTACGTTGAAAAATTTAAGAATTGAATTGAATTGAATTGAATTGAATTGTGTTGTGTTGTGTTGTGTTGTGTTGTCATAAGTTTAAGAATTTAGTTTTCGCAAACGTATAAAATAGTTTTTAAAAAAACAAAAATTATGAAAAAATATCTTTCACTGCCTCAATAATTTTGCTGATAGAGTCGGGGAAGAAAATCAGTGTAAAGACTACGCCATAGAGCGAGCCGTACAAGTGGGCATCGTGTCCGATATTGTCGCGAGCATTTTTGGACATATATGCCGAATAAGCAACATACAGCACTGCATACAAAATGCCGGGTACAGGAAAAGGAATAGGAAAAACCACCAAACGAATATTAGGTTCAATCATTACAGCTGAAAATACTACCGCCGAAACTGCTCCCGATGCTCCCAAAGCATTGTAGTAAGCATTATTTCTATTTTTCCAAAAAACAGGAATATCTGCCACTATC
>JAOAEL010000028.1 GCA_026416845.1 Patescibacteria group bacterium
AAGTAAATCGGCTTTAATTTCATTTCTGGCAATTTTTTCTAATTCGTTAAAAAATAATTTTAAATCTGCCTCCTTTTCAATTTTTGCCTCGCTTTTTTTCTTACCATAAACAGTATTGACTAATGTCAAAAGAAGCGGACGGTGATATAAAGTATTCCCCTCTTTTAGAGGGGTGTCTGTGTTAACAGACAGGGTGTTAATTTTCCTTATTTTTTCAAAAAAAATATTAATGTAGGTTAAAAGTAAAAGGGTTTTTAAGACGATTTTTTGTTTCTCAATAGCGGAAAAATCATTTTTATTTCTAAATGCCGAGATATCTGATTGAGAAATATAAATATGTTTACCGTATCCTTCCTCGATAAATTTTGAAAGATTGAAGTTGAAAACACAAGTGGCAAAATCTCTTGGATCAGTGAATGTCGCAGAAAAATTAAACAAAAATCCGTTTCTGGAAAGGATAGAGTATAAAATCTGGCGTTTTGAATCTTCTTTCTCACCTTTATGAGCCTCATCTAAAAGAAGATACCATCTGCCTTCATTATCATAATTTTTAAAACTAACAATTTTTTCTTTATGCTCGTCAGAAATCAGATCAGAACGATAATAAAAAACGGTAATCTCATTTTTATTAAATGGCAAAGGGTTTTCTCTTTTTACGTTTTCATAATCTCGTAAATTTTTCAAAACTATTTTTGTCTCAAAATTAAAGTTGTTAAACTCTTCAATATGATTTTTAAACTGATCTAAAAGATCGTCTCGATGAGCTAAAAATAAAATATCAGCTTTGGGAATTTCTTTTTCAGCAATTAATTTACCTAAAAATTCAATTAACTTTACGATAATCAGTGTTTTTCCAGAGCCGGTCGCCATCCAAAAACTCATTCGATTAATAAAATGCGCAAATGAAATTTTGTTATCTATTACCGGATAATCTTTTTCGTAATCCAAAAGATATTTAGCGGTTTTGCTATCTTGTTTTTTCTTTAAGTCATAATCAAAGTCTTCTTCTAAACCGTTTAGTTTATAATGTTCAAATAACAATTTTTTATCAGCGTTTTTTTCTTTAAAATATAACCAAAGAGCTTTTAACGCATTTTGAAGTCCTTGTTTTTGAAAATCAAAGAGTTTTTTATTTTTTGAAAATTGTGTTAAATTAAAACTCTGCCATTTTACCGGCAAGTTTTCAAAAGAAATATCATCGACGATGTTTTGGAGATATAGTTTAGACATATTTATTGTTTCAATCTTTTTCTGCTTTCCGGCTCTTTTAGGTAATTTTCTTTGGAAATAATTGACCGCTTCAATTTTTTTTCTAATTTTTTTCTCGCGCCACCGGCAATGTTTCCGCCTTCTTTGGCATCTTGTCTTAATTTTGGCACTCCTTTTGAGTTTTCTGTCCGATGAATCTCTGTCGTTGCCCGTTCACCCAACATTGTGAAAATAAGCTCTAAATCGTTCATATGATCGCGTAAATTCTCTCTATCTAATTTTTTAAGTTTTTTATATTCTGACGGAGTTATGCCAAAAGTCGCTTTAGAAATCTCAGCGGTTAAAATCTCATAATCTCTTTGTTCTTTTACTCCTCTTTTTTGCCATTCATCGGTTAACTCTTCACGGATCGCGATACCCCGGATTCTTTTTTCTATCCAATCGTCAGAGTAGCCCTTAAGCTTATAAAGTATCCGTGTTCTTTTGGTTGCCAACTCCGGATTTTCTATCTCCTGTACCCGCTCATAGCCAACTTTTGCTAACCAGCGTTTGAAAGGTTCAGCCTTGGAAGAAGGAATTGATTGAATCAGTCTAAAAATCCCTTCGGTATTCCAGCAATACATTTTTTGCTTGCCTCCGGCAGTTTCGACTTTAAGCATAAGGGGTGGTACAAATTGTACCCCTCCTTTATCAGTTAATTTTGCCAGTTCTTTGTCTCTTTGTTTTAATTTTTTAAAATATTGAGCAGGATCGTTTGAGTTAGTTAAAGCTTCAATCACATCATTGATAACAAACCACCACTCGTTATTATAAAAAGTTTTTCTGATTTTTTTGCCTTTAAATAAAGCAATTTTTGTGGTTTCCATATTATTCTTCCCACCAAATTAAAGGTTTTATGAGTTTGTAGTCTAAATCTTCAACATCAATCTCAGTTCCATCATCAAAGACAACGCTTTTGAGTTTTGAATCTTTAGTTTTGAGTTTTTTTATCCACTTGCCAGTCAAATTAGATAAGGTTTCAGCAATATCAATCCCCTCTCTAAGAGGGGTGGATGCGTTAGCAGACGGGGTATTCCCCTCTCTAAGAGGGGTGGATGCGTTAGCAGACGGGGTGTTTGGATAAAGTTTTGAGAGATCAACTTTTACTTTATTATTTTTATAATCAATCTCCAAAGCCTTAAGCATCTTTTCATCTTTCATAAAAACATATTCCTGATACGGATTTCTTCCCGGTACATTAAACAAATCCCCATCTTCATATTTACAATTCGCCAACGTCTCCTCATACTGCTCAAGTTTGTAGTATTTGAAAAACCCACCGCCTTGCCAGTTGATATTTCTTGATAATTGAGGATGGCGGGGACGACCAAATACATGAAATATTTGATCGCCGCTCAAGACAATTTTCATTCTTCCAATTAATCCTATTTTCTTCATTACTACAGTTTTTTGTCCTTTTGTTTCCGATAACACTTGTACAATTGAGGGGTCATTTTCTTCAATTTCAACTTCAAGCATATCATTTTGATTATTCTGATTTTTCAAGCGCGACGCTTGACAGACTGACACAGCAAATGAAAATAACATCAAAATATGCCGAAAAGCATATAACGTTTTCATATAATCATTATTAC
>JAOAEL010000029.1 GCA_026416845.1 Patescibacteria group bacterium
GTCTTTACATTGTAGATATAAAGACGTTTCAATACTACAATAGTTCGATTAAAACCTTGTCCGGAAGTATTTCAATCCTGATTATGTTTCAATATGTTTCAATACTACAATAGTTCGATTAAAACGTTGATGCTTATGGTTTGTTCAAGTGTGATAGTTATGTTTCAATACTACAATAGTTCGATTAAAACTCAATTTATTTACACACTTGATTACTGATTGGATTAGTTTCAATACTACAATAGTTCGATTAAAACCCTACCACCACCTGATTTTGCTGGATAATATGTTACGTTTCAATACTACAATAGTTCGATTAAAACATTAGGAATGGTTACGGACGCTTTGGTTGCCAACGTGTTTCAATACTACAATAGTTCGATTAAAACATTCAGTGTTATGCCGAATTTGTTAAGAACTCCTTGTTTCAATACTACAATAGTTCGATTAAAACAGGTTTATAATTAAAAATAATGCAGATGAATTTTGTTTCAATACTACAATAGTTCGATTAAAACCGAGTCACCGTTCACAGTAATTGTGTATGTTCTATTGTTTCAATACTACAATAGTTCGATTAAAACGATTTCTCGTCTGTTAACACATTTACAGCAGCGAAGTTTCAATACTACAATAGTTCGATTAAAACTTATTCTAACAATCACATTTATCATTGGGAGGATTCTAGTTTCAATACTACAATAGTTCGATTAAAACTATTACCATGTTGATTGTTATGTTTCGGTTAGTGAAGTTTCAATACTACAATAGTTCGATTAAAACCCCAAAAATTTCATTTACAAATTACAAGATTTTATGCGGTTCTACAAATTTTTTTTGTCTTTTTTTTTGCTTTTTTTGATGTCAACCAATAATAACGTAATTTTACCCTTAGTCTGACGATTTTCTTTAAGTTCACTATTTTTCAATCAATTGTCAAAGAACAATTTAACAAATTTATTTATTTTTGTTTATTTGACAATAGTTAAAATTAGGAATGACGATTTTATAATGTTCTAAAAATTTGATAAGTAATTTAATTATATAAAGTTACTTGTTTTATCGGTTTTGTCCAGTCCAAATATTTTTTTATCAACAAATTTCGAGGAATCCATCTCAAAAATTATTAAGGAATCTTCATTTTTTTTCATTAGTCTGTTTGCTTTTGCAATTAGTTCTTCCATTTTTCCTTTGCTCAGTTCACCCTCGAATACAGAGTTTTGAATCCAATGGAGATATTGTCTCATCAATTTCAACATTTTTGCAACTCTCTTTTCAGCAACATCATAAACAGCTATATAATACATATTACCTCAAAATATAAATTCGTAATAAAATTTTTTTCGTTAAAAAAAAATTAAAAAAAATTTTTACCACCAAATTTTAAAAGGTTCATATTGCTTATCTTCTGTTAAATGCTTAATTAATTTGTAGCACTCTAATCTAACAAGTCGTTGATAGGAAATATGCCTTTTAAGTATTCTGTGCTTGATGGTTGTTTTAAGTTTGGAATCATATTCTTGAATTACTTTTTTTCTTCCGGATTCTTTCAGATAATGGTTGTTTAACTTAGCTTCAAAATCTTTGTTTGAGATTGATTTTGTGTTAAGTAGTCTAAAAATAATTCTGTCAGCTAACAAGGGTTTGAATACTTCAGAAATATCCAGTGCTAATGAGAATCTTCTTGAACCGGGTTCGTGTAGAAAAGAAATTGTTGGGTTTAGTTGAGTTCTGTATAATTCACTTATAACGGTAGTATAAACTAATGAGTTACAAAAGGAAATTAAAGCATTGATAGGATTCGAAGGAGGATGAAACTCTCTCTTGGTAAATTCGAGGTCTGATGTGAGTATGTCATTAAATGTTGAATAGTATATTTTTCTTATTCTCCCTTCGATATTCATAATTGAAGTAATATCTTTAGCTTCTGATATTTCGGGTAAAAGTTTTTCAATAGAGAGAATTTGTTCTTCAAAATCCCTATCGCGTCTATTATAGTATTTTAAATTCATTAGAATGTTGAAGGCAGCACCTTCAATAAATTTACGTGCAAGAAACAATCTTTTTTTGTTATTTAGATAGTATTGAGCTTGCTTTATTATAAGAAACCCACTGTTAAGATATTCTCTAGGATAATAAGTCCCATTATAAAAACCATAGTAGTTGAAAAAATGGGCAGGAATTTCATTTTTTGCAAGGAAGTCGAGGAATTTTGTATTTAAAGTTATTTCAGTCATAATGTAAAAAGCTTCTATATCATTGATTGGAATGATAGTTTTATTTACACTATCAGTTTCCTGCTCTATTGAATCACCTGAATCAAGAAGCAATTCATCAGAGTAATCATCAGATTGAAAAAAATTTTCAGAATTAAAAGGCTCGAAGAATATGGTATTATCTTTCCTCCTTAGTTTGCCGGGGGTAAAAATGTAATAATTTCTACTCATTTTTATTCATAATTTATATGTAACAAAGTTCAAAATAAGAACATTTTTTACAAAAGTTTTTGTTTATTGGTTCTGGTATGTCTTTGGATGAAATAATAATTTCAATTTCATTGCAAATTGAGTTTAATTTATCTAAATCTTCATCCGATAAGTTAATTTTTACTTTTTGTTTCAATTTAGGATAATTAATCTCACCAGAGAAATTACCGGCACCCATTGTTTTCAAGAGCCAAAGATAATATTTAAGCTGCCAAATATGAGCTATTTCCATTTTGTCAGATTTTTTTACTTCGTGAATAATAGAATTTTCTAAATCAACCCAATCAACTTTGATGGGTCCCATTGAAAATTCTTTTTTTTCCCTTTTGTAAGTGTTTTTGTGTAGCAATTTGCC
>JAOAEL010000002.1:0-42468 GCA_026416845.1 Patescibacteria group bacterium
CTTAAATTCAGCAACTACGATATCGCAATTGAAACAGTAGCCAAAGGACTCAAGGAAAAGTATATCGACCGCGGTTATACAACACCCGAGTTAATAATGAAAAAATATGCACATCCTAATTCCACAACATGGGCAGATGGTGTAAATATGTATATGCAAAAAATTGAAGAGCCACTTTACTATCAATGAAACATTAAACTTTACGCACCATTTTGCCTGTTGTAACTTAATATTTGTAATTGTAATTTTAAATTCAAGTTAAAATCACAATGTCAGCGTACTATGATTCATACGACTACCACTCTTATTGGGTTGGACGAGACTATGAGCATTGTGCAGAAAAAATAGCAATAGAATCAATTTTATCTAATTTAGGGGAATTTAACCATTTAATTGAAATTGGCGCTGGTTATGGCAGATTAACCAAAATATATGAAAAATATGCCAAAAAAGTAACAATTTCGGATCCATCAAAACAATTAATTTCAATTGCCAAAAAAACCATCAAAGGCAGAAAATTCTTTTTTGAAGTAGGAGATTTATCATATATGGCTCAAAAACACAAAAACAAATATGACTTGGTTATTATGGTGCGAGTGTTACATCATATAGACAACATTGAAAATGCAATCAAAAATTTGTCAACAATTACAAGAAAAGGCGGCTACCTTTTGCTTGAATATGCAAACAAGTTACATTTCAAATCAATTTGCCGCGAAATAGCAAATGGCAATCTAAATTTTGCTTATGACATGAGTCCTAAACTCGTTGGTAAAAAACAAAAAAACTGCATACCTTTCCTAAATTATCACCCTAAAATCGTATATGAAACATTGCAAAAATATAAATATAAAATACTTACAAAAAGGTCTGTATCCAACATCAGAAATTCTACTATCAAAAAATATGTTCCACTAAATTTGATGCTAATTTTAGAAAAACTTTTACAGTCACCATTTGCAAAACTACATTTTGGTCCTTCTATTTTTGTTCTGGCTCAAAAAAGCTAAAAACAAAATATTTATCCTCTTTTGTACTATTTTTATCTTGTAGAGCTGGTATATATCGTAAAATTTTCTTATATCTAAATAATTTGACAATCCTATAATATTGTGTTATTATTCACTTACGTTCTGAGGCAAATCCGGTTATACCGAGATAAGCGTCAGGATTTTCCTTTTAGCCTCGAAGAAATTCGAGGCTATTTTTTTGAAAAGAGATCCGAATTTATTTCATTTTTTGTAACGCTATAAAAACAAGAACTCTTGAAAAGCAAAAAAAGATCTCAAAGTATTCAGATACAACTCAGACAAAATACTCTGAGTAAAAACTTATATAATGAAAATTTTAATTGCCATCTTGGTAAGCTTGCTTCTGCTAAACGCAGTGGCAAGGGAATTGTGGGGCTGTACTCTCATTTCTTATTCTGCCCAAATCAAAGACGCAAGAATCAATAGATATCCAAATCCAAAATCTTTGGAAATTGAGAATATTTACGATACGCGCGTAATTAAATTAAGAAATTTCTTAACAAAACATAATTCTCCACTTGCTCCTTACGCAGAAATATTTGTAAAAAGCGCAGACAAGCACAATATAGACTGGAGACTGGTGCCAGCAATCACAGGCGTTGAATCTTCATTTGGAAAAAGAATTCCTCCAAAATCATATAACGCTTATGGATGGGCAAATGGAAAACATAAATTTGAATCTTGGGAAAGTTCTATAGAACATGTTACAAAAACACTGCGAGAAAAATATTATGAAAAAGGGGCAACTACCATAGAAAAAATCGGCAGAAAATATGCTCCACCAAGTAGTACTTGGAGCAAGAATGTAAGATTTTTTATGAATCAAATTGATCAAGAGGCAAACAATGGGAATTTTTAATGTAATGAATTGAAAAACAAAACCATAAAAACTTCTATATCTTACGTCTTACAATTTAAGTATAATACAAATCACTAAACACAATACGCCGGAGTGGCGGAAATGGCAGACGCGCAGGATTTAGGATCCTGTGAGGCTCATACCTCGTGCAGGTTCAAATCCTGTCTCCGGCACAGGATACAATTTTGAGAATTTGTTTTTTTGTTAATACTCTCTTTTAACTCTTTTAACTCTTATTTAACTCTTAAATCTTAATAAATCTTAAAATTGAAAATCTTGCAAACAAAAACTATTGATACTTTACTTTAAAAAAAAGTTGAAAATTGGTTTAAATTACCGGCAATAAATGATTAAAAGCAAAAACGAATTCAAATTTATAGATTCGTTTGCTAGTATTGTCAGTATTCGAATTGCCTTCGAGCGTATCAGCGGCAAATGTGTTCTCACTTCAGAATGGGATGAGTTGTGCCAAATTATGTATGAGACTAATTTTGGCAAAAACCATTTGGGAATATCACAAAACTTGCCGCCGAAGATGTGACTGAGCATGACATACTAACTCGTGGATTTTTTTGCCAAGAATTTAGCATTATCGGCAACAAACTTGGATTTGCCGACACGCGAGGCGATTTATTTTTTGATGTAGAACAAATTTTGAAAGTAAAGCAACCAGAAACATTTTTGTTGGAAAATTAAATTACGCCTCAATTTCAGGACCGCAACAAAATCATTTCGTACCACGAAACGATAGCAGTAGGAAAAATGACACTGCAGATAGGTATGGTCTTTTCAGAAGGGAAAAAAAATATTCCATTTTGTTGATGTCGCAAAAAAGGACGCGGTTTACAAAGGTAAATTTGATGAAAACGGTGATTTAATTTACAAAGTTCATGAAGTACAAGCAAGGAGCGGGATTGATCCAAAAGAGATTGGCCAACCACTATAAACCCCTAAAGGAACTTGGACAAAAAACGGAAAATTTCACAAAGCCGCAATGGATTTTAAGAGTGAATTGCAAAAAGAACTAGAATTAGTAAAAGTGTACGAAAAAATTGATGTTGGCGATTAGTCAATCAAAGGATTATTTCAATCGCTTGACATTAGAAGGGCTTCTAATAGCAAGCGCAATGTCTTCAAGTTTTATCTCAAACCTGTGATCACAAATATTTTCAATCGTGTTAAAGATTTGCCACTTAACTGACTAATTCCAACAGTAGTAAAAGTGAAAATTTGAAAACGCGACAAAGGATGTTGCGTGCGTCGCGGCACAACTAAAAATTTGCACCACGATCACAATTTACCATATGCGAAGTGTGGTACAAGTTTAACATACAAAAATACCCGATTGTTTTGTGCAAAGTGTAATTTGATCAAAAGCAACAAAATCATGATTTTTGTTTGATATCTATGACAGCAACCATTGCAAAAAAACGAATTGATAATTTTTTTGAAAAGTTGAGTGTGTACTCTTTTCGTTTGATACGAGTTGCCGAGATACTTAATCGTAATCGAAAAAGGGGGCATTTAATTTAAATTTATCAAATAAAAAATACTTTGAAAAAATCAATATAATGAGGGAATAAAGTTTCAAGAAAATTATTTGGTTACTTGCCAACAAGTCAACAAATCAATACTCGCGATTTTTTGAAACCAATGCTATACCCCGCGTTTTTTGGCAAAGGTTGACACAATAAAAAAAAGGCAAAGGTTTTGTCGAATCGTATATTTATAAAGCTTTGAAAACCGGTCTTTCGTCAGGGTGAAAAGTTTAAGGATTACATCAGTAAATCAACGGCCAAACACTTTTAATTTGAAATAATTTGAAAAAGTTACTCTCTTTATTTTATGCACCACCAGGATTGCGTCGAAGTGTGGATAAAATGTATGAAATTTTGGTTTATGCCCTTTTTGCTGATATCGTCCGCGTGTTAAAAACTCAAATAATCTTGGAAATTGGAGAAAAGACTAGGAAATTTTGAAAGATCTTGAGCGATTTATAAATAAAAAGGTTATTTGCATAAATACCAAAAAAACTGATCGTTTTTGCCAGGCGCACTTTATCGCGTAGGTATTACCAACACAGCTAAGGCTAATAGAGGTCTTGACATTTGGGCAAATTTCGGTCCAGCAATCCAAGTCAAAAACATAACGATTACTCCTGAAATTATCGAAAATATTGCTAGCAAAATAACTACCGAAAGATTGTGCTTGTATATCTTGACACTGAACGCGAGGTGATTTAGACCTTGTTAAAACAAGTTGGCTGGAACGAATGAATTCAAGAAATTATCACAATTAAAGATCTCAATGATTAGTAGAAGCTTTGTTTAAGCACAAAAAGTACGGAGTAAGTCTTGGGGCAAAGCTTCTTCAAGATGTTGGCGAGAATCTACGGTTGAATTTCGATCATAAAAAGAAATCGGTCTATTTCTTGTCAAACAAGGGTGCGAAAAACCGTTCTGTCTAGCAATTGGCAAATTCAAGTTTAGGGTGTTTATGAACACAGCTTCAGAGCAAAAACTAAGCAAAATAATGCCTCAAATAAAAACCCAAGATAGCAAAATTGAAAAATTGTTTCGTGTGGAACTTTGGAAACATGGTTTTCGTTATCGCAAAAACTCCAGCAAATATTTCGGCGAGCTTGATATTGTTTTAAAACAGCATAAGACTGTTATTTTCATCGACTCTTGTCCTGCCATGGTTGTAAAAAACATTGTAAAATTTCGGCCGCATGCAAGAATTACTGGATAAACAAAATCGGGAAAACAAGGCAAAAGATAAAGAAGTTTCCCAAAATTATAAAAAACAAAACTGGAAAATCATAAAGGTTTAGGAACATTACATTATTAAAAAGCTCGCCCAAGCGGTAAAAAAATAATATGGCAACAATAAAGAAAACTTAAAAAGGAAGAGCCAAGCAAATTCTGGGAATTGATAAAACTGAAGAAAATCAAAACACAAAATTTGTATATCTTCGCACTAACAAAATTCAATAATTGTTTTACCAAAAACATAAAAACCCTCTTTCTAAAAGCTTACAAAAGTATCTAATAAAACTGTAATTTTTAGTTAGCAAGACAAGAGACAAGACAAGAATAGTAAATTATTCTTATATTTTTCTTGACCTTGATAATCATAAGGTTGTAAAATTGAAAGAAATACAAACTGCGAAAATAATGAATACAAAACTCATATCTAAAATAATCATAATATTTAGCTTATCTGTTTTTATACTTAGTGTAGTTCTTTTTGCCTTGTCTATTTACTTAAACCAGTAGTCAATTAAAATGGGAAAAATTCTGCACATACACATTCCAAATCAAAAAACTAAATACGAAGAATTGCTTATTCTTGTGCCAACAATCACTTTTGCCATTGTTATTCTTTCTTACATCATCGCCGAAAGTTACTTTTCCACTAAAAAAAGCAGTTTTAATCATTTTATGACAGATAACAATAAAAACTTTTTGTCTAAAACAAAAAATTCACATTGACAAAGGCCAACATTTAGGTATATAAAATAAATTAAACGACATGAATCTTTTTCCTAAAAGTCATACATTAATGTATCTTTCAGCATTAGTTTTTGTTTTAATGGCTATTATGGCCATTAGTTTGTCAAACTCAAATAGGCAAAAAGTTTACTCTTCATATGCTGCTGTTAGTGAAACTGACTATAAAGTTAAAGATTATTCTTTCCCTCCTAATTATTGACTAGTATTTTTTAGATCTCAATTTTTTTGTTGTGATAAGTTTTAAATTTCGAAATAACTATTAGTTTTTTAGTTTACTTAGTCTACTTTTAGAATAGAAATAAATAATTGAACTAAACATCAGGTTGCCAAACAAAAGCCCAGATTATATTAAAATAATGGCCAAAGTATCCAAAAATAAAGCTCAAAACTGTCAATAGGCTATTGACACAATTTTAAAAAACAAATTAATATTTTAATATTAATTAATTTAAATTTTAAACATTTCTAAACTTTATTTAAATTTAAATGAAAAAAATTCTACCTTTGTTAATCGTAATTTTAGCTCCAACTCTTGTTTTGTTTGCTTTATTTTTTTTAGCAAAAAAAGCAATACCTGTTCTGTCAGCCACAGCAAATCATGTCGTAATATCAGAAGTGCAAATCGCAGGTAAAACCTCCACAGATGAGTTTGTAGAGCTTTATAATCCAACAAATGAAGATATAGACATTAATGGATGGAAATTAGCTAGAAAAACAGCTGCAGGCACAGAACCGATTGATTTAGTCGCTAGCTTGTCAGGCACAATTCAATCCAAAAGTTATTTCTTAATTACAAGCGAATCTTATGATGGAGAGGTAATTCCTGATGTAATTTACGCAACTTCAAGCGGCAATATTGCAAGCAATAACACAGTCTTATTATACGCAAATCAACAAGCAACTATAATAATAGACAAGTTAGGGTTAGGTAGCGCTAATGATCGAGAAACCCAAACAGTTCCTAATCCTCCAGCCAATAAAAGTGTTGAAAGAAAAGCGCATCAAGGATCCACATCTGAAAGTATGGCTGTTGGAGGAAATGATGAATTTTTAGGAAACGGCGAAGATTCTGACAACAACAGTGCCGACTTTGTTTCTCGCAACAACCCTCAACCACAAAATTCAAAATCACCAAAAGAACCAGTACCAACACCAACTTTTTCACCTACATCAAGTTTAACTCCAACATTAAATCAAACACAAACTCCTACACAAGCTCCAACAAATACTCCTACAAATATTCCTACTCAAACTCCAACCCCAACTAGTACAGTAACACCAAGTGCAAACCCAATTTCATCTCCTACACTAACTCCAACTTTATCATTAAGTCCCACTCCAACTCCGCCAAAAAATGGTGGCAAGGTAATTGCTGTATTTGCATTTGGCGACAAACCTCTTGTGTGCAAAATTGATTATAAAGAAAAATCAACTTTGTTCTTTAAGCTGTGGTTACCAGTAATTTCCTGTTTCAGGTAAACAATTTTCTAATTTCAAATATTAGGAGGTGATTCAAAATGGCAGTAAAGAAAAAAACAATAAAAAAATCAGTGGTAAAAAAAGACAAAAAAACTACCAAGAAAAAAAAGTAGATTTTTTTTAATGATAATTAAAACAACTCATATCTAGTTTTTGATTTGAGTTGTTTTTTTTATTATCCTAATCTAATTTTTAGTACTTTAACGTTAATTTATTAGAACTTTCATTTCTTTTAGTTTTAAAAATTGTAAACAAGTTTTAACAACAAAAAAAGGCATTTTTAAGTCTAAAATTTATGAAAAAATTTGTTAAAAAACTTAAATTTAGATACAAAAGGAAACTTATTGTTTTGTAACAAAATAACAGTTGATAGCTAATTTAGAAATAATTTAAACTTAAGATTAGAAAAACTTGATTAAGTAAAATCCAAACATGTCAACAGTTAACAAAAACCTGCCAGATCCTTTACCCTTAAAAAAACTAATAGGACCTAGTTTCATAATATTAGGTATGGGTCTTGGAAGTGGCGAATTAATTTTATGGCCATATTTATCAGTTAATTTTGGTCTTGGAATAATATGGGCAGCAGTCCTTGGTATTACCCTTCAATTTTTTATTAACATGGAAATAGAGCGTTATACTCTGGCTACGGGTGAAAGTATATTTGCCGGTTTGAAAAGGAAATATGGCATTTTCATGCCATATTGGTTTATAGTTACAACTCTTATACCTTGGATCTGGCCAGGAATTACAGCTTCAGCAGCAACAGTCCTTGCAAAGTCTATAGGGATTGAATACTCCAGAACAATAGGAATTATATTACTTTTTGGAATTGGCATAATTTATGGATTAGGAAATATTGTGTATAAAACACAAGAAACAGTACAAAAGGCAATCATATTAATAGGTGTACCTTTTGTTTTGTTAATAACATTTGTTTCTGCCAAAGCCAAAGATTGGTTATCTCTTGCCCAAGGTTTAGTTGGCAAAGGTGAAAATTATTGGTTCTTACCAGAAGCTTTGCCATGGGCAATATTTTTAAGTGCGCTTGCTTTTGCTGGTGCTGGCGGCAACTTAAATCTCGCTCAATCGCTCTATGTAAAAGAAAAAGGTTACGGTATGGCGGCAAATTCAGGAAATATAACAAATGTACTAAAGAGCAAATCAGCTTCAATCAAAATAGAAGGAGATCCTTTTGTTCAAACCACTAAAAATATCAAAAGGTTTAGAATTTGGTGGAAACGTATAAATATTGAGCACTTCATCGTGTTTTGGGCTACAGGAGCTTTTACCATGATCATGTTATCTCTTTTGGCATATTCTACAGTTTATGGAACTAGCCAAGTAAATGCAGGTATATCTTTTGTTATAAAGGAAGCAGAGCAAATTTCTAGGTTAGCAAACCCTATGTTCGGAATGTTTTTCTTAGTTATAGTAGGAATAATGCTTTTTGGTACTCAATTTAGTGTTTACGGATCAAATGCCAGAATAGCAAGTGAAAATTTAGTATTGTGTAACAAAAAGATTTTTAAAACGAGAAATATGTCAAAATACTTCTATACTTTTTTATGGATACAAATCATAAGTGGTATAATTATATTTTTACTTGGATTTGCCGAACCATTATTCCTTGTCACAATAAGCGGAATTTTAAATGCTTTTGCTATGTTTACATACACAGGACTCATTTTGTATATGAATAAAACTGTATTGCCAAATTCCGCTAAACCAAACCTATTTCGCACAGTAGCGGTATCTTTTGCCTTTTTGTTTTATGGAGCTTTTAGCTTATTTACAATATATCGTTATCTTGCTCATTACATCACAAAGTAAATTTAATTGATTAATGAAAAATATCATTATAATTGCCTTTATATCTGTATTCTTTTTTTTTCTAGGATGGCAAGCTAATGATAAATTAATTTACAAAGGGAAAAAAGAATTTAAAAACAATAATACTAACAACATTGAAAAATTTGAAAATCTATCAAGATACTCAATTGAAAAGTTGTCTAATTATTCAATTACAGTTAAACATTTATTAATCACAGATCTTCTGACAGAGACTGGCAAATACTCTTCATATAAGTTCATTTTGGAATTCGCGCCTGATCCAGAAAAAAACCATGTGAAAAAGGTCACAGGCAGAATAACTATACCTAAAAACACACAAGGAACAAAAGCCATAGTAATAATGCTTAGAGGATATATAGACAAAACAATATACAAAACTGGAGATGGCAGTCGCAACGCTGCCAATTTTTTGTCAGAAAATGGATACATTACTATTGCCCCCGATTTTTTAGGGTATGGAGAGTCAGACATGGAATCTTCCAACATATTTGAGGCAAGATTCCAAACATACACTACAGTTTTAGCACTTTTGAACTTATTCGAAAATGAAATAAACAGTGAAAAAATAATTGCCAAAGATTTAAGTTCAGAAATAGTCAATTTATTAGCCCAAAAAAATCAAGTTTTTATATGGGGACATTCAAATGGTGGACAAATAGCTTTAACCATTCTTGCAATTACTGGCAAAAACTATCCAACAGTTCTATGGGCTCCAGTTACTAAACCATTTCCGTACTCAGTATTATATTATACTGATGAATCTGTGGATGGAGGTAAGTTTATAAGAAAAGAGTTGGCAAAATTTGAAAAAGAAAATCAAGTGGATTTGTTTTCATTTACTAACTATCTAGATAAAATAAACGCGGAAATTCAGATACATCAAGGGGGAAAAGACAACGCTGTGCCAGTTGCATGGAATAATGAAATTGTTATTAAACTAAAGCAAAAAAATAAAAATGTTTCATACTATATATACCAATCAGTGGACCACAACATGAGACCTGAATGGGAAACCGTAATGAAAAAAACACTAGACTTCTACGAATCAAGATTAGATAACATTAAAATTTAATAAACGAAACTCATACGTAAAAAGAAAAATAAGTTTTACAAAATATATGCGGTATATGAAATCAAAAAATAAAACACTTTCAAATCCCAATCCAGTTGGGCCAGGGTTTAGAACACCTAGCGCATTTAGAGCTTCAGTGTTTTCAAAAGGAAGCTTTGCTAGAAAAATTCAAGCTTTAAAAATCAAATTTAATCAACCGCGTAAAACACAGTACAAAGGTTAACTGTCAACTAAAGCCCTCAAAACCTCAAAACAATCTAAACTCAAACAACAAAATAGCTAACAACTTGACATCTAAAATCTACAAAAACCTCTAAAGTTCATCCAATATCCAATAGTTGACAAGATATTCTTAAAGATGTTAAACTAACACCCTTTTAAAAATTTGTCGGATTAAAATCTAAGAAATAAAATATATATGAAAGCAGTTCTAAAAAAGGATCTAGGACAACACAAAGTTGGAACAATACTCCATTATAATGGCTACGTATTCGCAACAGGTCAGTTAACAATTATGGCTGAAGATGTCTTTACAGACAATGATCTTTTTGAAATTTTGGAGCAAAATTATGAAAAAAACATACTAAACGAACTTAACAAAGCAGATTATAACAACAGATATAAGAATTTACCTTCCGAAAGTTCTTAGCATGTTAACAACACAATAAAGCTTGCAAAGGTGAAGTTAGTTGATCTTTTTGAATTCTTGCTTAATTTGTTGTAAAATCCTGCTGATGAAAACTCAAAACAAATCTCAAGGAATATCAAAAAACAAAGCTTCTTTCACGGTTGCTCGATCTGACAATGGAAACATCCAAATCACTTTTACTTTTCCAAAAGAAGAAGTGAAAAAAGCTCAAGAAGAAGCGTTAAAAGAGATAGGACAGAGTATAACTGTGCCCGGATTCAGGAAAGGCAAAGCGCCATTTGAAAAAGTAAAAGCTCATGTTCCTCAACAAAAGTTAGTTGAAAAAGTATTAACAATATTGTTGCCAGAAACACTTTATAAAGCTATTTCCACAAACAAAATTAAGCCAGCAATTTACCCTAAATTTGAGTTAATAAAAACAAAAGAAGATGAAGATTGGGAAATAAGAGCTATCACTGCCGAAATTCCGGAATTTTCTCTTGATAATTACAAGGAAAAATTGGTAGGAGAAATTAGATCTAAAAAATTAGTTAAATCAGACAAAAAACTTCAAAATGAAATAACAAAAGATCAGAAACAAGAAGTTCTTCTTAGGACTCTTGTCGATGTAGTTGAAGTTAATATACCTCCACTCATGATTAAAGAGGAGCTAGATTCCAGGCTGGCACAACTTTTGCAAAGAATAGAAAAACTAGGCCTTACCTTAGAAAACTACCTAAATGCTATTGGTAAAAATCCTGAAACATTAAGACAGGAATATGAAAGAGATGTCAGAGACTCAATAGCCCTAGATGCTATACTCACCAAAATTGCTGAAAAAGAAAATATTGAAGTTTCTCAAGAAGAATTAGAAAAAGCCTTGGAAGTTGCAAGTTCAGATCCCCAAATTAAAAAGCAGTTAAAATCGCAAGCACAAGTTAACTTTGTCAAAACGGTACTTATTAAAAGAAAAGTATTAGATCACTTGACTTCGCTTTGGGATAGTGTCTAAAAGCACACTTTGAATTAAAATAAGCCTGCCAAGAGAATTAACCTTAACAAAAACAAACATGACAAGCACAAAAACAAAAACCACAAAAGCACAAAACACGCATAAAACTCCTAATCCGCTTGAGGCTATAAAAGAAATTGGTAAGGATACTGTTAATCAAATGAGACAGGAAATTAGTAAATTGCCTAATGAACTGTTTGAAAATCTATTTGGCAATTATTATCCTTACAAAAATACTTCACGCAGATATTCAGGCGAAATAGCGCCAGGAGAAACAATAGAAATAAACGACATTTTATCAGGCAAAATCGAGCAAGTACAAAAAATGCACGAAAGTATTGCTTTGGAGCAAAGACTGTTGCAAGAAGAAAAAATAAGAACAGAAAAAAAATCTCAAGAGCTAAAAGCACAACTTAACGCTATTCAACAAGAACTTTTAACGGCTGTTAAAAGCACACAAGGTTTGGCGGAAGAAGTGCAAATTGCGGCTATGACATCTGCAGTAAATCCAGGAATATATCATATAGTATTTTTTGAAAAACTTTTGGCGTTTATAAAATCATTCAGAACCAAAATACAAGAAGCTCAAACTTGGCTATATGCTGTAAACAAGCGATCTCAAAAAAAGAATATGTGGGGCATAAACTATAAAAAGCACGGAGCTAAATATCTTTTGTCTTCCGAACATTACTTGCAAAGATCAGCTGGATAAAAATTGCCGTTATAAATTTAAATGGATAAAAAATTATTAGAGCCGTTTTTAGAAATACTAAAAATCCCAAGTATTTCAACATTGGCTAAACACAAAAGTGACATGCAAAAAGCAAGAAAGTATTTACTATATCTTTTTGATTCTTTAGGGTTTAAAACAGAAACACTAAAATGCAAATCTCACGATGCTATATTTGCATCTTTAGAAGTGGATAGTAAACTGCCTACAATATTAATTTATGGTCATTATGATGTGCAACCCGCAGATCCTTTAGATGAATGGGGAACGCCACCGTTTGAGCCAACTATTATAGACAACAAAGTCTACGCTCGCGGAGCAACCGACAACAAAGGTCAATTCATGGCACACATAATGGCGCTTAAAAAACTTATGTTTCAAAAAATTGATTTGACCGCAAATATCAAATTTATCATAGAAGGCGAAGAAGAAATTGGATCAATAAGTGTTACAGATCTAACAAAAAAATACTCAAAAGCTTTGTTTAAGTGCGATTTTCTTGTTGTTTCTGATACAGAAATGTATAAAGAGGGATTGCCCTCTATAGATACAAGCTTGCGCGGACTTTTGTATACAGAAATTACTCTCCAAACCGCGAAGCAAGATTTACACTCAGGACAATTTGGTGGCATAGCAGAAAATCCTATAAACATGCTCGCTTATTTAATTACCAAAATAAAAGATAAAAATGGCAAAATTTTAATACCAGGTTTTTACGAAAATGTTTGTTCTCCCTCAGAAACAGAACTAAAAAATTACGAAAAATTAAAAACAAAAGAAAAAGATTTAATAAACGAAGGACAAATGTATTGCCTTGGAGGCGGAGAAAAAGAATACAGTCTAAATGAAAGAAGATGGAGCAGGCCTACTTGTGATGTTAATGGAATATTTGGAGGATATACTCAAGAGGGAAGCAAAACAATAATCCCTTCAAAAGCAAGCGCTAAAATAAGCTTCAGGCTCGTGCCAAATCAGGATCCAAAGGACATTTACCAAAAATTTGTGAAACATGTCAAAAATATAGTACCAAAAAATATTAAATTGAAAGTCAAAGAGCATGCTTCAGCGCTTCCTTACAAAGCGCCCATTAATCATCCAGTATACGAAATAATGAAAAAGAGCCTAAAAAAAGTCTGGGGAAAAGAACCAGTATATACTGGAGTGGGAGGATCTATAGGCTTTGTTCCGGTGCTTGCTCAAACTTTAAATGTCCCGTGCCTCATGGTAGGCTTTGGACTTCCGGATGACAATTTGCATGCACCAAACGAACGATTTAATCTAACAAACTACTTTAACGCAATAGACACAATGGTAGAGTTTTACAAAAACCTTTCACAACTAAAACATAATTAATAAAATATTAAGGGCTACAAATACAATCTGTTATTATTTAAATAAAAAAATGTTTGATAAAGCAGTTCAAAACATCATCAAAAACTGTCTTAGACTTTCAACAAAAGATCGCTTTGTTATTGTTTCCGATATAGCAAGACAAGACATCGGAAAATCAATTTATGAAAAAGCAAAAGAGGTATGCGAAACAAAAATATTTTTCATAGAAGAATTTACAAAACGGCCTGCAAAAGAATTTCCTACTGCTTTTGAGAAAGATATAACTAAATTCATGCCAACCGCTTCTTTGTATGCAGCTACAGGCCAGGAAGGAGAATTGCCGCTCTTTAGATCAAAGCTCATTGCTCTATTAACTAAAAATCTTAATTGCAGGCATGCCCACATGATTGGTGTAGATGAAAAAATTATGGAAACAGGAATGAGCATGGACTACTCGCTCATATACAAAGCGTCGCATAAGCTCTATGAAATATTAAAAAACGCAACAGAAATTGAAGTAAAAGATCCACATGGCACAAGTTTGAAAGCAAATTTCTCAAAAGAAATTAAATGGAAAGCAGATGATGGAGTGCCTCTTGATAATGGGCGTTGGTGCAATCTGCCAGCCGGAGAGGTATTTACTTGTCCTGTGTCGGTAAACGGTCAAATAGTCGCATGGGAGCTGGGGGATTATTTCTCTGAAAAATATGGAGTATTGAAAAATCCAATTATGATTTACATCAAAAACTCGTTTATAACAAATGTAAAAAGCAAAAACAAAAAACTTAAAGAGGAATTTGAGTCTTATGTGAAAAAGTATTCAAATGGCAATAGAGTGGGAGAGTTTGCTATAGGATGTCTTATGGGACTTGAGAAGTTGATAGGCAATTTGCTTCAGGACGAAAAATTCCCCGGAGTTCACTTAGCTTTTGGACATCCGTATCCCGAAATGACAGGAGTACAAGATTGGAATTGTGAAAGTCACGTAGATGTCATACCTCTTAACGTATCTGCATTTGTTGACGGCAAAGAGATTTTAAAGAATAGAAAATTTACCATAGATTTAACTTGATTATATTGCATAATTTGACAAAAAAAAGTTCACAATGTAAAATTTTAGCTTAATGGAAGTACTTTTTTCTCTCAGCGCTATTTCCTTCCTCATTTGGGGAGGTTAATGCGTGCTGAGAGGAAGTAAAAAACAAAACTAAAAAAGCAACCTCTCAGAAACGAGAGGTTTTTTGTTTTTAAAAATGGAAACAAAAATACCAATTGCAGATCGAATAACATACGAAGCATGGGGGACAGAAGCTAATCCTCACAGTCCTTTATGGGGTATTGAAATTTTAAAGAAAAAAGGCGAAGGAATGTCTGGATTAATAATAAAACCCGAAGAATTAAGCAAATTAAAAAATTTAGAAAGAAATTCAACACTTGAAACTTTAGCTACTCGATGGGCAACCGAATCGGTTAATCAACCATTAGATGGAAAAAAATGGGCATCATACGCCACTTCAGGAAGTGAAACAAACGGAAAGGAATTTTTGCAACTTTTGGCTTTAACAAAAGAACTTCATAAATACCACCCAAACGATACAGCAGGCATATATTTCATAGATACGGCAAGTCACAGCATGAGACCTCAATTTGAAACTGAAATAATGATGTATGCTGCTACAACAGGACTCTCTGCAGAAGAAATAAGAGAAGCATACTTCAGTTTATTTAAAGTTGACCTTAAATATATTGATAATTTTGCCAATAGAATTTCAACATCTGAAGAGCAAAGACAAAGAATCAATTTAAAATGGGCAGAAAGAGCCATACAACTTGATGTACCCGCAGATGCCATATTACTTCCTGAAAAAGAGAAATATATAGAATTCTGCCGAAAAGTGGGGATTTCAGAAGAAATAACCACTGCAATAGAAAAAGCTTTCGAATTTATAAAATCTAGAGATGATATCCCTAAAAGCTTAGGATCATTAAGATGTGCAATATTTACAGAAGTTTCTAACCTTATTATCAAAAAACTAGGCTTTCAATACCCGATCATAGCAGTACCATTTGATGAAGCTGCTATAAAAACAGGATGGGGACAACTAACTATGAAAGAAATTAGAAGATTTTCTGCAGAAACATTTATTGATAGAGTTGCATACTATAATGTCTTGGAACCAGAAACAGGAATAGAAACGCCATTATACAACACTGACGAGGAAAATGAAAAAAAGAGGAAAGCGGATCGCAACCAAGAAACCAAAAATTCAATCCAATCATCTCTATCAAACTCACGCTATGATCATCTGACTTATGAAGCAATTATGAAACATGGCCATTTTAGCGGAATGGGATACTATCACTTTCTTCTAACAAACAGCATAGGGTCAATGGCTTTTGTGCTTGATAATTACGAAGCAGGAGGTCCACATGCACGCATAATAAGAGCAGCAATAGAAGGCAGATTTCAAAGCAAGGTTATTATGGTCGGTTATCCTCGCGGTTGGGTTAGGATTGCATCTTTTGTGGGAGATGAAAACTCTACATATGGAGCATCACCCCCAATTGAACTTTTAGCATCTGAAATTTTCAAAGACCCAAACGGCATTGGCAAAATAACTCAATACATAACTTTACTAAATCAAGGCATCGGGGATAATATGACAATTGCACTTGATACATTGGCAGAAGGTAGCCAATTATATATAATTCCAGACAACAGAAGATTTGCTACAAGCAAAATAAATACTCCGTTCTTGTTTGAAACTGATTTTGAAAAAGCGCTAGAAATATTAAACGTACTAAACGAATTCACAAAAACACCCAATTTACAAACATATTTACAAATTGCACAACTCGGTCTAGCAGAAATTGACTCAGAAATTGAAAAACTTGCGACTTTAAACAAAGAGTTGGCAGAAATAACCACCTGCTTAGAGGAGAAAAGCCAAGAATTTTTAGATAGATACAAAGTTCAAATTACAAGATATTTCACAAATAGACAAATTGCTATATCAAGAGCACTAAATCTAATGGGTAAATCATTCTTAGATGATGAAAATGGCCAAAGAACATTGCCCGTTGTGATAGAAACACCCCAAGAAATACAAGAACATCAAACACAAAAAAATGCAAAGCAAGCTCAAATAATTTCAGATTGGATGTATTTGAAAGCTAGAAAAATAGTTGAATCCTCCAGCAACAGACAAAATATAAATGAAAAATCACCCTTATACTTAACATATCAGTCTGTGACCAAACTGATAGAAATTATTTCAACATTTCAAAAAGCAGAATCTGCAAAAAAATGTGCAAATTCTTTGATAAAAGCATGGGAAAACAATCACAGCAAACTAGCTGAAGCGATCAATTGTTTAAACAGTGACCAAAATACACAAGATCAAGCAGTAAATAGTTTCATTGCAATGTTCAAAGAATTGATTGCACAAGGACATACATTAGATTTGCACAACATTTTAAGTGACCCAGCAACTCTACTTCAAATCTTGCAATCTACAACTGAATTCATCAACACAACCAAGAAAAAATTAATAATTGAATATGGACTAGTTGAAGAAAAAGGCGAAATCAAGAAAGGCGAGTTGGAGAAAACATTAAAATTGGCATCTGAAATTCGCAGAACAATTGATGCATTCTGCTCCACAAATTACGAAAGTGAACTAGCTGATAAAATATCAGCTATTGGCCAAAATTGCACAATATCTAATTTACATGAACTCTGTTTAAGCTTCTGCATGGAAAAAGCCTCAGAAATCTCATCCATAGTACGTGGCAAAACCGGAGACGAAAACAAACCAAGATTTGCAAATTCAAGAAATGCTTTGGATTACGCAGAAAGATTTGCACAAACTTATCAAAGAATCCAAAACTTTAAATCTACAGTAAGGAGAATCTGGACTGAACTCAACACAAACGATAATTCACTAGAAGAATACCTAAATGCCTATCGCCAACACTTAGAAGAATTAGATCCTCTTATAGCAAAACGTAACGAAACTCAATCTAGCATAGCTAAACTTAAAGAAGAAGCTGAAAAAATAATAATGAAAACAAGAGAAAAACTCGCCAAAACTGTTATAATCATAAAATAAAATGAACTACAACTTACTCAAAAAACTCTGTTTTGCACATGCTGTTACAGGAGATACTGACGAAATAAAAACAGTGCTCATAGAAGAACTCAAATCAAGGGGGATAGCTTTTTATAAAAACGGCTATGGCACGATTATTTTTGGAAACACAAAAAATCCACAAAAACTTATTGCCAGTCATATAGACGAAGTGGGATTTCAAATCACAAAAATTGAAGAAAACGGAAAAGTGAGAATTTTACCGGTGGGTTGGATATTCGCCAATAGACTCGACCATGCGATTGTGTATGCACAAACGCAAAAAGGAAAAGTAACTGGAGTAATCTTGCATGAAGATGAACTGAAAACAGAAAATCTGACAAGTTTCAATTCCCTATATCTTGATGTGGGCGTTGACACAAAAGACGAAGTCCAGAAATTAGGAATACAAGAGGGGCAAACCGGAAGTTACAAAAAAGAATTCATAGAAACCGAACAAAATATTATAGCTTCAAGTTTGGATAACAAAGTCTCTCAATTTGCTGTATTTGAAATATTAGACCAAAATCCGGAATTCCTGGAGGAAAATATGTTTGCTTTTATCACTGATGAAGAAATGCAAGATCAAAGCGCAAATGGTATATGCGATTCATATAAGCCCGATCTTGCCATCGTGCTTGACTACTGTCCAATCCATCAAAAAGTGGGAAATGCTGAAAGTTTGGGTGAAAGTGGCAAAGGACCGCTTGTGATGTATCGTGGAGGAGCGCACATAATACATGAAGATATAAGAAATTTTTTTGAAACAAAAATTAATCTGCCTTTTCAAAAAGGATTTTTATCCGCTGATACAGTTCATCAACTAGAACCTTTTAACTTCCAAAATAATGGACATACAAAAGCCGTAAACGTATGCGTTCCGGCATTTGGATATCATGGCGCAGGGTACAGTTTAAGGAAAAAAGATATTTACGATTTTTGTAAGTTTCTGAAAGAAGTTATAAATCAAAAATTCTAAGCTTTCTTTTGCTTTGGACACCAAATTGATTTGGCCTAAGTATTACAAAAATGATTCACAAATTTGTTGCTTTTAAGATGTAGATAGAAACAATCTTTAATCAAATTAAAAATAACTTCTAAACCAATCAAAATAAAACATTTTTTAGTTAAATATTCTTATGTCAGAAAGGAAAATATGTAATTTGTGCCCTTTGGAGAAAAGGTGCTCAAAAACGCTGGAAATAAATAGATTAGAAATCTCAAAATTCTTGGACGCTTTCGAGAATGCTTATCCTAATCAACTTGAAATTGCAAGCTTGGAAAACAACCGAATATTAACATATACTACCTCGTCATCTGACAAGATAAATAGAAGAAAGAGAATAGAAAAATGGCTTTTAAATGGAAATTTTACAAATGATGGTTTTGCATATTATCTAGAATTTCTCTTGGCTCAATTAATAAAACAAATATTAAAAGAAAAAAACTTCCACGATATACAAGTTGAATTAACTCCAACAGAGCTTGATTGTGTACACAAAGGAAATGGCAATGGCGGAGATGTGATTGTCATACAAGGAAAATATCCATTGGTTATTATAGATATAACTATTGGAAGTCTTTCAAAAAAACAAAATCTTGGCATACATTACCCAACTGGATCCCCAGTCATTCAATTCTCAATTAAACAAAATATTGAAGATGAAATTTGTTATAGAACAGCTCCAGAATTGATAAACAATTTTTCTATACAATCTATAAACCAAGGTTTATATCTTCTAAATGGAGGAGCATTTTACCTGCCAAACAAACATTTAAAGTTACTCAAGCGTTTATTTAAAGAACCTATTCTCACAGCAGCAGAGAAAACATTACAAAAAATACAAACTATCAGTCCCAAATCTGCAACATGTCAAGCAATAATAAGAAGTCATAGCTTACTAACTTTGATTTTTGAATCCTGAACTAAAAAATAAAGTACAAGTTTAAAAAGCTTTCTAAAAAAATCAAATAAGAAACTTTTAATGTAAAAATGAAATTTTTAGTCTCTTTCTGCAATTGGTATAACTTCATTCGGTGGTATTTCTGAACTGTAGTCATATGGACCAATAAAAAGAGTGACTACCACTTTTTCTGATAAAATGTCACTACCTGCTTTTTCAGGTAATAGCCAATAAAATTCAGCACCATAGTACTTGTTAGTATCTGGGCGATAAAAACACACATACTCACGCGCTAATGCTGGCTTTTCTTCACTACCAACATTAACTGGAGTACTATATGGCTTAAATACAGCAACAACTTTACGACTAATTATCTGTTTATCCATCAAATTGTCAGGAGCAAATTGGTATTTAATTTCTACCATAGAATTAAACTTTTTTATAATTTCTAATTTTAGTAGGATTGTAAACTATAAGTTGTATTTGTCAAGCATTTATTTTCCAATTTCACACATCCAGCCATGCTTCCAAATTAACAACTTATAATCTATACTTAACAACATACAAAAAAACATACAAAAATTATCAATAATATTGGCACAACCAAAGTAAATAAAGTCAACAAAAACCAAAAATTTACAAATTGCTTTAAATCACGATATTTCTGAACTAATCTTGGAATTTTACAAATCAAAGATTAATAAACAAAAAATCACAATTGTCAAACCACCATAAAGTCGCTCAAAAGTTGTGGCTTTTTTGTACTCGCTACTAGTTCACTAGTTCAAAAGAATTGTTATCAGAATAAAAGACGAAATATATAACTTTCAAAATTTGCAAATCTGTGGACTTGAGGAGAATCGAACTCCTGTTCCGTGACTGCCAGCCACGTGTCCTACCATTGAACGACAAGCCCAAAATAAGAAAATTACACTAGATAAATTTGACTTTTGACTATAAACCAAAATTTTAATAACAATAACAAAAATCTTGCTAAAATAAAAAATAATCAGCCTAAAAACCTTTAGCAATTCCAGAACAATTTAACTATAATCATATCAAACATGCAAAAATTTATAAACTGGGCTTGCAATTTTTCGATATTAATAACGCTATTTATAACTGGAGCATGCGTATTAATCATAGAAGTTGTGGCTGTTAGATTATTATCTCCATACTTTGGAAACACTATATATTCTTATTCAAGCATATTAAGCGTTATTCTGGCGGCGATTTCTATTGGTTATTATTACGGAGGCAAAATAGCAGATAAAACAAAAGATGAATCATTGTTTTATAAAATAATAACAGCATCAGGAGTTGCAACAGGCTCGCTTTTTCTAGTTTCGTTTTTCATCCTAGATAAAATAGCCAATAACTTCTCGATCACAACAGGCCCATTGATTTCCTCTATAATTCTTTTTTCAATTCCAGCGTTTCTGCTGGGACTTTTGTCTCCATTTGGCGTTACTTTGGAAAATCACAAAAAGAAACACACCGGCGTAGGAACAACCTCTGGAAAAGTATTTTTTGTTTCTACTTTGGGAAGCATATCCGGAAGTCTTCTGGCCGGATATTTTCTGATACCATTTTTTGGTGTTTCGAATATATTTGTAGGAGTTTCTCTGGCGCTAATTTTAATTGGCACAATTGGCAACTTAATAGTAAAAAAAAACACAATTAAAACCAAAAACATAGTTTTTGGGATATTTTTCTTTAGCACTCTTCTTGCATGCTCAACCCTCCAGGAAGAAAATTTTGTTTACTCCAAAGATGGCATTTATGAAAAAATAAAAATCATAGATTCAATCAATCATGAAAAAAGACCAGTAAGATACATGATTCAAGATAGATCGTGGTCAAGCGGAATTTATTTAGACACAAAAGAATTGCTTTTTGAGTACACAAAATTTTACGATATAAATAAAATCATAGGACTAACACCTAAAAATGCTTTGGTAATAGGATCAGGAGCATATTCAATACCAAAAGCAATTCTGGCAGAATACCCAAATATAGAATACATAGACACTGTAGACATAGAACCAATATTAGAAGATATCGCGATAAAATACTTTGATTTCAAACCTAATTCCAAAATAAGAAGCCACACAAAAGACGGTCGAGTGTTTGTAAAAAATTCAGAAAACAAATACGATTACATTTTTATAGATGTTTATCAGACTTTTTATTCCATCCCAGCGCATTTCACCACCAAAGAATTTTTTCATGAAATCAAAAGAAAATTAAACAACAATGGGATTGTGATAATGAATATAATTGCTTCAATTGATGAAAGTGAAGGAGACAAACTTCCAAAAGGGATATTAAAAACCTTTGCAAGCGAATTTGAAAACTCGCATCTTTTTTTTGTTGAAGGCAAGAACATAAAAACAGTGCAAAATCTTATAGTAATTGGCATTAACTCGCCAAAAGAAATAGACATAAAAGCGCCAATGCGATTTGTAAATAATCTTGAAGAAAAACACATTCCAATTGCAAAGCTTGAATTGTCAAACTATCAAATATTTACAGACAATCATGCTCCAATAGAATATTTAAGCGTTAAGATGTACGAAAAAACAATGAAACAATTTAAATTTAATCAAAAAAATCAAGAATCAATTTTATTAAAGCAAATTAGTGATCAAGTCGCGTTTGGACCAAGATACGTAGGTTCTGAAGGACAATCAAAAATACACCAATACTTGATAAATAATCTTCGTGAAAAAGAAGTAAAAATTATTGAACAAGATTTTGTTTTTACCGGCAAAAATCAAGATTACAAAGGGAAAAATATCATTGCTCAAATAAATCCTCAAAACGAAAGGAGAATTTTAATAGGCAGTCACTTTGACACGCTTAAAATATCAAAAGATACAGGCAAACCAATGATTGGAGCAAATAATGGAGCAAGTGGGACAGCGGTCTTGCTGGCAATTGTTGAAGAATTAAAAAACAAAGAAAACAAACTGCCAATTGGAGTAGACATAGTATTTTTTGACGCGGAAGAAGGAGATCCTGACATACCACCATGGGAAAATGGTTGGATGCCCAAAGGATCAAAACACTTTGCGGCTAACGTAAACACAATTTATCCCCAAAAACATCCTGAGCATGCAATAATTATAGATGTGGTATGTGGCAAAAACCCAAAGTATTTTTATGAAATCAATTCCGCAAAAAATGCAAACGCCCAAATGAAAAAATTCTGGCAAATAGGGAAAGCAAAAATGCCTAGTTCGTTTATTCAAACTGAAAAATATGCTGTTATAGATGATCACACTGCATTAATAGAAATCAAAATACCAACATTTTTAGTAATAGATATGGATTACAAATATCTTCATAGCTCAAATGACACCATTGAAAAATGCGATGGAAAAAGTCTTGCGAACATGAAAGATATATTAATAGAGTATATTTACTCTATTTGATATAATTCAAATATCTAAAATGGACGGTTAGCTCAGTTGGTAGAGCATTCCCTTGACGTGGGAAGGGTCACAGGTTCGAGTCCTGTATCGTCCACAATACAAAAATTTTTTTTAGGATACCTGCAATTTCGTTGCCTAAAAATTAATCTTGCTTTAATCCTATCAACTCAGGGGTTGGCACCAAATTATCATCTTCCAACAACTGTTTTACAAACTTTTGATATTTGGCAAGATAAAGCTTCAAAGATGGGACTAATTGAATAGTAAACAACTGATCAAAACTAAAGAATTTTATCTCTTGTCCTTCATCCCCAGTGTGCGCAAAATTTTTGGCTTCTTCCCCGCTTACACGCGAGAAAAAAACATTGACCACACTCAAATCCAAAAAATCAATATGATACCCAAGATAAATTAAACTTTTAGGAACATAACTTACCTCTTCCCGCAATTCCCTTACAATAGTTTGGTGCGGAGATTCTCCATTTTCCGTACATCCTCCCGGCAAGGACCAAAAATTCGGATTTGGTATTGTCGGGATATTATCTCTTAAAAAAAGAAGAACTTTTTTACCTGAAAAAATTATAGCTACGCTTCCTTTCATAGTCGTTAAGCATATATAATAAATTGCAAAACATGAAACCTTCAAACACCAAAAAATCAACTTTCAAGTTAATCAAAGAAGGATTTTTTGCCGGAATAGGCTGGGCAATGGGTGTAACGGTTGGCTTTGCCATCGTGTCCACAATCATTGTTTACTCGCTTCAGCTTGCAGGTGGTATTCCTTTCGTTGGCAAATTCTTTGCGCGCATAGTGGAATCCACTATCATAAATCTTGAGCATAGATCCATAAATAAATAGATCAAAATACAAGCTTTCTAAAAAAAACAAAATAAATAATATAAAATTTTCTATCAAAAACTAATAAAATCAGAGATAAAAAAACATTGCTACTTGAGCTTAATATGCTCAAAAAATATAATTAAAATGTCCTTAACACTTTTCAACTGTCATCTGTGGGTCGAAAAATTAATGAAAGTCGGTAAAAATAAATTGAAAGTTATATTACACCAAAATACTTATTTTTATAAAACTTAAAAGCATCTTTTCTATTAATGAAAAAGGCACAAACAAAATCTCAACAAAATCTTGACAAACTCAGACACTCCTGTGCTCATTTGCTAGGCGCTGCAGTACTTGAACTATATCCTAACGCGTTACTTGCCATCGGACCATCCATAGAAGATGGCTTTTATTACGATATTGATTTTGGCAAAGATAAAATTTCAGACTCTGACCTTAAGAAAATAGAAAACAAAATGCGCCAACTTGCACCAACTTGGGAGAAATTCGAAAGAAAAGAAATCTCAGAAGAAGAAGCACTCAAACTATACTCAAAAAATGTTTACAAACAAGAACTCATCAAAGAATTTGCTCAGAAAAAAGAAAAAATAACAATTTATAGCTCCGGCAATTTTACCGATCTTTGCCGAGGAGGACACGTAGAAAACCCTAGTCAAACACTGAAGTATTTTAAACTCACTTCAATTGCCGGCGCATATTGGAGGGGAAATGAAAAAAATTCAATGTTAACTCGAATTTATGGAACAGCGTTTTACAGTCAGGAAGAATTAGACACACATCTAAAACTAAAAGAAGAAGCTAAAAAACGAGATCATAGAAAAATTGCCCAAGAATTAGATCTAATTGTATTTTCTGATCTGGTAGGATCAGGACTTCCGCTTTATACACCCAAAGGCGCAACCCTAAGATTTTTAGTCTACAACTACAGCAGGCAATTAAATCAAAAAATTGGTTATGGCGAAACATCTTTGCCGGGATTTAACCGTGCAGAATTATTCAAAATATCAGGACACTATGAAAAATATAAAGATGATATGTTCAAAGTCATATCAAATTATTCAAAAGAGGAATTCTTCCTAAAACCAATGAATTGTCCTCAACATTGCGCTTTATACGCTTCACGATCTCATTCTTATAAAGATTTGCCAGTTAGATTTTCGGATTTTTCTATTTTGTATCGCGACGAGAAACCAGGAGAACTAAACGGATTACTAAGATCGCGAGCATTCACTCAAGACGATGGGCACGCGTTTGTAAGAGAAGATCAAATAGAGCAAGAATTTGAAAATGTGCTAAAAGCAATCAAAGAGGCACTTAACACCTATGGGTTTGAATTTTGGATGCGACTCTCGCTTAGAGATCCTAAAAATAAACAAAAATACCTAGGTGATGATCAAGTATGGGAAAAAGCCGAAAGCGCTTTAAAGAACTTAGCACAGAAACACAAGCTCGATGCGCTTGAAGCACCGAGAGAAGCCGCAATCTACGGTCCCAAGCTAGATTTCATGGTAAAAGATTCTCTTGGCAGAGAATGGCAGTTATCCACAATTCAACTTGACATGATAATGCCTAATCGCTTTAACCTATACTACATTGATGAAAAAGGCAACAAAAAAACTCCCTATATGATACACAGAGCGCTTGTGGGATCTGAAAGATTTATTGGTATCCTTATAGAGCACTTTGCCGGCGCCTTCCCTGTATGGTTATCTCCTATCCAGGCAAAAATACTGCCAATATCTCAAAAACAGCATGAATACGCAAAAGAATTGCTAGAGAAATTAATAAAAATTGGTATAAGAGCAGAAATTGACGATCGATCAGAAAGTTTAAATGCAAAAATAAGAGATGCTCAATTGCAAAAAATTCCCTATATGTTAATAATCGGAGAAAAGGAAGAAAAGCTTGGGCATATTTCAATCAGAATGCGCGACGGGAACAATATTGGACAAATGGAAATATCTGGTTTTATAGATAAAATTTTAGAAAAAATACAAACCAAATCTTTGTCTTTATCCTTGTAAAGAGATTGAAGAAGAATGTTTAAATAAGATTTCTGGTGTTGAAATTTGGCAATTAACAATTTATATTCTAAATGTGGAAGAAACACAATTGGAACAAACAAAACAAAAAACAGAAACTCTAAGCTCTGAAAATGCCATACATAAACTTCTTGAAGAAGCTCCCAACATAACAAAGGCGGTTGACTGGTATCATTATGGCAAGAAAAAAGGACAAGAAAGAAGGTTCGAATTAAATGAAGAAAGTCAAAATGCAATTGCTACACTCTCAGAAAAATTAGCCAATGCTTCTTTGAAAGAATTACTTGAAGCATACACAGAAATAAAACAAGTTGCACACGAACTAAACAATTCAGAAACTGAACATATTCTTCTTCTTCAGAAAAAGGCAGTTCTGAGATCCATAAGAGGTGTTGTTGAAACAAGACTCAGGTACAAGGTGCTTGATAGTCTTAAAGACAAACCAGAAGAAAAAGCAAGTTTGTTTGAAGAAATTGAGGAATTAAAAGCAAAAAGAAAATCAGGAGATAAAAGGGTATCAACAATTGATGCATACGTTAGATATGCTGAAAAAATTGCAAAAAGCGATAAAAAAGAAAAAATAAACACTGATCTTGTAAAACGCATAAAAAACCATTTAGGCAGATACGCTCTTATAATTTTGACAGTCTTAGGAGTAGGAACAATTGCGCCAAGAGCGCCTAACTCAATTATCAATCAGCCACAAACAGCACAAGCAAGAATTGAAGTTCAAAAACAAGCTAGTGAAAATATGCCAGAATTATTAAAAGATAACTTGATTGATTTATTAACTAAACAAAATAATCAACCACAAAACGAACCATCTGATATACAAATAAAACCAGAAGCCTTAGATCAGGCACAACAAGTAAGCCAAGAATCCTCAATAAATGAAAATGATATTCGAAGTACCAACCTACGACATACCCCAGATAGCTCAATTAATGAAGATGAATATTCAAAAGAACCGGAAGAAATTAAGGTTGAAAAAAATGAAGAAGTTAAACTTGATGAATTTGATCTAAAACAAACAGGAAGAATATCCAAAGAAAAAATTATAGAAATCTTAAACGCTTATAACGCAGATTATGAGAACAAAGAATCACTAGCAAATTTTTTTCTAGAAATGGAAAAAAAATACGGCATAGGAGCAGAATATGTAATTTTATTGGCAATACAAGAAACTAGACTAGGAAATGATATTGCCACAGGGAAAGCAAATCTTGCTGGTAAAAATAATTGGTTCAATTATGGCAGAAGAAATAAAAATGGAAAATTTCCAAATTGTGAATCTGTAACCAAAAACATAGAAACAGTATTTTGGCAACTTGCAAGATATAGAAATGAGTGGGGGATAGGAAAAAGACCTCCACACATCCCTGAAAATCTTTGGAGGGAAGTAAAAACTTTTCAAGAGGCTCTTGAAATTTTTGCCCCAAGATTTGAAAACCCCAACTTGGATGCCAGAATAGAAAATGGAATAAAGTTTATCCAAAATGTAAGAGACATAAAACCATCTAGCCAAACAGAAAATATGCAACCACAAAACAACACAACAAGTTCAGGTGAAATTGAGATAAATAAAATGCGATAAAGCTAACACAAAAACAATTACTGGAAATTTTGAATAATAATGCTACAATAAAACTTGTTAACTTTGAAAAAGGCAAGCTTCTCACATCACTGGCGTATAAATCATCAAATTCATGCCAAAGAGTTGCGAGTTTTGGACTCAAACGGCAAGCAAATTGGTATAATGACGCGTGAAGAAGCTCTCAAAAAAGCTTTGGTAGCAAATGCTGATCTAATAGAAATTGCTCCCAACGCTAATCCGCCCGTTGCCAAAATCGAAGATTTTGGCAAATTTAAATACAAAGAAGAAAAAAAGATTAAAAAAGCCAAAAAAGGGGTAAAAAAAGGTGATACAAAAGAAATTCGTTTTACTCCCTTTATTGGCGACGCTGACTTTGAGACTAGGATTAAAAGAATAGACAAATTTTTCAAAGAAGGAAACAAAGTTAGAATAAATGTTAGGTTTTCAAATAAACAAATGGGTAGCAAACAGTTTGGCTATGAAATAGTCAAGAGAGTCATTAACTCTCTTAATGGGAGAGCAAATTTGGACATGGAACCAAAATTTCTGGGAAGAAGTCTAATAGCGGTAATATCGCCAAATAACAAATCAAAAAAACAAAGCGAAAATGCCAAAACACAAAACGAAAAAGTCTCTATCTAGAAGATTTAGAGTTACCAAAAACGGAAAAGTACTAAGAAGACAAGGGTTTCGTGGGCATCTTAATGTCAAAAAAAGTTCAAAACATAAACGAGCCTTAAAAAGAATTGTGCAAATGCAAAAAGTCTACGCAAAGAAAGTTAAAAAAGCTCTTGGTTTAGAATAACCTTGAGACAAAATTAGAAATATGACACGAGTAAAATCGCCATCATCAAAAAAACACCGTAAAATACTAAAACTTGCTAAAGGATTCAACAATGCACCACGCAGGCGCTTCCGCGCCGCCAACGAAGCAGTGCTTCATGCAGGGCAATACGCTTATAACGGAAGAAAGAAAAAAAAGCGTGATTTAAAGAGCCTGTGGATAATAAGACTTAATGCCGCAGTAAGAGAATACGGCTTTAATTATTCTCAATTCATCGCAAAACTTAAAAAGGCAAAAATAGAAATTGATAGAAAAATCCTTGCTGATATTGCAGTAACCGATCCTGAGAGCTTTAAGCAAATTGTTGAAAAGGTTAAATAAGACACCTTAATTAATTCTTAAATTCTTAATTAATTCTTAATTTATTCTTATGCTGATTAAGAATTCTTCATACTAGTTTTTAGTTAAATCAGAACACATCATGCTTGATCTCATACAGACATTAAAAAACCAAGCTCTTCATCAAATTTCTGCTTGCCATACCAACGATGAGCTGGAAGAAGTTAGGGTACGTTACTTCGGCAAAAAGGGAGAAATCACAAAACTTCTGAAAAAATTGCCAATAATTAATAAATCTGAACGCAAAATTGCAGGGCAAAACTTAAACGAGATAAAAGATCTTTTATTGAAAGAAATAGAAAGAAAAAAAGCTGATATCGAAAAAGAAATTTATCAAAATGCGCGATTTGATCCCACAGTGCCGGGTATTGAACCACAAATAGGGAATACACATCTCATAACTTGCGCGATAGATGAAATATACGAAGTTTTTGCCAAACTTGGATTCTCAAGAGCAAGGTACCCTGAAGTTGAATATGACTGGTTTGCCTTCGAATCGCTAAACATGGGTAAAGGACACCCGGCGCGAGATGAATGGGAAACATTTTTTGTAGATGCTCCAGATGACAAAAAATATGGAGAAATAGTATTAACTCCTCACACATCAAGCGGCCAAGTCCGCGAAATGTTAAGACGAAATTCCACACCGCCAATCAGAATGATCAACATCGCCAAGTGCTATAGAAGACAAATCTCAATAAGACATTTGGTCATGTTTCACCAATTCGAAGGTCTTTTTATTGACAAAGGAATTTCCATCACACATTTAAAAGGAACATTGGATTATTTTGCCAAAAATTTTTTTGGCGAGAAAAGAAAAACACGCTTGCGACCATTTCATTTTAGATTCACAGAACCAAGTTTTGAGGTTGATATCAGTTGCGGAGTATGCAACGGCACTGGAATTGATAAAGAAAATTCAAAATGCAAACTTTGCAAAAGTGGATGGCTGGAATTGGGAGGAGCGGGAATGGTTCATCCGGTTGTTCTAAAAAACGGAGGAATTGACCCAAATAAATATACTGGATTTGCTTTCGGATGGGGTGTGGAACGCACATTCATGATGAAAGCTGGACTTAATATACCTGATATTAGAATACTTTATAGCAGCGATCTTAATTATCTTAAACAATTTTGAGATCTTTATTATTCTGAATTTTTATGAACATACAAATTCTGGATAACTGGTTGCGAGAATATATAAAAACAGAGGCAACGCCACAACAAATTGCGGAATATGTCAGTTGTTGCGGTCCGTCATTTGAAAATGTAGAGAAGTTAGAAAATGACTACCTTTATGATATTGAAATCACAACAAACAGGGTAGACTGCATGAGTGTCATAGGGATAGCGAAAGAATGCGCCGCCATCCTGCCGCAATTTGGAATTGAAACCAAATTTTTAGAACCTAAATATCAAAATCCAAAAACAGATTCAAAATCACATAAGATCTTTGTTTCTGATTTAGAAACAAATGCAAGACGCATTATTGCAGTTGTACTATCTGGCATTAAAAACAAGAAAACTCCGGATTGGATGAAAAAACGTCTAGAAGCAAGCGGAATAAGGTCGCTAAATGCGATAATTGACATAACTAACTATGTCATGCTTGAAGTTGGTCATCCAACACATGTTTTTGACTATGACAAATTGAAAACCAAAAACATCATATTTAGAAAATCAAAAAAAGGAGAAAGAATAACTACATTAGATGACAAAACTCACACACTCTTAGGTGGAGACATAGTAATAGATAATGGCACAGGCGAAATTATAGATCTTCCCGGAATAATGGGGGCAAAAAATAGCGCGATTTCGGATCATACCGAAACAATAGTATTTTTCATAAACAACAACGACGAAGTCCAAATCAGGAAAACTTCTATGAGTCTCGCAATTAGAACTGTCGCCGCAACATTAAATGAAAAAGGAGTCGATCCAGAACTTGCATACAAAGCACTTTTGCGAGGGATAGAACTTTATCAAAAAATTGCAAAAGCAAAAATAACAAGTGAAATTTTTGATCACTATCCAAATCCCTACAAGCCAAAAAAACTAAATATCACAAAAGAATTTATAGACCAAAGAATAGGTGTAAAAATTCAATCTGAAAAAATATCAAAAGTACTGCAGTCATTAGGATTTGGAATAAAACTAGAAAAAAATAACTTAGAAATCACAATACCATCTAGCAGAGCACGAGATATTGAAATCGCTGAAGACATAGTTGAAGAAATAGCAAGAATTTACGGTTATCACAACATCCCAAGCATTCTGCCAACCGGGTCAATACCTGAAGACATTGACAGCCCACTATTTAAATTCGAAAAAAGAATAAGAGAAATACTATCCAGACTCGGTGGTTATGAAGTTTACACCAGCTCTTTAGTAGATCCATCAATGGTAAATAGCGCAAATGCGTTGAAACTTAAAAACCCCCTCGGTGAAGAAGGACAGTATCTTAGAACTTCACTAATACCATCACTTATAAAAGCAACCGATCAAAACAAAGCAGTTTCTCACGAATACTTTTTATATGAAATCGCGAATGTGTACCACCCTAAAAAGAAAGGCTTGCCAGATGAAATTCTAAAACTAGGAATCATATTTGTTAATTATGAATACAGAAAAGCAAAAGGTATTTTGGAGGCTTTTTTTCAAAAACTAAATATAAAATTTAGCTTCAAATTTATTGATAATAACAAACTTGAGATTGAAGTAGAAAACGAAATTGCAGGCGAAATAATAATTGATCTAAAAAAGAAATTGATATCTTGTGAATTTGACATATCAATTCTAAGGAATCACTTCAAAATGTATACAAGCTATAAGCCAACATCTAAATATCCCGCGCAAACAGAAGATTACACTTTTGAGATACCCAAAAATGTAAAGGTAGGAGACCTAATCAACAAAATGTATAAAATAAGCAAATTAATTAAAGATATCAAACTTAAAGACATATACAAAGATAATTACACATTTACAGTCACTTATCATGACCAGACAAAAACCTTAACAGACAAACAAGTGGCAAAAATACGAAACATTTTGTTAAGTAAATTACAAAAAGCTTTTGGCGTTAACCAAAAGTAGTGACATTCATATCCTTAAGGTGTATATTTTAAACAATGAAAAAAGGAGTAAGAAGCAAAGCTTATAACACAATCACATTCCCCGACTCGCAAAGGATTAACAATCGCCCCAAACAATCTTTGGATTTGGAAAAAAATCCCAGAAAAAACTTAGTCAAAGCCGCTGATCTAAAAGAAAACCTAGCATTTCAGGTAAAAGTCATAGATAGGAAGAAGGTTGTAGGAGCATTTAAATTAGATGAATTGGAAAGAATACTTATAAAAAAGTTTCTAAAATTTTCAAAACGAGTAAGTATTAATTCTGTTGAATTTGTATTTGACACTATCAAAAAACCAAAAATGGAAGGAGTAATGCACACAGGAAATCTGCATGTAGACTTAGCAGGTAAAAACCAGCACCTAAAAGCAGAAGGCAGAGAACCTAGCGCTGTCTTGAGAGAGCTAATAGAAAAGTTTGAAAATACAATAGATTGAGAAGTTTTTGTGTTTTTGTCAGGATTGCTTTACATAACCTAATTTGGTGCAGATGTTGGAGTAGGAGTAGGAGTGTTTGTAGCATTCCACTCTACGCCAACACCAACGGTTATAACACGATCCGATTCTTTACCATTAACATCGCGAGCTTTTATCCTCAAAGTATGCACGCCATTTGGCAAATTAACTTCTTCTTTGTAAGGAGGATAAGTAAATGAACGAAGCTTGACTCCATCAATTTCTAATGTAACTTCATTTATTTTATCTATAGAAAAAATTTTAGCTTCAACAGAAAAAGTATTTGGCAAGTTTGAAGTTTTATCTGTAGGTCTGACAAATTCAACATTAATTGGTACACTAGAACTGCAATACTCTGTCGGTGGATTGTATTTGGCAGGATCAGGCTGGGATGCAATCCACTTGTTTATCCCTTCTTGCCACTTATTAATTCCTGAACCTTTTGGTGCTGTTGGATCTTCTTCCTTAAACAAAAAATATTCACGTTCTTCATAATTGCCAGAGGCAATATCTGAAGGATTGGCAAGCTTCCCTTCGTTTTTACAAACCTTCAATCTCAAACGCACTTTATCTTCTTGTGGTTCAGTTCCTTTTATAAACTTTTCCATTCTGGATTCAGAACCTTCACGTGCAACGTATCCTGAAACTTTATCAACAGGGATAATTACTATCCCTGAAGGAACTTCAAACTTAATTCCTGGTTTACTATCTAAAGCTTTAAGCAAAATTTTTCTCCATATCGGAGACGCGCCAGTTACACCAGATGCAACTTGAGTCATAGGGGAATTGTCATTATTCCCAACCCAAACGCCAACCATTACCTGTTGATTGCCACCAACAGTCCAGTTATCGCGTTTATCGTTTGTAGTACCTGTTTTGACTGCAATTTGTCTTCCGGGAATATTTAGTTGAGAATTGACACCAAACACATCTTTTCTTGCATCATTATCCGAAAGTATATCAGCAATCAAATAAGCCTCTTCAGGTGTAAGAACACGCGCGCTTTTTTGGGGACGCACTTCTTCAAGAACTTTTCCATTTACATCTTCCACCCTTAATATAGCCACCGGATCTACTCTATAACCTCCATTAGTAAACGCTCCATAAGCGCTAGTAAGCTCTATCAATCTAACTTCACCGCCACCTAAAGCAACAGAAAGTCCCACTCGCGATAGTGTTTTCTGTGTTGGTTCAAGAGATTTAATTCCCATCTCATATGCAGTCTCAAGCATGTTTCTCACACCAACCAAAGCAACCATCTTCACAGCCGGCACATTTATGGAATTGCCAAGGGCGTATCTTACCTGAATTGGGCCTCGATATTTACCGTCATAATTCACAGGCACGTAAGGAGGTTGACCGCCACCAACAGTAAATTCTGTTTGCACATCCATAAGCAAAGTAGCGGCGGTATAGCCTTTTTTAAATCCAGTCACATAAACAATAGGTTTAATCGCGCTACCCGGCTGACGAAGCGCAGTTGTCACATTTACTTGTCCATCTATTTCAAGATCATCAAATCCGCGAGACCCAACCATAGCCAAAATTTCACCAGTCTCAGGATTTAGAACTATGGCAGCGCCATTTGTTATCTTTAGATGTTTTACTTTGTTAATTTCTTCTGAGACTATCTTTTGAGCCTCTTCTTGCAATGCCAAATCTAAAGTCGTGGTTACTTTCAACCCACTTTCCAAAGCGCTTGCGCCATATCTATCTTCCAAAATACGTTGAACATACTGGACAAAGTGTGGCGCCTTAAAATTTGCCCCTCGTTCTGCAAATTTAACATTTGGAAGCTCTGCCACCGTTTGATCCTCCTGCTCTTTTGTAATATAACCATCTTCACGCATACGCCTTAAAACAGCCTCAGTACGCGTAATATAAGCATCTTTATCTCCAGTAAAAGGCGAATAATAACTGGGTCTTTGAGGCAGACCGGCCAAAATCGCAGATTCTATCAAAGTAAGCTCTGAAACATTTTTGCCAAAATAAACTTGAGCCGCAGATTCAACTCCTCTGGTATTGCCTCCATAGGAAGCTTCGTTAAGATACATTTGCAATATCTCATCCTTGGAATATTTCCGCTCAATTTGAACTGCCAAAATAAATTCTTTTAACTTGCGATCCAAAGAACGTTCAGAAGTAAGCAAGACATTTTTGACCAGTTGTTGTGTTAAAGTAGATCCTCCCTGTGCTCTTCCTTGTGTAATTAATCTTGATAGCCCGCGCAAAACTCCCCAAAGATCAAAACCTTGATGTTGATAAAAATTTTTGTCTTCAATGGCTATCGTTGCTTGTTTTAAATAATCCGGCACGTCTTTTATATTTACAGGGGATCTGCGTTCATCGGTAAAAATTTCATACAAAACTTCTCCCGATCTGTCTAAAATTTTGGTTGAAAATCCTTCTCTGCGAACAATTTTATCCGGAGAAGGCAAATTCAAAGCAAAAAAAGGCACAATTATAAAAATCCCAATTGTAAAAAGAAGAACTGCCACAAAGCCAATTTTTGCCAAATTTACAAAAACTTTCGACAAATCAAAATTGGGAAAATTAAATCGGTAGTTTCTGGAAAGTCTTGCTCGCCTGCGTTGGTGCCACCTAGCCATACAAGCATTGTATCAAAGCAAATTTCATAAGAGCAAACCATAAAAGAGTTAAAATACTTCAAATTTTTCAAGCTATCAAATAAAATACGATCATGGATACAAAACTAATTAACCAAATTCTTGCACGAGGAGTAACAAACATAATACCTTCCAAAAATTCGCTTACAGAAATGTTACTAAGTGGCAAAAAACTAAATGTTTATCTTGGGATTGACCCTACCGCAACACAAATTCACATAGGACATGCTGTCCCTCTTAGGAAACTTTCAGCTTTGTCCAAACTAGGACACAATGTAACATTTCTAATAGGCGACTTTACAGCTTTGATAGGTGACACATCGGACAAGACATCAGAACGCCCCATTCTTTCACAAGAACAAGTACAAGAGAACTTCAAAACATACAAAGCTCAAGCGGAGAAAGTTTGCGACTTTTCAAATATAAAAATTCGTTACAACAGTGAATGGCTGTCTAAATTAAACTTTGTAGACATTATTAAACTTGCGCAAAATTTCTCGGTTGGAGATTTTATAGGAAGAGAGTTAATTAAAAAACGACTTCAGGAAGGAAAACGTGTTAGGCTTGATGAAACCTTATATCCAGTAATGCAAGGGTACGATAGCTATTTTTTAAACACAGACATCCAAATCGGCGGAGCAGATCAAACCTTTAACATGCAAGCAGGCAGAATACTGCAAAAGAATCTTAGAGGTAAAGAATCATATATCTTGGTTACAAACTACCTACTAGGCACAAATGGGGCAAAAATGAGCAAGAGCTTGGGAAATGCAATTTGGCTAAACGATCCTCCAGATGAGATGTATGGCAAGATAATGTCAATCACAGACTCAAACATACTTGCTTACTTTGAAATGGCAACTAACTTGCCTGACGAAGAAATCAGAAATTACAAAGAAAGATTAGAAAAAGGAGAAAACCCAATGAAAATTAAAAAATCTTTAGCGCATCAAATCGTCTCCGAACTGCATTCAGAAAAAGAAGCTGATTTGGCTCAGCAAAATTTTGAAAACATATTCCAGAGAAATAATGCTGAATTTAGAATTAAAATCAAAAATCAAGAAAATTTGCTAAAAACACTCGCGCAAATTGACAACTTAAGCAATTCAGAAATAAAAAGACTTCTTAGCAAAAACGCCATAGAAATAAACGGCAAAGTTGAAAACAATCCATTTGTAAAACTATCCGCCGGAGACAAAGTCAGAATAGGCAAACGAAAGTTTGTTCAGATAGTTTAAAATGGTAACACATGAGCGATAAATTAAAAAAAAGAATCAGTGTTTTTGTTGTGGCAATTGCCATTTTGTCCCTCGTGTTAGGCTCAATTTTGCCTTTTCTTCTTTATATATAGTTAATTAAAATTATTTTTCATGGATCTGACTACTTCAGTATCAGAACTTGCCAATGTAGGAGAAATTTATGCCAAAAGACTATCAAAACTAGGGATACTTACACTGGAAGATTTGTTGATGCATGTCCCTTTTAGGTATGAAGATTTTACTAACATAAAGAAAATCTCGACAGTCAAAGCCAACGAAAATGTAACCATACATGCAAAAATTGAATCAATAACCAACATCACCACTAAAAGAGGACGAAAAGCGCAACTGGTAATTGTTTTTGACGAGACAGGTAAAATGCAAATATTATGGTTTAATCAACCATACATTTTGTATGCCCTTAAAACAGGATCTGATTTTGCATTTTCAGGAAATGCCCAATGGTTTAATAAAAAATTGACTCTTTTTGCTCCAGTTTACGAGCCATTGTCATCTAAAAGCGAAAGCATTCATACTGGTAGGATTGTGCCAATTTACCATACAACAAACAAAATAAACTCAAAGTGGATCAGAACTCGTATATTTCATCTTCTTAAAAACGACTTTGAAGAATTTTTGCCAGAAGATATTTTAAAAAAGCACAATTTGATGGACTTTACCAATGCAGTTAAAACCGTCCATTTTCCTGAAAAATCGGACAACATTGAAAATGCAAGAAAAAGGCTGGCTTTTAACGAATTTTTCATGCAACAAATCAAATGGCTAATGCGTGCTGAAGACAGAAAAAAATTTACAATCTCTCACAAAATAAACATTCCAAAGTCATTGTACTTAAATTTTGTCAACTCTCTGCCATTTAAGCTTACCCAATCTCAAGAAAGATCAATTAAAGAAATATTTGAGGATCTAAAGAAAAAAACTCCAATGAACAGGTTAGTTGAAGGCGACGTAGGATCTGGGAAAACTGTGGTTGCTGGAGCCGCGGCGTTTGCAGCATTTACAAACGGCTTTCAATCTGTTTTTATGGCGCCAACACAAATCCTTGCAGAGCAACACTACAACACTCTATCCAAACTTTTTGCGCCATATAAAGGCAGGGTAAGTCTCATAACTTCAACAAAGAAAAGCATCGAGATGGGTAGAAGCGATATTTTCGTGGGAACACATGCTCTAATATACAAAAAGATTGACTTTGATAAAGTAGCCCTTGTGGTGATAGATGAATCTCACAGATTCGGAGTTAATGAAAGAGCAAAAATTGCAAAGATAGTTTCAAAAAATAAAAAATCACCCCATATTCTCACAATGACAGCAACACCAATACCAAGAACAATAGCGCTAACCGTATATGGAGATCTTGACTTGTCAACACTTGATGAGCTTCCAAAAGGAAGAAAACCAATAACCACATGGATCGTGCCACCGGAAAAACGAAATGGAGCATATGAATGGATATCTAAAGAAATTGATGAAAATAAAGTTCAGGCATTTATTGTTTGTCCCTTGATTGATGAGTCGCAAGTTGAAACACTCAAAGAAATTAAAGCTGTCAAAACTGAATTTGAAAAACTGCAAAATATTTTTAAGGACAAAAGGCTTGGGCTTTTACACGGAAAACTAAAATCAAAAGAAAAAGAAAAGGTCTTGGAAGATTTCAGAAAAGGAAGTCTGGATATTTTAGTTTCCACTCCGGTTGTGGAAGTAGGAATTGACATACCAAACGCAACAATTATGGTAATAGAAGCCGCAGAAAGATTTGGGCTAGCTCAACTTCATCAACTAAGAGGTAGGGTAGGTAGGGGAGAGAAAAAATCATATTGCCTACTTTTCACAGAAAGCAAATCTGAAAAAGTAAATCAAAGATTATTGGCAATGAAAAAATCAATTTCAGGATTTGAACTTGCAGAGATTGATCTTCAAATGAGGGGACCGGGCGAAATATATGGAGTGGCACAACATGGATTTCCACAACTAAAAGTGGCAACATGGCAAGACAGCAATCTTATAAAACTAACAAGATTAGTTGCCCAAGAAGCAATATCAGACAAAAATAAATTCGCAAAAGTATTTGAAAAATTAAACAAACTTGAGGTAAACCTAAATTAACAAATTCTTGCTAAAAAACAAAATAGAAGATAAAATTAGCTACAAGTTAAGTTTGAAATCAATTTGACCAACTTGTTGGTTTTTTGTACCAAATTTAATTAGAAAAAAATAATAAGTTAAATTTTATGGCACCAGTACCCAAAAAGAAATCTACACGCGGAAGAAGTGACAGAAGAAGGAACGCCGCAACAAACAAAAAATCAATTCCAAACCTTTCTGTTTGCGTAGCGTGCAAAGCTTTCAAACTACCTCACAAAGCTTGTCCTTCGTGCGGTTTTTACAAATAAACCTTTATTCTTTCTTGACTATTCAGCATTTTTAGGTGAATATTTACTATGTTAATTGCTATGAAATTAAAAAATGATCCCAGACATCAAAAAAGACGAGAAATCTTACAAACACTTTTTGCAAATAGTTTTCATGAACAACTAAACAATGTACATCAGGAAGTAATCGAAATAACTAAAAAAAGAGAGATTATTGATAAAGAAATACTGGAAGCGGCTCCAGCTTGGCCAATAGAAAACATAAACAAAATCGATCTTGCAATACTTAGGCTTTCGGTGTATGAATTATTGGAAGGAAACACTCCGCCTAAAGTCGTTATAGACGAAGCGGTTGAGTTAGCAAAAGAATTTGGAGCTGAAAGCTCACCTTCCTTTGTTAATGGAGTTTTAGGAACAATATTTAACAAGCTACAGTCTAATTAAATAAATAACAATGGACAATAATAAAACAATATCACCTTTAGAATTAAAAGTAAAAAAAAGTCTTGCAGACTATTTAGGAATTGAAACAGAAGACATATCTTTAGATGATTCTTTTAAAGAGGATCTTCATATGCAAGCAACTGATTTAGCAGATTTTTTAGAACACCTTTCAGAAAAAGGTTTACCAACAGATCAAATAGACATTGTACAAATACAAACTGTGGGTGAACTTATTGAACTCCTAAATTCTGAAGATTCCATAAATTTGGAGTAAATTTTAAAAATCTTCCCATGTCAAAAAACGCTTCTTATTCAAAATTAAAAAATCTTTTCAAAAATACCAAATTTCTGGAACACGCACTTACACATAGATCTTGGGTAAATGAGAATCCGGGAAAATTTACATCAAATGAAAGATTTGAATTTTTAGGTGATGCCATACTTGAATATGTAGTTTCAAAAGAATTATTTGAAATGTTTCCAGACAAAGAAGAAGGATATCTCACAGTTGTACGATCAAAAATAGTAAATACCAAAAACTTGGCTAAACAGGCTATACAACTTGAAATTGGTAAGCATATTAAACTTTCCAAAGGAGAAGAAGATACAGGTGGTAGAAACAATCCATCTTTGTTAGCAGATGCTTTTGAAGCAATAATTGGTGCTTTATATATCGACAGCGGCATAGCAAAAACAGAAAAATTTATAAAAGCACACTTGCTTAACTCTTTAGAAGATATTCTCTCAACACCACTTAAAGACCCTAAAAGCAGACTTCAAGAATATGTTCAATCAAAAGGAATGCCAACACCTAAATATGATGTTATATTAGAAACAGGTCCAGACCACAATAAAAGATTTACAGTTGGGGTCATAATAAACGGACAACAAATAGCAATAGGGGAGGGCAAAAGCAAGAATGAAGCAGCACAAATTGCCGCATCTTTAGCAATTGAAAAAATAAACAAAGCAAAAAATTAAAATTTTGAACTTGAGATCATACAATATTTTTTGTTAGAATAATAATCTTTAAAGAAAGATAAGAAAAAAGAGAAACAAATAAAGATTGCTAAGCTTATGATTAAAATCAGGTTATCCAGATACGGCACAAAGAATAATCAGTTTTATCGCATTGTAGCAATTAATCAAAGATCAAAAACTCAAGGCAAGTTTTTAGAAATTTTGGGAACTTATAATCCTAAAAAATTTCAAATTAACATAGATAAAGATAAAGTTCAATCTTGGATAAACAAAGGAGCAAAAATTTCTGAAAGTGTTTCTTATCTTCTAAAAGGAGAAAAAAAACCTAAAAATTCCAAAAACGAGAAAGATAAAAAACAAAAAAACGATCAAATCAACGAAAAACAAAATTAAATAATTAAGATTTAATTTTTATCATTTGTTTAATTAAATTTAATTAACATGGATGAATTATTAAAATTTATTCTTGAAGGAATAACAGGGAAAAGTGTGCCATTCAGCAAGTCTGAAAATAAACCAGAACAAATAATATACGAAATTAATCCAGAAAATTCGGAAATTGGTATTTTGATTGGAAAAAATGGCACGATAATCAAATCAATACAAAACATTCTAAGAATACGGGGAAAGCTAGAAAACAAATTTGTAATTGTCAAAATCAATAATCAAGATCAAAATTAACAAAATATTTCTAATTAAAAGGATTTTGCCTAACAAAAGCAGGTGGTAATGGCGATAAGAAATTTTTGATCAATTGAGGTTGATTAAGTTTTGTTACAAAATCTAAAATCTCATTTTCTTTTGAAGTAAAATCAGATACTAGAGTATCAATTTTATCAGGATATTTAGACCAATAAACAGATAATAAAATTTTAAATTTCACTTCTGAACCTAAAACCTGTGCATCCAAACTTTGTATACTCATAATTGGAGAACTTTTGTTTATATTATCAACAAAATCAAATATGTCTTGAATACTTTCTGTTTTTAATTCAATACTAAAATTTAAACTATTAATTTCGTCTGAAATTTTTGCTTCGTCTCCAACAGAAAAAGACTTTACAAAAATTCCTTGATTTTTAAAAATGTAAGATCTAATTTGCGACATAGCTAGCAAAATTGGCTTTTCTTCAGGAATGGCAATAGAGACAACATTAGATTTTTCCAAAACTTTTGGAGAAATACTTGATAAAATTTCTTTTTTAAATTCTAAATCCTTTATCTTTTTTTTATTATCTTCATAATTTTTAATCTCATAAAAAATTAAATCAGAACCTTTTACAATAACTAAAGCCATAAAAACCAAAACTGTAAAAAACAAAAAAAGATTACTAAAAGGCTTATAAAATTGAAAGAAAAAATTTGAAAATAAATTTTCTTTATATATCATAAAATTATTTCATTATTAAAGTATAACTCGCTTTATAGCCAAAACTATCAAGATTAGAATCATACTCTCTCAAAATAATCGCCATATATCCGCCAGATTTTTTAAGATATGTAACAAATTTTTCAGATTCAGCTATATCTCTGAAATTAACTTCTAAATTAATTTCATTTGCTTTTAACTCAAATCTAGTAATCTGTAAATCTTGTCCAATTTGATTCAAAATATTTTGAAAATTTTCTTTAACGGTATAGAAATTTCTAAAAGAAAGGATATTAGATATTTTTGACAGTCTATCTTTTATAAGAAAAACTCTTTGCTCTACATATTCAAGAGCAACAACTTCAGATCTTAAATTTTGAATTTTTGAATACAGCAATCGATTTTGATAAACCAAAAATGCATAAAAAAAACCTCCAAGAAGAAAAATACAAATTAAGAAAACTAAAAAAACAATAGATAACTTTTTTAAAAAAAAATTTACCCTCTTTGCATAGCTATTAGGCTTTAAATCTTCAGGCAGCAAATTTATATTTTTCATATTTTTAATTGACTAAATTTTATAAATTTAAATAATCAAATTTAAATTAGACTTAAGCATCATTCATCGCAAGACCAACCGCTATAGAATAAAAAGGAGCAAATCCAGAAATAGACTTTATCACAGAAGAATCTAATATTACTTTTGAAAAAGGATTACCACTAACAACTTCAACTCCCAAAAGTTTTGTTAACGACAAACTAACTTCGGGTAAAGCAGAAGTGCCACCAGAAATAATAACTGATTTTGGTATTTCACCATTTTCTTCAGATTGGTAATAATAAATTGATTTTTTTATTTCATCAGCAACAGAGGAAAAAACTGGTTCTAAAGCTTGTCGAACACGCCCTTGAAGCTTATTAGAAGACATTCCATAAGTTCTTTTATACTCTTCTGCTTGCATAGCCTCTATACCAAAAAATTTAGATATTGCACGGGTAAATGCTTCGCCTCCAACAGAAATAGATCTAGAAAAAACCAATTCTCCTTGTTTAGATATAGCTATGTTTGTTGATTTAGCCCCCAAGTCCACTATCATTGAAGTAATATCATCAGGGGCCAAAGACCTAACTAAAGCTAGTAGTTC
>JAOAEL010000002.1:42478-178024 GCA_026416845.1 Patescibacteria group bacterium
TTGCTACTTCTTTTATTAACGCTACTGCCTCGTCTATCTTCTTGTCTGCAAGTAACTTCTTTGCCTCGCTGATTCTGTCTGTAACTTCCTTCTTATGCCTCTGCTTTGCCTCATTTAGCCTCTGCTCAGTTTCAACTACTTTTACATACTTTTGCACTAATGCTCTAGGAACTGCAACCAAAAGGACTACAACGCGACCGGGCACAACATCTTCACGTCTTTCTATAATCTTGTGCTGAATCACTGCGTCTTTTACTGGTATAGGAACATATTGCTCAGCTTCCCAGCGCACAGCTGAAGTAACTTCTGAATCTGTAAGCAAAGGAAACTTTATAGTTTTACAATAAACATGAACTTCAGGAATTGCAATACAAACCTCTTTTGATGAAACTTTTGCTTCTTTATGAAGCTTTCGTATAGCATCAGCAAGAGGCACTAATTCTTTATCATCCTTTGCCTCTTCGGGCATATTGCCCGTATATCCCAAAATACCAGAAGATTTAAGTCTCCAAGAATTACCTTCAGGCACAAGATCAACAATCTTTACAGTCTTACTGCCTATATCAATTCCTACACTCATAAACAATCAAATTACTTGGTCAAATCATTAAGTGAAAAAATGGCAGAATCAAAAACAGAAGGAGGTTCGGGAAACCCTTGAAAAACCTGAACCCTACGAGTAGAGGATCCAGAAGTGCCAACTGAATCAATAAGTCTTCCTTGTGGAGGCAAATTACTATTGGGACCTTCACTCAATCTTATTCCAACAGGATGAGATGTGTTTCCATACAACATTCTTACTTTAGCAAGCAACATACAACCAGCTTGATTTGTACAACCGATACCTAAAGTGTTTAGATTAACATTCCCAGTCGAAAACGCATAAGATTTGTCACCTACATTGCACCCTAAAGAGGCAGAGGAAAAATTATTCGATAATCTCCTCGTGCTATTTGGGTCACTAGTTAACCTAACCACATTGACACTCGCAAAATTGTTAGGCGAGCCAACTGCGTTTCCGGGAGAGCTATCATAAAATAAAGATACTTCAATAGCGGGAGTCGTAACATTATTATCGCTCGGAGTTCCTGGTACACCGTAACAAACTTGTATATTGCTTGGCCTAGAACAATTCCCATTGCAAGATATGTTTCCTAAACCATCATTTCCTACAAACCAAAAAGTGGCAGAATCACCAGAAACAATAGGTTGAGGATAATTAAAATGATCACCTGAACCACTTAGGCTTATGTTTGCAGAAACACTTGAGTTTGAATCAGGGAAGGAAATATTTACAGTTTCTCCCGCTTGACCAGTTAAGAGAGCTTGTTCTACACCCGCTTCCGCCGCAGAAAAAGCTCTAGTTGCATCCTCTTCTAGGTTGGTAACACTAATTTCAGTTACGGATCTTGCAACAAAAGAAAGAGTAACAACAACAACCACAGACATTACTAAAACAACCAAAAGCAGTGCCTGACCTGAAAATAAATTTCTATTCATCTTTTTTATAATCATAACACACCATTGTCTAAAACCAGTTTAGCGATACAAGAAGCTAAGGTCAAATAGATATTTTTAAAAAACTAATAATTCCTTAATGAAATTTGAGTTGTAAATGTCTCGCTTGATCCTTCTGCCTGACCAACACCACTAGCATCTGACGCTCGTATTTTGATAATCACAGAGTCAGGACTGCCAGATCCCTGAGTACAGCTAAATATTCTTTCAGTTGTAGAGGTGTCATTGCAATTAACCACATTTACAGAACTATTTGTTAGTCTGGTCAATGACGCAGAACCAGAAGCAATATAAGTTTGCACACCCTGAGTAACACAAGCAAATCGAGCGTTGTTGCCATAAGAATCTACATAAACAAGGGTGTTATGATTAGATTCCGCGCAATTTAATGACTTGGCGTTTCTTAATTGCCTCTCCATGACAGAAATGGCAAACTCCAAATTTTCACGCACTGATCCAACAGCGCGTCCTTTTTGAGCTCCACGCAGAGAAAGTGTCAAAGATTGCGTCACCACAACAGCTAAAATGCTAAAAACGGATATTACAATAATCATTTCAACTAAAGAAAAACCTTGGGTAAACTTAATTCTTTTCATTTTCAACATTTTTATTTTACTTTTATTTTACTAGTTTATTAAAAAGAAAGAATTAAACACTTTTATCTTCTATCTTCTCCAGTTTGTAAGCCTTGTTTGATTTACAACTTGCCGCCTCCCTTGAGAGTCAGTCCAACTAACAGTTACAGTCAAGTCGACCGTAGAACCAGATCTTTGCACCCTTAGCTCTCTGGTAAATATCGTGCCGCTTATAAAAACAGTACAACTGCCTGTTGTTAAAGGAATTTCTAAATTAGATAAACAATAATTGAACATTCCATTAGTGGGTGCAAAATTGTTAAGAAATTGATCCCAGTTTGCATCTCTTTGTCTCCTTATCCATTCTATAGCTTCCTGGGCGTATCTATTAGCCTGAGCGTTATTTTTGGCAAAACTAGCATTTCTAATTGAAGCAACAGATAAGGCAACTATGCCAGTCAAAACTATGCCAATCAAAGCCAAAGCGACAATTACTTCAAAAAGAGACTGCCCCAAATCCTTATATCTATAGGCTTTTATTTTTTTCATCTTATTGAACCAGACTGATCAACAATAATATCTTGTGTGAAACCAGATCCTGTTAAAGAAAACCTAATCCTAAAACAAGCTCCCGCAGGCAAATTGGTGCCATTTCCTCTGGGTAAAAATTCTATAGAATTGCCAGCATTTGGCGTTGTGCAATCACTCAAGATATTGCTTGTTATTGTAACACCATAAGGCAAAGAAACACCTGATCTAACATCGACAGTGCCACCTGAACAGCGAGATCGTATTGTATATGATCCAGATTGCGCAACAAACACATAAGCCAAAAGGGTATTGGGAGAATTACAACTTGAATTCTGCGGCTTGACACCCGACAAGGCATTTTGTCTGGCAAAATCAAGATCTGATCTAACTTGATTAACCGCGGCTTCTATTTGCTTTCTTCTTGAAAAATCGCGATAGCTTGCCATGCCCAAAGAAAAAACAATCGCCATAATTGCAATAACCATAAGCAATTCAACAAATGAAAATCCAAAAAGCCGCCTGTTTTGCTTTCCAAATTCACTATAAAAATCCGATGAAGAACGCAAGGGCATGGTTAAATCTAATATAACACAAAAAGCATTTCAGGGGTTGGTAACGCTATAATTGCATGCTCCGCCCGGACAACTTGCTCCACCACAAGCAGTAGTTCCACTCACTCCTTCTAATCTCGCGCAAAGCTCGTAGGATGTAGCACTAATTCTTCTGTAATAATAATTACCGGAATTAGGATCGGTAGGCACGGAAGACAAATATACAACAGAGTTTCCAACGCAATTTGCCGCCGACGGGTTTGCCTGCAAAGGATTAGGCACTGCATTGCCGGAAGCTGCAGGATACTGATTACAATCAGCTTTGTACATTTCCAGAGCCGATCGGATAGTTTCCAAGTCTGCCCTTCTTCTGGCATTCCTTGCCGATTCACGCGAACTTTGCAGTGCAAAAAAAGACATAGCGCTTATCACGCCAATAATTGAAATCACCACAAGCAATTCAATCAAAGTAAAACCTTTATTTGTGAAAATTTTAATTACTCTAAATTTATTTTGACAGCAAATGCAATTTAAAGTTTTAACCATAAGATTATAAGATACTTTTAATTATAACTAATTATAACGGGCAAACACTACTTGAACTAGGTTGAGTAGCACTTGTGCCTGTACGCCCATTAGAACAGATAATAAAAAACAAATCAGTAGGAGGAATATCAGAAGGTCTCCGCAATCTCGCCCACAAAGCATACTCTGTCCCTAGCGCATTAGTAACATATCTATAAACATAAGAACAAGATCCACTCCCAGAGCCACAGGTATCATTGCCATTAGTAGGGTCAACTGGGCAATTGCTTAAACTGCTTAAGGGATTTGTAGATCCACACAATTCAGAAGGGGCAACTGCCGTTGTTCTTGCAGGATACCTACTATCATTACTATTTGCATATGCTTCAAGAGCCGCTTGGTATTGTTTAAGATCGGATTGCCGTCTTGCATCTGCCGCTCTTTGTCTGGCAGACGGAAAAGTGTTTAAAGCAAAAGTGGCTAAAATACCCAAAATTGACACAACAATTAAAAGTTCAATAATCGTAAAACCTTTTTTGCAATTGTGATTTAAAAAACGGAAATTTAACTTAATTTGATAGTCAAGACCTAACAATTGAGGGAAATTTTTCATAGATTATCCAAGAAACCAAACTTCCTAATCCAGTATAACAATAATAAAGGCAGATTTATCAAGTAGATAATTGTTTCTTATGGAAGGCAAACTTACTTAAACCAAAAGACAAAATTATTTGCCTTTCTGCATATTGCAAACTTTGTTCTAATCACTAAGCTATCAGTTGGAATTCTTCAGCTTCTCAGCCAATTCCGCTTCGTAGTCCTCTATACTGCGATCAAGAGGAGTTTCTGAGAAACTCTTGCCAAAACTGCAAACATGCTGACCGCATTTTAAATCTCTTGCCACAATTTTTGCGTCATAACCAATTTCACTTTCGCCACCCTCCAGATATGCGTACAACTGATATCTTTTTAAATTTGACAAATACAAATATTTTGCACCTTCATCTGTTTTGGGATCTTTAGGTATAGTTGTAAGGTACGGCTTGTGGGAAGCATCAACAAGATCGCGCAATCCATCCACACCCCAACTGCAAGGTCCTAAAAGAGCAATATAATCAGATTGAGAAAAAGGTTCTTTTGATAAAATTTCATCTATTTTTTCATCAAAAGATTCTGACTTGCACGCCCCAATTGCTCCATCCATAGATGGAGGAAAATATCCAAATTCCTCTTTAAATTTCTCCAAAGCATCCGCGATTGCGCCAAGATCTGCTCTTCTTTGAGCATCACGCGCTTTTCTTTCGGCAATTGAAAGATTTGAAATCATAAATACGAAAACGCCAATCAAGACAACCCCAACGGCTAAAAGTTCGTTCTTATTAAAAAATCTCATGATCTAGAATTGATAGAAATAACTTAATCTATCAAAAAAAGCAAGTGTGATAAAAAAACCAATTACCAAAAACGGACCAAAGGCAATTTTGGACCTTAATTTTATTTTTTTGGCAAACAACAAAAAAGCAGAAAATATACCACCCACGACAAAACTAACCATAAGCCAATATATAGTTCCGTTTAATCCTAAAATTATTCCCACAGGTAATGACAACTTGACATCTCCAAGTCCCATGCCGCGTCCCCCTGTAACAAAGTGCAAAAGCAATAAAAAATTAGACGCCAAAAATCCAGAGAATAGATAAGAATATAAAAAGCCATTGTTAAATAAAATTAAAAGCAAAATTGAAACGCCCAATAAAAAAAACACAAGTTCGTCAGGAATAATCATATAATCATAATCTATCAAAAATATTGAAACCAAAATTGTAATAATCACAAAAAGCGACAAAAGAGATATGAAATGCTCGTAGCCTGATTTGTTGCAGAGTAGGGAAGTGTCTTGGCAAAATTTTAAGTAAAAACTCGCAAACACAAAAAGCGCGCCTGTCACTATCTCAAGCAAGAAATATCTGTAGGATATTCTTTTGTGACAAAAAGCGCACCGCCCACGCAAAAGTAAAAATCCCAAAAGGGGAATGTTGTGTTTCCAAATCAGCTTTTGTTTGCATTGGGGACAATAAGAAGGCTTGAAGACAAAATCCTCGCCTTTGGGGAGACGCGAAGTTAAAACAGATATAAAAGAGCCAAAACAGGAACCAAGAATAAAAATTAATGATTCTAACATAATCCCAAAACCAAAAACCTGCAATCATAGTATACAAATAGTTATCAATTAAAAAAAAGATGCCAGCTTTTACTGGCATCCTCATAAAACACGAAAAATCGGCAACTACTGAATAGAATTCCAATTTTGGTTGCCGGGAGTTGGCGGGGTATCACTACAAACCAAACCGGCTCTTCCATCAATAGTTGAATACACAAAAAATGGCTGAAGCCCACTATTACATTTGCTTATCTCGCTTTCCGATTCCATTCTGGCAAAGACAATTGCGTTATTTTCTATATCATCATAATCGTAGCATAGGTTGTTAGCACGTACAGCTCCTGCACCACAATTTGGATCATCAGCCCCTATAGAGTAGGTGATAGCAGAAGGAACAGTAGAAAGTTCTCCTGAAACAGCTAAAGAATTTAGCCATTGATCATCCTCTGTTACATAAGTTGCGTTTCTTGCAGTGTAATAAGCTTGCAAAGTTCTTCCTACCTGACCTATCGCACTCTTTCTGCCCGCATCCCTTGTTCTTGCCAATTGTTGTACAGGATTAACAGCAACCAAGACCACAACTGCTAAAACTCCTAGAATTGCAATAACAATTAAAAGCTCTATCAAGGTGAAACCAAAATAGTTCGAGTATGAATTCTTTTTCATCTTTTTTTCACCTCCTTTTCTTGCAAGTTTTATCTAAAGTTTTAAAAAAACAAAAACTGGCAAAGCTAATTCCAGTATTCAGTCAAAGTGTATCTAATGTCAAGTTTTATCAAAGTTCTTGACTTTCAATTAAGAAACAATTGAGAAATAATGAGCCACATTTTTTGGAATTTTAAACTAACTCAAAAAAAGCGAAACGTATACATTAACACGAACACGCTAAATTTTTCCATTAAATTTATCCTTATCCTAGTTTACAATAACCAACACAACCCAATTAAGATTAGAAATGCAAAATCTAAATAAGATTAGAAATGCAAAATCTAAAACAGAATAATCTAGGAAAAAAAGGGTACCCCTCGAGGCACCCTTTAAAAATTAAAAATAATTTTTGCTAATTTTGCAAATTAACCAATTAGCCAATTATTGCACACTATTCCACGTCCAACCACCAGTGGTACCATCCGTTGCAGCCGTAGGGGCAGAAGCACTACAAACTAAACCTCCTCTCCCTTGACGGCTAGAGTAAACAAAATATGCTACAGTACCAGTTGCACATTTACTAGCTTCAACATTAGATTCCATTCGTGCATAAACGATAACACGTCCTAATGTTGTATCGTAATCATAACACAAGTTATTCTGCTCTGCGGCGCCAGAACATCCTGCATTGCCAGAAGCATAGGATATGGCTGAAGGCGCAGATGCTAGCTCTCCTGAAGTGACAAGCGAATCTAACCAAGTGGCATTCTCCGTAACATATGTACCATTCCTCGCAGTGTAATATGCCTGCAAAGCTCGTCCTAATTGAGTTATCGCGCTTTTCCTACCTGAATCTCTAGTTCTTGCTAACTGCTGTACAGGATTAATAGCCACCAAAACCACAACCGCTAAAACTCCTAAAATCGCAATAACGATGAGCAACTCAATGAGGGTAAAACCTGAAGGTTTGGCAGTATTTTTCAATTTATTCATCGTTCTCACCCCCTTGGCAGAAAACTAAAACTTTAAGGTTATCTGAAACCTTAATTCAAGCCAAAAGAAAAATTGGCTTAAAAAAATTTATAATTTTCTTACATTTAAGTATTAAACACCAAAATACAACGTGTCAAGAGCAAAGCGAAGAAATTGAAAGATACAAAAAATATTTACAAGTTTGTGGTCAGATTATAAATTGGCATGATTACAGAAATGATCAAAAAGGCAACCCCTATGCCTAAAATTATCAAAATGGCAGGCTCTATAGCCGTGGTAAGCGCTTTTACCTTCTGCTCACTCTCCACTTCGAAAACATGACTGACCTTTTGCAAAACCTCATCCACCTTGCCTGTTTCCTCTCCCACGGATACCATTTGAGCCAAAATAAAAGGAAAAGCATCAGGATGTCTGGCAAAAGCGTATCCCAAAGGGAAGCCCTTTTCAACTAATTTCGCCACATCTTTGACAGCATTTGAAATTACAACATTTGGCACTGCTTCTCCCACTATGGATAAACTTTCAAGTATTGAAACACCAGCTCCAATCATAAGGCTTAAAGTTCTAGTAAAATCAGTCAAAAAAATTGTTCGCATAAGCTCGCCAATTATGGGAATTTTAAAAAGCATTTCATCTGTTGTCAGACGACCATCCTTTGTGTCCCTATATAGTTTAAAGCCCCAAGCTAAAGCTCCCATGATAATTAAAATTATCGGCCAAAAATTAACCATAAAGTCAGATGTAGACATTAAAATCTTGGTCGTGATAGGCAAATCGGCATTTAATTGGCCATAAAGAGATGTAAGCCTTGGAACAACAAAAATCATCATTATAAAAGCAACAATTATCATGCCAACCACTATAATTACAGGATATACTAAAGCCCCTTTTACTTTGCCTTGAAACTCTTGTTGTTTTTCTAAATCGTTTGCCAAACGAGTTAAAATTTCATCCAAAACTCCGCTAGTTTCACCTGCCTTCACAAGAGCGATATAGTTTTTTGAAAAGACTTTCGGATGCTTTGCCATCGCAAAAGAAAGCGATTCTCCCTGCTGAACATCGGCAAGTATCTGATTTACTATTTTTTGCACAGATTCTTTTGAACCAGCAGACAGAATTGACAATGCTTCAGTCAAGGGAAGTCCTGAATTAATCATGGTTGCAAGCTGTCTGGTAAATGCAACAAGATCTGCGAATTTGATTCTTTCGCTCATCTTTTGCAAAAACGATAAAGAAAAACCTGAAGCGTCTGATATGGAAATTACAAACAAACCTCGTTTTTGTAGAAGTTTGGCGGCTGTTTCAGCAGTAGGGGATTCTACTTCTCCCGTCATCAACTTTCCATCCTGATTTTTGGCTTTAAACTTAAATCTTTTCATGCTCAGAAAAAAGAGGTGGAATTAATTCACTCGCACCAAACGCGAAAGCTCATCTGGCCTTTGTGCATATGACTTTGCAGTTTCTAAATCTACTTTGCCATCTCTCACATGTTTGGCTAAAGACATTTCAAGGGTATTCATGCCAAGTTCGGTTGATGTTTGGATAATATTATCTATCTGATGAACTTTGCCTTCTCTTATTGCCGTCCTCACTGCCGATGTCCCAAGCATTACTTCATACGCAACTACACGTCCGCCATGCAAATCAGGAACAAGCCTCATAGAAAACACCGCTTCCACTACGTTTGCCAATTGAAAACGAACTTGTTCTTGTTGTTCGTTGGGGAATACATCGACAATACGGTCAATTGTTTGAGCCGCGGAATTTGTATGAAGTGTGGCAAATACCAAATGCCCAGTTTCTGCAACAGTTAAAGCAGATGCTATTGTCTCATAATCTCGCATTTCTCCTATTAAAACAACATCAGGATCTTCACGAAGAACGGATTTTAAAGCCATTTGCCAAGAAAGAGAATCTTTACCAATCTCACGTTGGGAAATAATACATTTTATAGGCTTAAAAATGAATTCTATGGGATCTTCTATTGTAACTATATGTCCAGATCTAGAAGAGTTGATTTCATTTAACATCGCCGCGAGTGTGGTAGATTTACCATGTCCAGTAGGCCCAGTGACTAAAATTAATCCTTGCCTTAAACCAGTAAAAGTATGCAATACTGTAGGTAAACCCAATTCATCTACCGTAGGAATCGAAAGAGGGATTAATCTAAACGCTATAGCAGGAGTACCTTTTTGTGTATAAGCATTAACGCGAAAACGAACTTTGTTGGAAAAAGAGTAAGAAAAATCAATTTCTTTGTTTAAAGTAAATTTTTCATACTGTTCCGCAGAAAGTATTTGTTTTAAATACTTTTCTATTACATCAGAAGTCAATACAAATTCTCCGGAAATAGGAGATAATACTCCATGAATACGCAAATAAGGCGGGACACCACTAATAACATGCAAATCTGAAGCACTTTTAGCTATAGTTAACTCTAACAAATCCTTGATTTCCATATTACTCTTGTGCTACACGCAAAATTTCTTCAACTGTGGTAATCCCTTCTATTACTTTTAAATAACCATCTTGTTTCATAGTTACCATACCTTCTTCCCGAGCCTGTTTTTCTATTTCTCCGGAACTTGCTCGTTCCAAAATAAGCCTACTAATTTTTTCACTTACTGGCAATACTTCAAAAATACCTACTCTTCCATAGTAACCTGTATTTCCACACTCAGAGCAACCAGCACCTTTGTAAAATTTTGATGACATATCTCTCTTCCATAAAGGTCCTAAGACGTTCTGCATTTCTTCTAAAACCTTTGGTTCCAAATTTTGCTCAATTTTACAACTTGCATGTATTTTTCTGACAACACGCTGTGCAACAATTGCAGTTACTGATGAAGCCAGCAAAAAAGGTTCAGCTTTCATATCAAGAAGTCTTGGCAATGCGCCAGCAGCGTCGTTTGTATGCAAAGTTGCAAACACAAGATGCCCTGTAAGCGACGCTTGAATTGCCAAGTCCGCAGTTTCTGAATCCCTAATTTCTCCAACCAAAATAATGTTTGGATCTTGTCTTAAAAAAGCTCTTAAACCAGATGCAAAAGTTAGGCCAGCCGCTGGATTCACTTGAACCTGATTAACACCCGGAATTTTGTATTCAATTGGATCTTCGAGAGTAACAATATTTACCTTAGGAGTATTTAATTTTTGAATAATTGAATACAAAGTTGTCGTTTTCCCTGAACCAGTAGGCCCTGTAATTAAAATAATACCATGAGGCTTCAATATTGCTTCTTGTAAATTCTTTAATGCCAAACCTCTAAATCCCAAATCTGGCAAATCAGGAACGCCACCTGTTTTTTTAAGTATTCTCATAACAATTTTCTCACCAAGGGCAGTAGGCAATGTAGAAACACGCAAATCTACTTCTTGATTTTCAAATCTAAAATTAAACCTTCCATCTTGCGGAACTCGCTTTTCATCAATTTTCATATCAGACAATATTTTTATACGAGAAACCAAAGCATCGTGAAGCTCACGAGGAATAGTAAGACTTTCCTGCAATATTCCATCAATCCTATACCTCACTCGTGTCGAACGCTCTTGAGGTTCAATATGAATATCGGAAGCTCGAGCTTTAATCGAATAACTAAGAATATGCATAACAATTTCGCCAATCTTTTCCTCACGAATCACACCAACACGTGTCGAATCAAATGTACGAACTTTTGAATTTGTTCCAATAACATCTTTTAAAGCTTCAGAAACTTCACGGGCCAATGTAGAACTGTAAGAAGTAGAAATCATTAAATCAATTTTCGTAGGTTCCGCAGCAAAAGGTTTAACTATCATTCCAGTCTTTCGCTCTATAAATTCTATTGCACCAAGATCGAGAGGATTTGCCATTGCCAAAGAAAACTGTTTTGATGATTTATCAACCGAAATAGGAAAAACTTTAAATCTATTTGCTATTTCCTGTGTAATTAAAGCTAAAGCTTCAGGAGAAATTGGGATAGAATCAAGATCAACATAAGAAACATTATAAAGTTCTGCTTTAGCCTTGGTAAGAGAACTTTCATCCACAAGATTTTGAGATTTAATTATTTCTTCTTGGCTTTTGCCAGTTTGTACTTCCAAAAGTTTTACTTGCTTTGCACGATTTTCATCAAAAACTCCATAACCCAAAAGTATGTCAACCAAAGTTCTAGCAGATGAAAATTGAGACAAATTATAATTTTTTGACATGCTTTGCATAAACAATTTATTATTGTCAAAAAATAAAAAGCATTCAAGAAACGAAAATTAAACTTAAAACTTTAACTTTAATTGATTACCCAAATATTATATTTTTACAATTATTAAGTGAAACCATGCACGCATACCTTTTTGTCGGAAATCAAGAAAATCTTAAAAATAATGTCAACAATTTAGCTAAAAAAATTTCTGCTCACGTCTATCCTATGCAAATAAAAAGTATCAAAGATGTTAATGTCATAAGTTCATTTATTAAACTAGCTCAAAATCAAAAAATAATTATTACAATAGAAAACATCCAAAATGCCTCAAACGAAGCTTTGCAAGCATTTTTAAAAGATTTAGAAGAACCACAAAAAAATGTATACTTCGCCTTACATGCATTAAACGAAAGTAATTTATTGCCAACAATAATTTCAAGGTGTCAGGTTATATATATTGGCAACAAAAACAACTTTAAAAAAGACCCATCTTTGTTAAAAGAATATTTCTCGGTTCCTCTTCAAGAAAAATTAAATATAATTGACAATCTAAAGGACAGAAATGAAACAATTGAATTTTTGGATGATATTCTAAAATTGCAACATCAAATTTTGCTAAAAAATCCTAATTTAGAAATGGTACGAGATATAGAAATTGTGCAAAAAACAAAAAGAAATATTATGCTAAATGGAAATTTGTTTTTGCATTTGTCGCAAATGACAATCTCACTTAGTCAAACCAAAAAAACTAGTGCTTAAATTTGATTTTTAAGGCCTATCTCGTATAAACTGCCACAAGCACAATCTAAAAGGCTTAAGTAAAAATCGCAATCAAAAATCAAAAAAATAATCTAAAATAAACTGTATGGAAAATTCAAACTATAATGCCAGTCAAATACAAGTTTTGGAAGGTCTTGAACCAGTAAGAAAACGACCAGGAATGTATATCGGTTCCACCGATTCAAGAGGACTTCATGAATCATTAAGAGAAATTATTGACAATTCAGTTGATGAAAGCTTTGCTGGTGTTGCCAAAGATGTCTGGATAAGAATAGGAAAAGATAGTTCAGCAACCGTGCGCGATAACGGGCGAGGAATACCTGTTGATATACATTCTTCAGGAGTTTCAGCATTAGAAATTGCAATGACAAAATTGCACGCAGGAGGTAAATTCGGAGGTGGAGCATATAAGTTTTCGGGAGGACTTCATGGAGTAGGCGCTTCTGTAGTTAATGCTTTATCAACATTTTGCAGGGTGGTAGTTTTGCGCAACAATAAGGCTTATTATCAAGAATATGAAACAGGCAAGCCTAAAAATTCAGTTCAAGAAGCCAATCAAAGTCAATTAGATGAATGGTTGCCAAAGGAATGGAAAATAAAACTAGGTGAAAACACAACAGGCACAATAACTACTTTTATCCCAGACAAAACCATTTTTCAAACAGTTAATTTTGACAACGATAAAATAAAAAACTTAATCAAAGACAGAGCATATTTAGTTCCCGGATTGTCTTTTCATTTCTATGATGAAAGATCCGACGAAGAATGCCATTATTACTTTGAAGGCGGAATTAAATCTTTGATATTACATACAAATCGCGGAAAGAATAAAATTTCAGATGTAATATACATCAGAAAAGAAAATGAATCCGCAAACATAATTCTTGAAGTGGCAATGCAATACACAGACACCTACAACGAAAATGTGAAAGGCTACGTAAACAGCATTCACACAGTAGATGGCGGAACACATGTGACAGGTTTTAGGGTGGCATTAACCAGGTCAGTCACTGACTACGCTAAAAAGATGGGTCTTTTGGACAAATTAAATGATAAAAGCGGCGGTGGATTGACTGGCGAAGATCTAAAAGAAGGCTTATCTGCAATTGTTTATGTAAAAATGCCATCTGATAACTTGCAATTCGAATCCCAAACAAAAGCCAAACTAAATAATCCAGAAATTCAAGGTTTTGTGGCTTCTTCTGTAAAAGAGGGTTTAGACATGTATCTTGAAGAACATCCAAACGACGCAAAAGCAATATTGGAAAAAGTTTTTTTAGCCGCTAAAGCTCGCTTGGCCGCACGAGCCGCAAAGGACGCAGTTTTAAGAAAAGGAGCGTTAGAAGGTGCAACCTTACCTGGGAAACTGTGGGATTGCCAATCAAGAGATCCTAAAAATTCGGAACTTTATGTGGTAGAAGGAGACTCGGCAGGCGGGTCGGCAAAATCTGGACGAGACAGAAAAACACAGGCAATACTTCCACTCTTTGGCAAAGTGTTAAATACTGAAAGAGCAAGACTTGATCAAGTCATTTCATCGGATAAATTCAAAGACTTGGTTATTGCAATTGGCACAGGAATAGGGGATCAGTTTGATATATCAAAACTCAGATACCATAGGATTATAATCATGGCCGACGCAGATGTGGATGGAAGCCACATAAAATGCTTGCATCTTACATTTTTGTACCGACACCTTACAGAAATTGTAAAAAATGGACATGTTTACATAGCAATGCCGCCGCTTTACAAAATAACACATGGCAAAACAGTTAAATATGTTTATACAGACGAAGAAAAGGATGAATATGTTAAATCTCTTGGAGAAACAAAATATTCTATTCAAAGATACAAGGGCTTGGGAGAAATGAACGCGGAAGAACTTTGGGAAACAACTATGAATCCCGAAACAAGAATTCTAAAACAAGTAAGTGTCGAAGACGCTGAAGAAGCAGATAGAATATTTACCATGCTTATGGGCGAGGATGTCTTGCCACGCAAAAAATTCATCCAAACACACGCAAAACTGGCAAATTTGGATGTTTAAAATTATCTTATTTATGCGAAAGAATCATTTTTGTAATATGCTTATGCATTCATAATTGCCAAAGTTTTTATTTTTGTTTTATAATAGCTTGTATGAATTTGCTCCACGATATTCCCGCAGGCGATCCAGAAAAACTGGTAAATGTAGTAATTGAAATACCAGTGGGAAGTCAAATAAAATATGAGTACAATAAGGAACTTGGCATAATCTCCGCCGATAGGTTTTTGTACACAGCTTTTACATATCCTTTTAATTATGGTTTTATCCCAGGCACATGGAGCGAAGACGAAGACCCGCTTGATATAGTGGTGATTGCAAGTCAACCAATATCAACAGGTACTCTTGTTGAATGTCGAGTAATTGGTATGCTTGCAACAGAAGACGAAGAAGGAAAAGACGCTAAATTAATCGCTTTGCCAAAAGCAAAAGTTGATCCAGTTTATGCTGAAATTGATGATATCAAAAATTTACCGGAAGCGCTAAAAAACAAAATCAAGCACTTCTACGAAAATTATAAAACCATCGAGCCGGGCAAATGGGTTAAAGTGACAGGATGGCAAGCAAAAGAAAAGGCAATAAAAACAGTCAAAGAGAGTATAACAAGATACCAACGCCATTTTAAAAAATAACGCTTCTTGGCACGTTTTGCTTGATAAAATAAATCAAACACTCTACAATGTCTGATGTTTGGCGGCTAAATAGCTTAATTTTTTTCAACAAAACTTGAATTAAAAAAATTAATTTTCTATGTCTATCGGCAAGATTATCCCCACAAAGATTGTGGAAGAAATGCAAAAGTCCTACTTGGATTACGCAATGAGTGTTATAGTGGCACGGGCGCTTCCGGATGTGCGAGACGGGCTAAAACCTGTGCATAGAAGAATCCTGTACGCGATGAGCCAGATGAATCTGACTCCACAAGCAAAATTCATAAAATGCGCCAAGATAGTGGGAGAGACAATGGGCAAATACCACCCTCACGGGAATATGGCAATTTATGACGCATTAGTTAGACTCGCGCAAGATTTTTCTCTTCGCTATCCACTTGTTTGGGGGCAGGGAAATTTTGGATCGGTTGACGGAGATCCACCAGCGGCAGATCGTTATACCGAAGCAAAACTTAAACCAATAGCAATGGAAATGATTGCGGACATAGACAAAGATACGGTTGATTTCGTGCCAACTTATGACGACTCCGACGTGGAACCACTATACCTTCCGGCAAAAATTCCCAATTTGTTACTCAAGGGAGAAGAAGGCATTGCAGTTGGTATGGCAACAAAAATACCAACTCATAATTTAAAAGAAGTCTGCACAGCCATAATTGAAACCATTAAAAAGGGTAGGGTAGTAGTTAATGAACAAACTTACAAAGAAGAAATAGAAAAAGCAATCCAAAAAATAAACCTGATTGCGGAAGGAAAAGAACAAAAAACAAACACAATCCGCACCGATAGTATCAGCTTTGAATCAGACATAACTATTGACGAATTAATGGAAATTATCAAGGGACCTGACTTCCCAACTGGAGGGGCTATTTACGATGCGGCAAGCTTAAAAGATGTTTACGCTACAGGAAGAGGCAAAATTGTAGTGCGGGGAATAGCAGAAATTGTGGAGGGACAAAAAGGCAAAACGCAAATTATAATCTCTGAAATACCATATCAAGTCAACAAAGCCGATCTTGTGGCAACAATTGCCAATCTTGCGAAAGACAAAAAAATAGTTGGCATTGCTGACTTAAGAGACGAATCTGACAAAGAAGGGCTTCGCATCGCAATTGACCTGAAACGAGACGCAAAACCCAAATCAGTCCTAAATAATATTTATAAACATACTAAACTTCAAACCACATTTCCGGCTAATTTTGTCGCTCTCGTGGACGGAGTCCCTCATACTCTAAATCTCAAACAGATTTTGGTTGAATACATCAAACACCGACAAAAAGTAGTAACAAGACGAACAATTTTTGATCTGACAGAAGCGAAAAAAAGATCTCATATATTAGAAGGCTACAAAATCGCTTTAGATCACTTAGACGAAGTAATTCAAACAATTCGATCATCCCAAACGCAAGAAGACGCAAAAATAAATTTGATTGCCAAATTTGGATTTTCAGAAATCCAAGCCATATCTATTCTGGATATGCAACTTAGAAGACTTGCGGCTTTGGAACGAGAGAAAATTGAGAATGAATATAATGAAATCAAAAAATTAATAGACAAATTAGTGGCAATTCTAGAAAATCCAACACAAGTATTAGAAATCATTGCTAGTGAATCATCTGAAATAAAAGAGAAGTACAAAGATGAGAGAAAAACAAGAATATATAAATCCAAAATAGGTGAATTTTCTGAACAGGATCTAGTCCCCAAGGAAGAAGTGCTCATCACCGTTACTAAAACAGGTTATATAAAGCGAGTTCCGCGAGCCACTTATAGATCACAAGCAAGAGGCGGTAAAGGAGTAACAGGAATGACAACAAAAGAAGAAGACGAAATTGAACACCTAATCTCTGCGACAAGCCACGACACAATTTTGTTTTTCACAGACAAAGGAAAAGTTTATGGAGCAAAAGCATGGGAAATTGCCGAAGGATCCCGTCAATCCAAAGGACAAGCGATTGTGAATATTATCAATCTGGAACAAGGAGAAAAAATAATGTCAATCTTGCCACTTAACGAAAAAGGTAAATATCTTGTAATGGCAACAAAAAAAGGAACAATCAAAAAAACGGCAATATCAGAATTTGCAAATATGCGCGCGAGTGGACTTATAGCAATTAAACTTGATCAAAACGATTCACTTGTTTCTGTACACGAAACAAGCGGAGAAGATCATATTCTAATGATTACAAAACTAGGTCAATCTATAAGATTTCCTGAATCAAACGTGCGCCCAATGGGCAGAAGCACATCAGGGGTAACAGGCATATCTCTTTTAGAAAACGATTCAGTCATAGGAATGGAAGTTTTTCCTGTGGTTGAACCAACATCAGACAACAAAAAAGCAAAGCTATATCGACAAATCATGACAATCTCTGAAAAAGGAATGGGGAAGAGAACACCTATTAATCTTTTTCCTATCCAAAAACGAGCAGGGAAGGGTGTAAGGGTAGCTACTATATCAGCAAAAACAGGACCACTCGCCGCTGAAGTAATGATTACTCAAGACACCGAGCAAGTAGTTATAACAAGCAAAGCAGGAGTTGTAATCAAACTCCCAATAAAAGATATCCCTGAACTTGGGCGATCGACACAGGGAGTTATTCTAATGCGATTTGCAAAAAGCGATGACAGTGTGGCAGCTATCGCCGCGCTTAGTAAAGGGAATAACGAAACTAACTAACTTACAAGCAAAATTACTGAATACAATATCATTAATCCTTAGGACTTTGAATACCTCAGTTTGCTAAAATTACCCTCAGGATTATTGAAGTCATTTATAATTTTCTGGAAATCATTTGAATTTATACCGCTATCTAAAATCTAAAATAGGTCCATAACGGTGTGGAGTAAATCCAATATAAGAAATAGCATAAGCACCAACGCTACCTCCTAACTCTACAGCCGGACCGTATAGGACCACAGTTCGTTCAGTTTTCGGATTTTGGTAAACATACTGTGCGAATTAACAAAAAAGCTTCTTTACCAGCCTTATCATATGCATTTACAAGAATATTTTCTACACTTGGCGAAATTTGCCTTGTCTTTCCAGCCGGTTTGTACGATTGTGCAACAATCTCATCTGTTAGACTTGCACCATTATTAATAGAATACAAATCTAATTTAATAAATAATTGAAACCTACCTCATACTATACGGATAGTTTAACCATTTATCAACTTTTTCATAAAACTCGTCAATTTCTTTAAGGGCAATTGCGAGCTTCTTCTGTTTGTCCCCTCCAGTAAAATATCATAATTTGTTAATTTGATCTTCTTGTAACTCGCTTTGATATGTTTGAATAACACGCAAAGCTGACTCGGCAAATTCAAAAAATAATTCCATCTCTGGTGTGTTAGGATTCAATTCTTTCTCTTTGGAAATATTCACATAAAAATTAAAACATGTAGGATTATAAGAAATACTTATTTAAACCACAAATAAAAACCTTTTCAACTAATTACGCCGGTGATACTTCTCATACACCTCGCGAAGTCTTTTGTGTGTCACATGAGTATAAATTTGCGTCGTAGACACATTTTTATGTCCGAGCATTTCTTGAACGCTCCTGAGATCAGCTCCCGCCATCAGCAAATCTGTTGCATAGCTATGTCTAATCACATGTGGAGTAACATCAATTGGCAATTTAATTTTTTGCCCATATTTCTTGATAATTCTTTGGATTGATCTAACTGTTAACCTAAAATCGTCATCAACTTTCGTAGGATCAATTTTGCCACGATGACGTATAAAAAGTGGACTAAATTTATCATTGCGGGCATTAAGATAAATTGACAACCAATCCGCCGCCCTTGCCGACAAAAAAACTACTCTAGCGCGCCCTCCTTTGCCTACAACACCAAACTCGCGCCTTTGAAGATCAACTTTATCGCGATCAAGTTTCACAAGTTCAGAAACTCTAAGACCAGTGGAAAACAAAACTTCTAATATAGCCTTGTCCCTTTTGCCTGCTACAGAAGATAGCAAAGGAGCATTCAAAAGCCTTTCAACTTGCTCGCCTGTCAAAAATTTCACCTGCCTTTCTGATATTTTGGGTAATTCTATTTTGTCAGGAGACATGACATTATAGTCATTCTTTAAAAGCCAACGCAAAAAAGAACGAATAGCAATTGCATGATAGCTTTGAGTTTTACGGCCAAGAAACCTGCCCTTGCCATCAGTTTGTCGAGATAAATAAACCCTGTATTGCCTTATAACATCAGGATTAATGTCAAACAAGCTACATTCAGGATTTAACTTTGAATACCAACTGCAAAATCTCAAAAGATAATGTCGATAATTGCGAAGGGTTAGGGGAGAATACCCTTTTTCTATTTCCAAATATTCCAAAAAATCAAAAACATGCTTAGCAATTTTATTTTGATTGGCAAGTAGGGCAGTTTTGGGCATATGAAAAATAATTGTGACTTAAATCATAAAATACAAATTTAATCTAGTCAATATTGTGCGACAATGGTTGTCAATTACTTATTAAATTATTTAACTGATTTCAAAATTATTTTGACTTTCAACAACATTTAATTTATTTAATCAAAATCTATCAACAAATTTAACTTTAAACCGGATTATTTTTTCTAAAGAATTTTTATTAATAATTTTAAATCAACAATAAATAACCATTTTTTTATCATAAGTTTAATTTTTAAAATATCTCTTAGTTTTAGAAATTTAGAAACTTTTTAAAACCGATTTTAAAGCCCTTCTTTTTTAAAAGACAATAAAACTATCGCCTGATATACAATTAAAAAACAATGGATTGTAGTAAAAAACAAAATGATTAAAAATTTAAAACCAATTTTCGGTATAAATTAGGATTTCAAAAATCAAGATAAATTTGTCAAAAGACAAACTTGGTCAAAATTTAATAAAAGACTAAAAAATATAAAATCAAGTGAAAAATAAATACCAAAAAATAAAAATTATACAAAAAGCCCTACTCTAATAAATTCATAAATTGCGTCGTAAAAGTTATATTGTACGACAATTTTTCTCAAAACAAGAAAATAATTTTTTTACAAAAAAATAGGGTTAGGAAAGAACAGCAAGAAAGCATTTATCTTAAATTTCTGAATTATTTACATTACTTATTTTATGTACTCTGTTGTTAAAATTTAAAACACACTTAAATAGTTAAGGATAAATATCCACAATCTCCAGTACCGCTCGTAAATATATCTATGCAAAAAAATACTAATTAACTCATAAAAAATTGTAAATGCAAAGATAAAAAAAGATAAAAATTGTGAAAAAATAAGTTTGCATCGTGAAAAGTGTTGCTGGCAAATTTTAAAACTATAGGACTACTGTCTCGAAAAACTAAAATCTACTATCCCCTTCTCCCTATCTCCTTAGTCTATTTAAACAGAAGTAAAATTAAACTTTCACCTCATAAAGTAACACCAAACATTCCAATAAATATTGCAGCACCCAAAATTAAATATTCTCTAACAGTTTGAACAAATAATCTTTCTTCCAAATGCGATTGCCCTAAACCAAGTAAAACATAAGCAGTTGTTGTTAAAAATAAAGATCCCACAACTATACTTACAGGCCAAAAATAAACTACAGCAGAAATTTGAGCACATATTAAAGATGAAATTACACTAATTTGAAATATTTTAGAAGAAAACTTTGTACCTAAACTGACTACCCAATAACCCTGAAGAAAAATAGGAAAAGAAACTAAAAAAACATATAAAACATTTAAGTAAACTGGCAATCCAAAAGAAAGTATTGCATCAAATAAGAAAAAAAAAGTCGCTATTGTAAATACAAATCCCCCAGCCTTTGCTGTTCTAAATAAAGCAATGGTTTTAATTGTAGAAACATAATAAACATTTATGGTAAGAATCAAGAAATACATCAAAAGTCCGTACAAAACAACAATCAACCTTGTCAGAAAACTGGGTGGAAGCAAAAACCAAAAAAAACCAACACCAATAGTAAAAAAAGCAGGCAAAACAAGTAAAATAATAGAAGCATTAAATTTTAAAGACTCTTTTAAAGACCATGCTATTAAAATTGTTACAACTACAGATAAAAAAAATATGCTATGAATTTTATAATTTGAATTTATAAACTGTACACATATAAACCCCAAAGAAGCTAGAATTGAAGTTAATATAATCTTTAACCTTTTACTCATAAATAAATTTTTTTTAAATTAATGCATTTGTAAAAACTTTTTGCACATCATCATGTTCTTCTAAAGCATTTAAAAGCTGTTTTATTTTGTCACAAACTTTTAAATCCAAAATTTTAATTGGATTATTGGCTTTTCTAACGATATCAATAGATATAATTTTTTGATTATTCTGTGATAAAAAATTTCTTACCAGATTTATATTTTCGAACAAAACTAATAATTCAAAACCATGACCAACATCTTGAATATCGTCAGCTCCAGAATCTATCAAAAGTAAAACTTGTTCATCGGGATTTTCAGACTTTGCAACTACTATAATTCCAAATTGTTTAAAATCATATGAAACAGCTCCTGGTGTCGCCATATTCCCTTCATTTTTTTCAAAAATATTTCTTATTTCCTGAAATGTCCGATTTTTATTATCGGTAGCCACCTCCACAAGTACACCTATACCCGAAGGTCCAAATCCTTCGTATATAACTTCTTCCAAATTTCCTTTTTCTTTAGCTTTATTAATTGCTTTCTCTATATTTTCTTTTGGCATGTTAGCAGAACGAGCAGCTTCTATTGCAGCTCTTAACTTTGGATTAGTTTCAGGATCCTCTCCTCCACCTGTCTTAACCGCCACTGAAATGGCAAGAGAAAGTTTAGTAAAAATTTTGCCTTTAACTTGATCGTTAATCTCCTTTTGTCTTTTAATAGTAGACCATTTAGAATGTCCAGACATAAGTTTATTTTAACAAAAAATCACTATTTAAAATCAAAAACTTCAACTCTTGACATAAATTTAGCCATATTTATACTCAATTGAAAAGACTTGTTGACTAAAACTAAATAATAAAATTTCTGCCAAACATGAATGAAGAACTTGTTCAAGCAGCAATTTCAGCCGCCCTATCTGGAGAGTGGGAAGAAGCCATTTTGTTAAACAAAAAAATATTAGATCAAAATCCAAAAGATGTTGATGCTTTAACCAGACTCGCTCGTGCGTATGCAGAAATAAACAAAATCAAAAAAGCCAAAGCAACCTTGCAAGAAGTACTTCGCATAGATCCTTATAATTCAATAGCTATCAAAACTTTAACAAAATGGAAAAATTTCAGATGTCCCAAAAATGGTTCATTTTCAAAAGTATCAAATCCTCAAGTATTTTTAGAAGAACCCGGAAAAACAAAGGTGGTATTTCTTAAGCACCTTTCAAACCCTGAAGTTATAGCAGAACTTGATGCCGGAGATCCAGTAAAATTAGTGATTAGTGCTCACAAAATTTCAATCATCTCTCAGCAAAACAAATACATTGGAAAACTACCAGATGATATTTCCGCCAGAATAAAAAAGCTATTTTCTCTTGGATACTCTTATTCAGGAGTAATCATATCTTCAGATAAAAATGGAGTCAGTGTTTTGATTAGAGAAATTACAAGACCAAAAAAGTACAGCGATATTCCATCCTTCCCAACTGAAAAAATAAATTATATAGCATTCACACCTCCAGAATTGGTTCATGAAGAAGATGAAATTAAAGAAAGTTTAGGCGAAGACGAAGAAGAAGTATTTGAAGAAATTTATACTGAAAAATCAAAAGAATAAAAAATTTAACTTCTAACTATTCTTCTAAACTAAGAAAAAATATTTCTAAATTTTTGTTTTCTTTGTCAAAAACTTCTAAATTACACATTTGAAAATATTTTTTAATTTCCTTCGCTAATTGCTTATCATTCACTTTTAATTCACAAAAAATTTTCCTACCATCTTTTAAATATGCATTTTTTCTGTCTTGAATCTCCTTTGCCAATATAACTTTACCACCCAAAGATGCAAATGTATCTTTAATTTCATCTAAATCAACAGTAGAACCTACATAGTTCATAATAGAAACTGTAAAAACTTCATCGCTTACATTAAAAAGCGATTGAACAAGCTGTGGCATAAATGGGGTTTTTATGTAACCTTCAGAACCATCAACAAGAATAGCCCTACGTAAAAAACTAGTTTGATCCAAATTAATAGTAGTTTGTTTTATATCTTTGCTAAAAATAGTTTGTAAAGCAAAATTAACCTTTTCCGCAAAAGAAAAGCTAGAATCTAAATGAAAAAAAACAAATTTCAAATTCTCTATAAACGATCCTATTTCAAATTTTAAACTCCTTCCATAAACATAATGATAAACAGGCAAAGCAAGTGACAATGTAACAGTTTCAGAAATTAGCTGCCCTCCTAAACCTTCATTAATTCCAATGTTATAAACATTTTTAATCTTAGTTTTACCTAACCCTCTGGCTAAATTCACAAAAGTGTCTTGTGGAATCACTATATTCGTCAACTCTTTATAATAAGGATCAAAAACAACAACTTGTATATGCTCATTTTCTTTATAAACTACATAACTTAATTTTGACTTCCCATCCCACAATTTCTCCTGTGATAAACTAAAAAAAAGAAAAAAGAAAAAAAATAAAAAAATAAACAACAAAAGATAAACAAATTTTTGATAATTCAAAAAATATGAAAAAAAATTTAAGCTTTTTTTAATCTTCCTACTACGAGCAGTCATCCTAAAATTAAATAATTGCTAAACTTTTCAAAGAATCAAGCTTCTTGATATCAAATCTACCATTTTTAAATATAGTTTTAATATGAAACCCTGCAAGCATTTCAGGGACTACAACATAATAAGCTCCTTCGTTATACAACTTTCTCGCCTCATGTATATTCGCCGCAATTGCTATAAAAATCGCTTTTGACTTTTTCATCCTTAGGTATTCTAAAATCCTAAGATTATCCGCTAAAACACCAAAGGTAGTTATAATCACTTTTGCCCTAACCACATTTGCAGCTTCCAATATTTCAGGATCCGAAATATCACCAAATAAAATATTTACCCCTTCTTTGGAAAGTTCGTCAAATATCTTGGGATTAAAATCAACAACCACATATTTTTCGTAAGATCTAAGAAGTTTGGATAAAATGACATGCCCACTCCTGTCACAACCAACAATCACACAATGATCTTTAAGTTCATAGGATAATTTAGTAAACTTCTCAGCCTGATTATGCTTTGCTCTCTCAAAAAAACTCAATAAATGCTGCAATCTAACATAAATTTTGTCAGAATACATAATCATATAAGTAGACAAGGTCATTGTGATAACAGCAACAACAATTACCAAAGAAACATCCGCTTGCGTGACATGAGATAACGAAAGTCCAATTGCCATTAATATAAGAGAAAACTCTGATATTTGCGCAACCGTAAGCCCGGCCATAAATGAAGTCCGCTTCTTGTAACCCATAATTCCCAAAAGTATTAAAACAATCAGCGGATTGCCAATTAAAACAAAAGCTGAAAAAATTAAAGCTTCTGGAAGTATAGATACAAACTCCCCTTCCATAGCAAGCTCTGTACCCAAGACAACAAAAAAAATTGTCAAGAAAAAATCGCGAAGTGGCTTGGCTCTAGTTGCGACTTGCAAGTGTTCAGGCAAATTAGAAAGAGCAAGTCCGGCCAAAAATCCTCCAACTTCCAAAGTAAAACCAAGTGGGCCGGCGACAAAAGATGAAAATCCAAGTGCCCAAGCAATGCTTGCAATGAATAAAAGCTCAGTTGAAGAAGTAAAGTATCTTTCAAAAATCAAAGGAATCATTCTTTTTGATAAAAACCACACTACAACAAATAAAAACAAAGCTTTAGCTAAGGTATAAAATATAGTCAACAAATCGGCATTACCATTTGAAATTCCAGCTAAAAAAAGAAGAATAAGTATTGCTACAAAATCTTGAACTAACAAAAAACCAATCGCAATTCTTCCATATAAACTTTGCAAGTCTTTTTTTTCAGATAAAAGTTTAACCATAATAATTGTTGAAGAAAAAGTAAGAGCAACAGATATATACAAGGCTTGTAATGTATCAAAACCCAAAATCAGCGCCAAAAAATAACCTATTATAGAGGTAAAAACAATTTGTCCAATTCCTGTAATTAAGGCGGGCTTGCCAATAGTTGGCAATTCCGAAAGTTTCATTTCAAGCCCCAACAAAAATAAAAGAAGCGTTACACCAACTTGTGAAAGCGTCTTTAAATCTTTCGTATTGGAAATAATCCCAAAAGCACCAACAACAATCCCTGCTATTAAATAACCAACTAACAAAGGCTGTTTTATTGTTTTTGCAATAAAGCCAAATCCGGCGGCTATTACGATGACGATTGCGATTTGAGCAAAATCCATTTGCTTTAGTGTAAAAGCTTAAAAATCATTTGGCAAACTCAATTTTTAAGAAGAACTTAAATTTCTCAATGCTTCTTGCAGATCTGAAGGCAAATCTGAACTAAAAGTTAACTTTTCGCCTGAACGCGGATGCGAAAAAACAATTTCCGAAGCATGTAAAAATAATCTTTGACAAAATTTGCTGTCTTTTCTAGCTGTTTTTCTGCCAGCGTAAAACTTATCCGAAACTATTGGATTTCCTAAATATTTAGCATGAACCCTAATTTGATGCGTTCTGCCAGTTTTAGGATAAAACTTAGTCAAAGAATACTTTTCGTTCCCTTTTACATATACCTCAACCACTTCGTAATCGCTTAAAGCTTGTCTGCCACTAGAATAAACACCAAATCTTTCTCTGTTCCAAGGAAGTCTGCCAACAGGAGCATCTATTGTACCTTTTGGCTTTTTGGGAACCCCATGCAAAAGAGCCAAATATGTTTTTTGTACACTTCGATTTTTGAATTGAGATTGCAAGTTTTCAAAAGCATCTTTATCTTTGGCAACAAGAAGTATTCCGCTAGTTTCTTTGTCCAATCTATGCACTACTCCATTTCTACATTCATAATTATCAACAATAGGGTATTTGAAATTCTTTGACAACCAATTTTGCACAACAAAAGTTGTCTTAACTGTTTTAGCATCATTTACTACCCATCCGGCAGGCTTTAGGATAACTAAAAGGGATTCGTCTTCAAAAATTATTTCAGGAGTCAACATTATAATTTAGCTAAGTGGCAGATAAAAAAATTATTCCCTTTTTTGGGCGCATTTTGCACACATGGTGGCTTCCGGCTCTACCATAAGCCTGCCTGTGTCTATCATCTTTCCGCAATCTTCACATATCCCATATTTACCCACTTTTATCATGCTAAGAGCTTTTTTAACTTGAATAATTCTTTTATCAACCTCAGACTTAAGCGAACTAGTTATAATGTGTCCATACTGCTCAGCTGCATCAGTATCAATAGAAGCGTTATCAGATAACCGAGAATTATCCAAAAACGGATCAGAACTAGAAACATTTACTTTAGTTTTTTGAAGTTGAGATAACCTTTTTGTTAAGAAACTTTTAACTTTAATAAGAAAATTATCCTTAAAATTAATATTTAAATTTTTGTTTTTTTTCATATTTTATTCAATTTGTAAAAACCAAATAGTACCAAAAACAAAAATAACAGTGAAAAACTCATCTCTAATCTTGAATTTAAGCTTAACACATCTGGCAAAAAAACTCCAACTAAAAATCTTCCTAAAAAAAAGGCGAATAAAGTTATAACCCCAGCAATTCCAATTCTCCCTGATTTATACCAAACAAATTGTTTATAAGATCGAAAAACAAAATGATACAAAAAAATTAAAGACACAACAGAACAAAAATTAATCAATTCAGCAAAATCGCGTTTAAATCCAAGCAAAATCGCCGCTCTTGCAAAAAAACACCACAAACAAGAAATTGTCAAAACATCAACAATCTCAAAAAACTTAACTTTCTTTTTCTTGGACTGGATATAAACAGATACTCCTAAACCTAGTAAAACAAACCAAAAAATTGCATCTTTGTAAAAGTAAGACGGGATTAGAAATAACGAAGTCAAGCCAAATATAGAAAGCCCGAGAGAAAAAATTAAATTTTCTGACAAATCTTCACGCAACCTTCTCCATAAGAAAAATATTCCAACAAGAGACAAAAACAGAAAGAAAAATATTTCTAACGCAAAATACATTTTAGTTTTGAATTTAATGATACAAATTTGACATTAAAACTTCCACCTAGTAACATTTCTAGTAGTTTATGCTAGAGACTCCCCATGTAGTAGTAGGGGCCGCACTTGCCGCTAAAGTCGTAAATCCTTTTCTTGCCATTCCTCTTTCCTTTGCAAGCCATTTTGTGCTTGACACTGTACCTCACTGGAACCCTCACATCTCCACAGAAAAACGAAAATTTGGTCACATTACAAAAAAAAGCGTTTTTATAATATCTGCAGATGTTATTCTTGCTCTACTAATTGGAACCGCAATTTCAATCGCAATTTCTTATACACAAGATCCGAATCAAGGGATAATTTTTAATTGGAAACAATTTGCAATCTCCATGCTTTGTTGCTTTGCGGCAGTTTTGCCCGATGTGATAGAAGCTCCATTGTTTTTCACAAAATACAGATCAAAATTTCTTGAAATTTGGCTTAAGTTTCAAAAATCTATCCAAAATGATACAAATTTCTTCTGGGGAATCATCACTCAAGTTTTAACTATTTCCGCCGCTTTGTATTGGATATTTGGATAACTTTACTCTTTTACCCTTTCAACATACTCGCCTGTTCTTGTATCGACTCTTACTTTATCTCCTTTTTCCACAAAAAGAGGGACGCGCACGGAAATTCCATTTTCCAAAACTGCAGACTTGTACATATTTGAAGCTGAATTACCCCTGACACCAGGATCTGTCTCTGCAACTTTTAGAATCACTTTGGGAGGAATATCTACACCCAAAACTTTATCTTCCCAGAGCACAACAGTAACAGTTTCTCCCTCTTTGATATAAGGAAGCTCATTTTCCAAAACATCTTTTTGCACTTCCAACTGTTCATAATTTGAAGGATCCATGAACACCACATTTGCACCATCCTGATAAAGGTACTGAAGAGTACGTTTAGTTGTTTTTGCTTCTTCAACTTTGACCGAAGAAGAAAAAGTTTTTTCAACAACAGATCCTGAGATTAAATCTCTTGCCAAAACACGCACTGTGGCTCCGCCTCTGCCCATTTTTATGAAAGTGTACTTAAGCACTTTGTGCGGTTTGCCATCGTGCAAAAACGCTGTCCCGTTTCTTAAATCAGAAGCGCTTATCATAAAATTTTACCTACCTCAAAGGGTATTTTACTTTAAAAAATCTAAAAATCAAAGCCAGATGCAAAATCCTTGAAATACTTGAATTTTCAAAATTCACCTGTTGCCCTTTGCCCGATTGTGAGTTTTGCAAAGCATTTGACAATTTTCCATGGTGCTTCCGCCACCTTTGCTCCATGCCGTCACATGATCCGCGTCCATTTCCGAAAAATCCCAAATCTTTATTTTGTTTGAATCATTTCCCAGCGTGCAAAGCGGGCAATTAGAAATTCCGTTTGCTTTTGCTTGCTGAGTTTGTCTTTCATAAACGGTTTTCTTTATAGCATCATCAAATACGCGAACATCAAGAAGGGTAGTGTCTTGCATTCCGCCTAGAATGTACTCAAAAATGCCTTTTCTGTTTCTCACATACGGGTCGGCATAAAGTCGGGACACTTCCTTGGAAACTTCTTGTGGATTATAGGAGTTTCCATGATACTCTTCATACATTCTCCCCCACTCTAACCCGCACATTTCGTCTTTAACATCAATAAAAACCCCTGATACCCAATCGATAACCGTATTAAAGTAAGTTTTAAGCTCATCGATATTATCATCATACCTGTGCCTGCTCATATATTCGCTTACATTGCCGCGGCTTACCCAATCTAAAGCAGTGCGCAAAAAATCCTGTCTGTTGACATTGCCTCTCACATACGCTTTCCATTTATTCACATTAGCATTTTGACTGTTGCTAAATTCCGCTCTCGCCAGAGTTACAAAAGGACCAGAATAAACAGCGTTCAAAAGCTCCTGCTCGTTAAGCGGCACGCCGGCAATATTTATTGTCTTGAACCATTCTTTTATTTCGCTTTCTGTGCCCTCGCAGATGTAAATGAGAAGTTTGGTATCCAAAATTCTTTGTTTTTTGTCAGAGGACATATTATGAAAATATTGCGGATTTCCATGTTCATCAAAAATAGCAAATTTACCGGTAATAAATCGTCCAAGACTAGTGATGCGTTGTTGGCCATCCAAAACTTCATACTTATCCTCGGCAACTTTATTAAAATAAATCAAGCCGATTGGGTAACCTTTCAAAACAGACTCGACCACCGCCATTTCCTTTTTCCCACCATCCATGCTGGAGTAAATATAATTTCGCTGGTATTCCGGCTGAATTACCAATCTGCCTGACCAACCAAAAAGCCCCTTGCCTTCAAGCTCGTTATAGACAAAGCCCTCGCAAACTTCTTTGATTGTTATATCTGTGCGAAGTGTGGTGTTCATAATTTCCTATGCTTTATAAAAATTCTTTTAAACAACTCTTTCCCGTTCATAAAAACCCCACGACCATAAATGCCATTTGGATCTTGGTTTACACCACGACTAGATCCCACTATCTCAAACTGCTCCGGATTGTATTTATCCAAAAAACTAATCGGCACGCCCATTATACCATCATAATCGCTTGGGATAGCCTCTGTGTACGACACCTCTATGGCATCGTAATTGTCGTACTTCTGGTAGCACGCGGGATTGTTTTGAACCTTTTTGTTGAACTTTTTGTTTTCTTCCATAGTCATCAGTTTTAGGGGCTGATGTCGCCTGCCATGGTCAAGGTTGGTGAACCAACAAGAATTCCCTAGCCTTGTATAATTGCCAACATACCCTAATCTGGCAGCTTTTTGTTTGTATTTTTCATCAACTGGGAATCCTTCAGGAACAGCAAAAACCATATCAACACCATTACCTGTTGCGCCAAGCCATATTTTATTTTGCTTGATAAGGGGAAAAATCTCTTTATAAGTTATCGCATTCATATTACCGATTATCAAAAACTTTTTGTCGTAATCTATAAGTTGTCTGACATACTCTCTAAAAAGAGAAAACGGCGGATTGGTGACAACAATATCTGATTGCTTCAGAAGCTCTATGCATTCCTCGCTTCTGAAATCGCCATCACCTTTTAACGGTTCCCACTCGTTGTGTTTGTTTTCTTTGAGAATTTTGGCTATGTCTTCCAAATCAAATTGGCCATTTTCATCAACATCGGCAACATCATTGACAATAAATCTATTGGCGGTAACTTTAGGCCTGCCTTTTTGCGGTGGAAGGGTAGGATCGTCGCCAAATAGGGCAAGCTGAGTATTGGCGACAGGAGATGGTTTATAGCTTGTGGTAATCAACTTTTTAAGCCCAAGTTTTTTAAAGTTTAAAACAAAGTATTTAAAAAAATTACTTTCAAAGGGATCATCGCAATTGCAGTAAATTACTTTGTCTTTAAAAGCGTCCGGGTTGTATTCAAGATAGGCTTCAACCTCCTTTTGGATATCCTGATATTGCGTGTAAAATTCATCGTTTTTGGCTTTTTTTGCTTTGGTCAGATTCGTGTTTGGCATCAAACAAAAATTTAGGCATAGAAAAAATTAGGCATAAAAAAATTTTTCAAGTGCCCAGGGCGAGATTTGAACTCGCACAAGATGTTACTCTTACAGGTTTTTGAGACCTGCGTGTCTACCGTTCCACCACCTGGGCATAAGCAAAAATCAATAAGCTTAACTTTCGTATTTTAACATTTGAGAAAAAACTTATAAACAAATTATTAAGCTCTTGCCGTCTCTCTGCTATAAAATTTCACCTGATCACCTTTGAAAAATAGTTTAATGGAAGCAAGAGGCCCGTTTCTATGTTTGGCAACATCAAGCGCTATGTTATTCATATTTTCGTCGTCTTCGCGATACAAAAACATCACCACATCAGCATCTTGCTCTATGCTCCCACTCTCTCTAAGATCCGCAAGTTGAGGTTTTTTCTCCCCCCTGTGTTCCACAGCTCTTGAGAGTTGGGAAAGCGCAAGAACAGGAATTTTAAGTTCCCTTGCCAAATTTTTAAGCCCCTGTGAGATTTCGCCTACTTCTTGCACACGATTTTCTAAATTCCTGCTTCTGGCAAGTTGCAAATAATCAACTATCAAAAGCTCAAGCCCCTGTTCCACCTGAAGCCTGCGAGCGCGACTTCGCATCTCAAGTATGGATAATGCCGGAGTATCGTCTATAAAAATAGGAGCGTCATACAATATTCCCATTGCTTCGGATAATTTTGCAAATTCGTCTTCTGTGAGCCTGCCGGTTTTTAATTTCCAAGAGTCTATCTCCGCATGGGCAACCAAAAGCCTGTCATTAAGCTCTTCCTTGCTCATTTCCAAAGAAAAAAAACCAACAGGCTTTTTGTTTTTTACTGCCACATAAGAAGCTATATTAAGGGCAAGGGCAGTCTTCCCTACACCCGGTCTTGCCGCAAGAATTATGAGATTAGAAGGTTGCAATCCTGATAATGTTTTATCCAAATCAGCAAAGCCCGTTGCCACCCCGCGCATTTCTCCGGGATTTTTATAAAGCTCATCCAATCTGTCAAAACTAACAGTCAAAACATTTTTTATATGCTCAAAACCCTTGGAAGAACTTTGCGTGGATAATGAATAAACTTCAGACTCAGCTTTGTCCAAAAGCTCAGAAACGCTCATGCTGTCATCTGTGGACATCTCCACAAGCTTGCTTGCGGTTTTTAGAAGAGATCTTTTTATGGCAAAATCCCGAACAATCCTGCCATAATGCTCAACGTGAGCGGTTGTGGGAACCTTGTTTGATAAGTCAGTCAAAAATGTTAAACCACCTATCGATTTTAGAAGCTTCTTTTTTTTAAGCCGCTCAGAAATTGTCAAAACATCAATTGGAATTCTTTCGTCAAAAAGCTCAAGCGCCACAAGGTAAACTTCTTTAAGCCTGCCGTCATAAAAATCATCAGGAGACAAAAACTCCGCCACCGCAACAATTGCGTCTTTATCCAAAAGCAAGGACCCAACAACAGACTCCTCTGCTTCCTGAGAATGCGGAGGTATTCGTGGTGATTTGTCAGCCATAATACTTTTTACAAAAATTACAAAAAAGCTTATTCTTCAGGGCAGATTAGAAGAAACAACCTAAAAATCAAATTATCACTTTCTATTGAAGATAACAATTTTTCTCTCTTCGGCGACATCGGATTTTTTTATAGAAAGTTTGTCTAAAGTTTCAACCGGCATGGCGTAAGCCTTCACAAACTCGGAGACTTCTTCCAGCATTCCAAATGCGCTTTGCGATAAACCCTCAGATTTATAATGCATCGGCACAACTATTGGAGCGTCTATGTCTTGCGCCACCTTTGCCGCCACTTCTGAGTCTATGGTATAGACTCCGCCCGTGGGTATAAGCAATATATCTATAGATCCCATCTCTTCTATTAACTGATCGCTTAAAACATGCCCCAAATCTCCCAAATGAGCAATCCTAAAACCATCTATTTCAATAACAAAAATTGTGTTTTTACCTCTAAGCTCTCCTTTCTTATCATCATGATATGAGGGAAATCCAAGAAAAGACACTCCCATAACTTCATACTCTCCAGGCGCGTCAATCACTTTTTTGGCATTTGCCACTCCCTGCAAATAATTATGATCCGCGTGCTGATGAGAAACGCAAACAATATCCGCTTCGGTTGTAGGAAATTTAATGCCAACAAAAGCAGGATCAAAAGGATCTGTAACTACTGTCGCGCTTTTGCCTTTTAATTTAAAGGATGAATGCCCCAAATAAGTAATATCCATACAAAAAATTACAAATCTTAAGATGCATAGTATCAAAACAAAAATTACAGAACAAGCTTAAGTTTTTTGTGTGACCACAAAACAAGATATAAAAGATATAATTTGTAAATACTAACCTTTATCTGATATAGTACTCAAGGTGCTATATTCTTTAAAGCACTTAATTAAGATGCGAAAAGAAGCATTGTTTGCAGTTTTGGCAGGAATTTTGCTGGGAATTGTAGTAGCCTTTGGTATATGGAGAACAAATAATGCTCTTGTTAAAACGCAAACCAACAAATTTTTGACAGAAGAAAGTTCTCAAGTTCAACAATCTGCCACTAAAACTTCCAAAATACCCAACATCAACAGCCAAATTGTAATTGCTTACCCAAACAATCTAGATGTGTTTACGTACGAAACAGTCAACATTAAAGGTTTAGCCACACCAAATTCCAAAATTGTCATTTCAAACAACCAAAATGACTATATAACAACAACAGACACTCAAGGCGCGTTTAACCAAGAAATCAGTTTAGACGGAGGTGAAAACAAAATTACAATTGCAATCCCCGAAAGCCACCAAATAAACATGACAGTTTTTTATTCAAGCGAACTGCAAAAACAATTAAGTCAAAGTCCAAATACAGCTACACAAAGTGCTGAACAAAAAGCTCAAGAAAAAGCAAAATTTGCCGAATTAAAAATCAAGGCTTTTATGGGAACAATCACTGACAAATCAGATACCTATCTGCAAATGAAAAACTTGGACGGAACAATACAAATAATCGGCATTGATGATAAAACAACCGCAATAAATGAAAAAACAAGAAAAACAATTGCAAAAACTGACATTGCCATTGGAGATTATGTTGTCGTTTTGGGATCTAACATAGAAGATAAAGAAATTAAAGCTTTAAGAATAATTGTTTCATCTTACCAAGAAACAGAAAGTGTCAAATTCATAAAAGCTAGTGTGACAAAAACCGCAAAAAACTTGCTTGAAATTAAAATTGGCGAAGATAAAAAAATGACACTTATTCCAACTAAAAACGCGAAAATAAAATCTGAAACAGAAGATCGGACAAATTACAAACCAATTAAACTAACAGATATAAAAACTAACAACACAATTATCGCCGTTGGACAAGAAAAAAAAGATGAATTTGAAGCAAGAACAATATTTAGGTTAATGTACTAAAAACAAAACACAAAAAGATAATGTCTATTCGTTTTGTTTTGAAATAAGCTTTTGATCGAAAACTGTAGTTGTTATAATGACACCTATGCTTACAAATCTTCAAACTCTAAAAGGATTTCGCGATTTTTTGCCAAATGAAGCAAGAAAAAGAGCTTACGCAATAGATGTGATAAAACAAGTTTTTGAAAATCACGGCTTTGAGCCCATAGAAACCCCTGCTTTAGAATATCAAGAACTTTTACTCGGAAAATATGGGAGCGAAGCTGATAAACTAATCTATAAATTCAAAGATAATGGTGGCAGGGATATTGCCCTTCGTTATGATCAAACAGTGCCTGCAGCTCGCGTTTTGGCAATGTATAACCAAAATCTTCCAATGCCTTTTCGACGATATCAAATTCAAACAGTCTGGAGAGCAGAAAACACTCAAAAAGGAAGATACAGAGAATTTTTGCAATGCGACGCGGATATTTTTGGCAGCCATGATCCACTCGCCGATGCAGAGTGTATATTTCTTGCCTATGCGATTTACAAAAAACTAGGATTTAATGAATTAACAATCTATTTAAACGACAGAAACATACTTTTTGATATATTAGAACAAGTAGGAATTAGCCAAAGTTTGCAACTTTCAGTCATTCAGACTATAGATAAACTTGACAAAAAACAAAAAGATGAAGTAGCAAGTGAACTTTCACAAAAAGGGCTAAGCGCAAAAACAATTGACAATTTATTTGAACTCCTGAAGTACCAAGCCCCAAGCGATTATCTTCAAAAAGTGATAAAACACTCTAAAGCTTTAGGTGTGCCAGAGAATTCGATAGCCTTTTTTCCAGCTCTTGCTCGCGGGCTTGACTACTACACTAGCACGATTTTTGAAATCAAAGCCAAAGGCTACGAATCAGGATCCTTACTTGGGGGAGGACGCTATGACAAGCTCATTGCAAATTTATGCGGCATTGACATTCCAGCAGTTGGTTTTGCAATTGGATTTGATAGAACAATTGATGCGATGACTCAACTTAATTTATTCAATCAAAGCGCAGGTAATTTAGGAACTTTGGTTGCAGTATTCTCAGAAAACTTGCTAGAAAAATCTATAGAAATTGTAAATCTGTTAAGAAATCAGAATATCAGCGCAGAAATTTATCCAGATGTATCAACAAAACTTGACAAACAGTTAAAGTATGCCGATAAAAAGGGATTGACGTGGTTTATTGTAGTAGGACCATCTGAAGCGGAAAAAGATACCGCAATCATCAAAAATCTAAAAACTGGACATCAAGAAGAAGTAAAAGCAAAAGAAATTTGCAAAAAGATAAATCAATTTTCTTAAAAAACTAAAAAAACAAACTTGCGGTTAATAATTTCTTGCCCATGAATCACAAACAATTCGCATTCTTTCTCCTTTTTATTGTTTCTTTGATATGGGGATTCGCGGCAGTGGTTATAAAATTCACTCTTGACGGTATATCTCCTCTCCCCTTTCTGACCTATCGATTTTTAATATCCGCGGCAATCGCAATAGCAATCTTTACTCTTACGAAAAACAAATATAGTTATAAGCCAAAAACATGGCTTGGTATCTTCATATATTCGGTTTTGTCCACCACATTCGCTCTGGGATTTCTGTTTCTAGGGCTAGATAAAACAACAGTACTTGAGCTTTCCTTAATCACTTTAATCGGACCACTTATTACTTCCTATGCGGGAGTTGTTTTCTTAAACGAACACATAACAAAACGAGAAAAAATAGGCACATTGATAGCTTTTTTAGGAACAATATTTACAATAGTCGAACCAATACTTAAAGCAGGAGATAACTTTAGTAGTATAGCCGGAAACATTTTGCTTTTTGTTTATTTAGCAGGAGACGTTGCATCTGTGATCTTGTTGAAAAAATTGGTTAGAGAAAAAATACCACCACTTTTTTTGACAAATATCTCTTTTACCATCGGATTTATTGTTTTAATTCCCATTTCGTTTGTGTTTTTGGGAATTAACAAATTTATAAACACTTTGATAAACTTAGACTTCATTTACCATTTAGGAGTAATCTATATGGCAATTATATCAGGAACAACGGCATATGCTTTGCGCGCCAAAGCCCAAAAGACTCTGGAGGTTGGACAAACAGCAATATTCGGTTACCTTACACCTGTTCTTTCGATGCCACTTGCTGTCATTTTTCTAAACGAAAAAATAACACCAATGTTTATCTTGGGCGCAATTATTGTCATTACAGGAATATTTATCGCGGAAACCAAAACAAATTCTAAAAAACATACTCATATTGCTCACAAAAAATAAATCAAGTATAATCATGCTGCTACTATGAAAGCTCAAATTCATCCCAAATGGTTTGAAAATGTAACTGTGACATGCGCTTGTGGCAATACTTTTGTAACCGCTTCAACAATCAACAAATACCAAGTGGAAATCTGCGCCAAGTGTCACCCTTTTTACACAGGACAAATGAAATTTGTGGACACTGCAGGAAGAGTTGACGCCTTTATGAATAAAATGAAAAAAGCTTCAAGCAAGGTAATTTCAAAATCCGAAAAAAGAAGAATTAAAAAAGAGAAAAAGATTCAAAAAGAGCTAGAACGCCCCGAAACGCTTGCTGAACTAAGAAAACAAACAAAAAAGAAAAATAATTCTAAGTAGGTATTTCTTTTACTTCACTTCCCGCCACTTATGCATAACCAAACACTTTCATCTAACCAGACAGCTTATATTGAAATTCGAGCGGCAACCGGAGGCGACGAAGCCAAAATCTGGGCAACGGATCTTTATCGTATGTATTTTCGCTATGCACAACAAAAAAACTGGAAGGTTGCACCAATTGATGAAACAACTTTAATGGTTTCAGGAGAGGGAGTCTTTGAACTGCTTAAAAACGAAGCGGGAGTCCACCGGGTGCAAAGAATCCCAGCAACTGAACGCAAAGGCAGAATTCACACATCTACAGCAACAGTTGCAGTGCTTCCAAAAATCAACCAAACAGAAATAGTCATCAAACCAGACGAAATAGAGTATCAATTTTACCGAAGCGGCGGACACGGCGGTCAAAATGTAAATAAAGTCTCAACGGCTGTACGAATTACTCACAAGCCATCAGGAATAGTTGTCACCGCATCGGAAGAAAGATTTCAAGAAAGAAATCGCGAAATAGCAATGGAACTTTTACGAGCGAAATTATGGCAAAAAGAAGAAGAAAAAAAAGTAAAAACAATAGCAGGTTATAGAAGTGTAATAGGCAGAGGAATGAGAGCAGAAAAAATAAGAACCTACAACTTTCCTCAAGATAGAATCACAGACCATAGAATTGGCAAATCATGGGGTAACTTGCAAACAATCATAGACGGAGAGTTAGATAAAATATTAGAAGCGACAAAAAACATTAATTAAAAACTCCAAAAACTTGCAAAGGATACTTAAAACATGCGATTATATTTACAAGTTAATGTTTACAGCAATAATCAATTTCCTAAGGTCAAAAAAGTTTAGAATAGCGCTTTCGGTGGGACTTATAATAGGATTGCTCATTCATTGGGATACACAATTTGATCAAAACGCTCCACTGTTAATATGGTTAATTTCTTCTTTATTTAGATAAATATTTAGATAAATATATGGAATATTTTCAGAATTTATACTGCAACAAAATTATATCATACTAGACGATGCGTTAATAATAGGATTTTTATTTTTAATCTTGCCCCTTTCTTCTATTTCATTAACAATCGTTTTTTCTTTTGTCCAAGATAAACATCGGATATTTTCAATTGCTGGTATAATGACAATAATAATCAATTCTTTTTATCTTTTTGCACACACATCATTCGCGCGACACAGAAATTGCAGTCTTCTTTTCGCACCATGTCAGCCAACAAATTTTATGGAATTGGAACCACTAGTATTTATACCAACCATTCTTATAATAATCGTTTTGATTGGTTATTTGTTAAACTTCACAATTGAACTTTTTTACTCAAAGAAAGTAATTAAATGAATGTGCTTTTGCAAACCAAAAATATTATCAGAAAAACCATCCACAAAAAATCCCTGAAGAAAGAATTTCCTAATTTGACTGAGAAAGAGTAGCAGAAATTTTAACAACTTCTCCATCTCTCCATATCTCCACACTTATCGTTTGACCAGGTTTCTTCTTTGATATTACATCAGCTAAAGAACTTTTTTCATTTATTTCTTCATCATCAATTTTTGTAATTATATCTCCAGGCTTAATTCCAGATTTCTCAGCCGCGGAGCCTTCGGTTATATCTACAACATAAGCCCCCTGAGGAACCTTATTTAAAAGAGCCACCTCTTTAGAGATCATTTCGTATCGCACTCCTAAAAATGGCTTGGAAGCAAAACTGCCTGTTTCTCTATATAAACTCAAAGCCTTTTTAAGGATATCAACAGGTATGGCAAAACCAATATTTTCTGCTCCTTGCGCAACAGCCACATTTACACCAATCACTTGTCCAGCAGAATTTAAAAGAGGTCCTCCTGAATTGCCAGGGTTTATGGCAGCATCAGTTTGTATAACATCATCAAGTCGCTCTATATAACCTTCAAATACACTACCGGCAACTATGCCTCTTCCTAATCCAGATATAACACCTGTAGTTACAGTATGCCTAAACTCCCCCAAAGCTGTGCCTATTGCTATAACCATTTGTCCCACTTTAAGATTTTCTGAGCTACCTAGCTCCAAAGGAGTAAGATTGGAAGCCCCCTTTAACTTGATAATAGCCAAATCATTGGTAGGGTCACGACTTATTTGCTCAACTTCATATTCTTTATTGTCTTTAGTAATAACTTTGTACTTAGCATTAGCATTTGATACAACATGCTTATTAGTAACAACAAGACCATCTTCAGAAACGATAAAGCCAGTACCAATATCTTGCGGATCTCCTCCTTCAAATCTTTGACTAAATCCTCCAAAAGGAGAAAAATTAAGTATCCTTCTTCTTGGGACTTGTACAGAAATAGTAACCACAGAAGGAGAGGCTTTTTCTGCAACTTCTATGACAACAGACTCTTCAGACAATACACGCTGATTAGCCAAACCAGGGAAACGGTCCGATATATATTGCCCATTTCTTGGCACAAAAGCATCCAAGGGTTTAAAAACAAAAACACGATCTGCTATGGCACCTACAAAAAGAGAAACAATTGTTATAACACTAAAACTTAGACCAATTAAAAAGCCTTTTGCTGTTTGGTTATTCATAAACTATTCAACCACCTTAAGTTTATAAAGCATTTACAATTTAAAAGCAAGTTTTTAACACTCAAATGCATTTACATTTATTACACATACATTTAAATTAACACAAATTTACAAAATCAAAAATACCAGATATTTACTAACCTGATAAAAACTTAACAGCCTCTTCTAATTGCTCATCTGCCTCAGTTTGTTTATCTTGAGAAATTTTTATATCTGGTGTAAGACCGGTAGTATTAACCCAAACACCTTTCGGTGTTAGCCACTTGGCAACAGTTACATGCAAGCCTCCTCCTCCATTTAAATCAACAGGCTCTTGGATAGTCCCCTTGCCAAAACTATTCTCGCCAATTAATTTTGCTCTTCCATGGTCCCTTAAAGCTCCTGCTAAAATTTCCGAAGCGGAAGCTGATCCTCTATTTATCAAAACCACAACAGGCATGGATCTTAAACGACCTAATTTTTGCACTTTGTATTCTTTTTTAGTTTTCCCATTATCTTCAATTACTACAACATCATTTACTTCAAGAAAATCAGTTCCTAAATCCACAGCTTGGGTTAGATAACCACCAGGATTGTTACGCAAATCAAGAACAATTCCTTTTACATTTCGTTTCAAGACAATATCTGAAATCGCATCATTCCATTCTTTAAGAGTATCAGCGGCAAATTTATTTACTCGCAAATGAGCTAAATTGGAATCTTTTCCTACAAAAGAAAGTGAAACACTCGGCACATTAATTATTGCACGAGTTAATTCAACATCAAAAGGCTCATCACCCCCTTCGCGTATTAAACTTAAAGTAACTTTTGTGCCAACTTGTCCCCTAATCAAAGACACAGCTTCACCTAAACTTATACCATCAGTATCTCGATCAACATTTTTAGCCTTATCTTTAATCCTTAAAATATAATCACCTGCTTGAATATTTGCTCTTTCTGCAGGTGTACCTGGAACAGGGGCCTCAACAACAAGTTGATTGTTAACCATGTGAATATTTATTCCTACCCCTCCAAAACTACCCTGCAAATCTTCTTGAACTATTTTGTTTTCTTCAGGTTTAAAAAAAGATGTATAAGGATCTCCTACAGCAGAAACCATGCCGCGAATAGCGCCATAGACTAGCTCTGAATCAATTAGTTTTGATTTGTCATAATACTTTGAAGAAAGTATATCCCAAACCTTCCAAAACAACGAAAAATCAAGATCTGTCTTCTCTAGCGGGACAGACCTATTTATCGTAACTTTAGGATATGAATCGACCTTTGTTAAGCTAAAATTGGAATGTGTAACAATATATCCATTATCTCTTAGAGAATAACCAAGACTAAAACCTAAAGCTACAAAAAAAACTAAAACCAATATCTTTCTTAAAAGAGCAAAACTTAAACCATTTCCTGAAGAAACATTTGCACCTTTCATAGATCAAAATTGTATCACTCAATCAAAAAAAGATAAAACACTTTTGCTGTTACCTAAAACAAAAACTAAACTGAAGCGCTAAACGGCAGTAAAGCCAAATGTCTGGCTCTTTTTATTTCCCGTGGCAACTTCCTGGCATGCTTGCTACATAAACCTGTTCTTTCTTTCCCAAGAATTTTAGCTCTATCGGACAAAAATTTTTCAAGGAACTTATAATCTTTGTAGTCAGGTTCTTTTTTAGCTTCGCAAAAAGCGCATTTTGATGGAACCTCAATTTTTTGTTTTTTGATAACTTTTTTCTTTTTGCTTGCCATATATTTCTAAATCCTTCTGAATTAATCAAAACGGTATATCATCATCTACTTGATCGGAAGGTATTTTTTCTTCTTTTTTACTAGCTATTTTGACATCTTCTTCGACAACTGGAGTCTCCAAATCTTCAGGAATATCAAAATCTCCAGCTTGACTTTCGGGCATGCTTGTACCTTTTGAATCAAGAATAACCATATCACTTATAACAATTTCTGTGATTGTTTTTTCAGAACCATCTTGCGATTGCCATTTGCGAGTCTGAAGCCTGCCTTCAACATAAACTTTTCTGCCTTTTTTTAGAAGTTGACCGCAAAGTTCACCTAATTTATTCCACGCAACTATTCTATGATACTCAACTTCTTCCTTTTTTTCTCCTGTGTCTGTATTCCACTGCCTATTGGTGGCAATTGAAAAAGTGCAAACAGCAGAACCAGATGGAGTGTATCTAAGTTCAGGATCTCTTGTTAAATTTCCTATCAACATCACTTTGTTTAAACTTCGTGTCATACTTTTTGATTAACTTTAATTTTATTCACTTTTTTCTTTAGTATTTTCCCTTTTTTGACATTTTACCAAAAGAATTCTAATTATGTCTTCCTCAGTTTTTAGTTTATCAGATAAAGACTTAACATTTTTCGACTCAAGTTCAACTACAAAATGCAAAAAAACTCCTTCAGTATGCTTTTTGATTTTATAAGCTAGAGGAATCTCGCCCCAATCCAAAAAAGAATTTATTTTGCCAGAAAGAAGTTTGATAAGCTTTTCTATTCTTTCTTGAACAACTTTTTTTTTCGCAGAAGAAGACTTTCCTGGAAGAACAACTGTTAATTCATACTGACCCATAAACTGGTAAAGTATATCATTAAACACAATTTAATTTCAATCACCAAGCAAGTAAGCAAATAAGTAAACCAGAAAACAAAAAAACAAAATTCACTTCTCCAATTTTTGAGTGTCTTCTTTTGATTTTGCCCAATATTTTTCATGAAGCTTGCGCCTTCTTGCTATTTCCTTTTCGTACTTTTTCTCGACAAAAGACATAAAAAGCAAAACATCTTCAATTGCTTTTGTGTGAAATTGGTATTTTTCTCTCAAATAGTATTTAATATCTGGAAGCTCCTTGGGTTTTTTTAAACTTAAATTGCACTTAAGCAACAAATCAACTAAATCCATTTGCAACCCCGTGGCAATTTTTTCCAACACATCAATGCCAACAGTTTTATAATCTCCTTTTTCAAGCCTGAACAAATAAGAAGAGTTAACACCAATTTTCTGGGCAAAATCTGCAAGCGTATCTTTCCTTTTCATTCTCTGGTATCTCAAATACTTCCCTATTTTGGCAGCAGCATTCATCACAGACATATTTTTTACTTGTTGACAACCATAGTATACCAAATTAAATTTAATTGACTGGTGTAAAAATATATATTGATTTTTGTCAATACTACTTTTCCTAAAATATGATTGGTATTGTTTTTGTTTCAAAAAAATTAGTAATAGAACGATATTCATTTCCAAAAATCTTCTCAAAGCCTTTCACTTCTTGTCTTTATCCAACAAAAAACACATAAATGCAAACTGAAAGGCTCACTAGACAAAATGGTAATCTAAACAATAATTTAGAGCCCGCATTTTATCTCCTACACGAAATCAACGCTGCATTTTACGAACAAATAGAGTCAATTTTGGCTCGTCCTAAAGGATTTGATAAAAATCAACGAATTTGGTTGTTATTGCGTGACCAAGGATGTGCTTTCCAAAATGAAAATTTTATATCATGGTGCAAGAAAAGAGGCTTGTCATACAAACACAAATGTTCGGAAGAACTTCACTGTCATCACATATACCCAAAAACTTTTCTTGCATATTTAGGATTTGATGAACTTTATATAAACCGGGCTGAAAACGGAATCGTTGTATGCAAGTTTGCTCATCTAAACTGGATACACCCTGATATGGGAGAAGCAATGAGAAATTATCGAACCAATCCGAATAGTATTGAACAAGTTTTTGAAAAAAGATCAGATTTGTTAAAACAAGGCAGAAAATATTGGATTGATTTATGGGATGATCTTTTTTATGCTCTTGCTCTACTTAACACAAGCCAATTTGTAATAAATCATGGTATACCCTACCCAATCGGTAAAAGATCAAATTCACCAAACCCAAACATCAACGGACATCAAAAAAAATAAATTCTTTCGCTTCTTGGTTTAAATATAATCATAATTAACTTAGAAATTTTTAAGTTCCTATTTTAAATTCAATAACATCTCCATCTTTAACAACATAATCCTTGCCTTCAATTTTTACCATTCCTTTCTCTCTGGCCATTTTCCATCCACCACAACGCACGAAATCGTCAAAATCGCAAACATCAGCTTTTATAAATTTATTTTCAAAGTCGCTGTGTATTGCCGCCGCCGCTTGAGGAGCAAGTGTTCCATTTCTGATTGTCCATGCCCGCGCTTCTTTGACTCCTGCGGTTAGAAATGTAATAAGTCCTAATGTGTTAAATGCTTTTCTAATAAGTTTTTCAAGACCGCTTTCTGTTATTCCCAAGCTAGCCAGATATTCTTTCTGATCGTTCTCTGCAAGAGCGGCTAATTCACTTTCCACTTTAGCGCAAATTCCTATCACACAACCTGCAGGAATCCCAAATTCTAAAGCATAATCGGATTCTATTTTCTCAACATTAACTAAATCGTTCTCATCAACATTTAAAACAATCAACACTGGTTTGGCTGTGAGCAGGTGAAATTCATAAGACGCCTTTCGCTCTTCATCTGATAACTTCACATCACGCGCGGGAATCCCCTTTGACAAACCATCCATCAATTTTGTCAAAGCCGAAACTTTATGGTGTAAATTTTCACTAGCACCTTTTTTTTGCGCATTTTTAATCCGTTCTAATGTTTGCAAATCAGCAAGTTTAAGTTCTGTCTCAACTACTTCTAAATCAGATTTTGGGTCAACAGATCCTTCTTTTACAATATTTTCATCCTTAAAAGCTCTTAGCACATGACAAATCGCGTCTGTCTCTCTGATATGAGACAAGAATTTATTACCAAGTCCTTCGCCTTTATGCGCTCCAGCAATAAGTCCAGCTATATCAACAAATTCGCAAGTCGCGGGAACTTGAGGTGGAAGTTGATCCAATTTTTCAGAAGTTTTTACAACTTCAGCCAGTCGTGCTAGTCTTTCATCGGGAACTGGAACAATACCAACATTTGGCTCTATTGTGGCAAAAGGAAAATTAGCGGCATAAGCCGCCTGTTTTTTCAGTAAAGCGTTAAAAAGAGTAGACTTGCCAACATTTGGTAGACCAACAATCCCGACACTTAGTTTTGTGCTTGCCATTTCAAGTTTCAAGTTTCCTTTTAATACACAAAGCTAATTATAGCTGAAGTTAAGCCTGATTGCTTACAAACTTGTATAAACTTATAGCTAAAAATTTTTTGATTGTATAATTCAAACTATCCCGCTTGTACAATTTGTTATACTAAAGTCACAAAATTAGATAAATACAAATGCACACCAGAAACTCTACATACGGCCTACAAATTGGCAAAGATCAACCCCAACTACCATAAATTGATCTTTGATCTTGAAAATAATAAAAAACCAATAGAGGTAGAAATGACAGGTCTAGCTCTTTTTTCAATTAAGAAATATTTTTCTGATCGTGTGGTTTTCTCTGTAATTCCTTATGAAGAGATTCAGCAAAGAAAGCTTTCCAAGAGTGATACCATGGAAGGAGAAGGATTAGTAGTTAACTTACTTAGAACAGTAATTGGATGGGATCTGGTTGCAAGTTTAGTTGAAGCAGAACCTGACATTGTAACGGTAAGCCTAAGGACACGAGACGAAAACAAGTTTGAAGTTAGCAAGATTGCAAAATCGGTTGGGGAAAAAGGTGGAGGACACAAAGGAGCAGCAGGAACAACAATTAAAGAACCATTAAATAAAGCAAAGGCCACTCTCTTAAAAGCTATTGGACAAACTTTCCCTGAACTCAGGAAATAACTGTAATTTAAATAACTTGATAAAAATAAAAAAGATACTTCAAGTCAAGTTTTCATTCACCAAAAAATTTAAACTTCCAATAACACAAACTTCACAATTTTAGACTTGAATAATCCGCATCAAAAGGAACAGTTCTACGCCAGTTCCTATGTAATAAAGATTCAACTAAAGCCTTCAAAGTAGATTTGGGCAGAATTCTAGCTGTTGATCTGTCTTTAAAAGCTGAATTAAGACACTCTGCAAAAGCTCTACAAAAATCAACTACGTGCCAACTTGCCAAAGAAGCAATAGCGTACCTTGAAGCTATCGTGGCTAAACGCTCCCATCGATTGGCATCTTTTGAAGCTCGCAATGATTGATTATAGGAATTTCTTAGATTGTTAAACGATTCTTCATCTTTGCTCAATCGTGCCCTTAAAAGGTCCCTTTGAAACTCAAGCAGTGTTTTTACAGTCATTTCGTTAGCAATTCTCACAGCTTCATCCAACATTTCAACCGCGGTATTAATCAAAGACGGATCTCCAACTAATGCCGATAATGTTACTAAGTAATCAGCCATCCAATTAATCATTTCAATACGAAATTCATACGGATTGCCTTTGGTATCTTGTCTAATAGCAATTGACATTTCTCTAACTTGGCAATTTTCCGTACAATAAAGAAAACCCTTTTCTTGCATTAGACTAATAATGAGCTACCGTAGGAAATTCCAGAGAAGACTTTCTTGACTTATGTTAGGCACACAATATATATCCCTAAAGCCATTAAAACAAGTTTCTTTTGCTCTTCAGACAAAGAATAAAAATCTTCAGGTAACATTCCTGACACAACACCCGTAGCTCGCATGGCTCTAACAAGATTGCCCTCAAACCTTTGTCTCTTTGCCTGAAAAACTTATTCTTTTATCAAAAAACTGTTTTGTACACTCATAAAAATGACCTACTTTAATTTGCTTTTGCTTTCCTAAAATGCTGCATACAAACATTTTTATTAAAAAAGCATTAAGCATTGCATAATTTAAATTATATTATATAATTTTCTTATAATCTTAATTATTATTTAATTTTAGGATTATTATTTAGGCTTGATCCAAAATACAAAAACCATGGAAGAAAAATTTTCTCAATATTCTGATTTTATTCCTGAATTGTGGGCAGAAAAAAAGGGGATAAAAATTGCGCGATTAATTTTGGATTCTCAACTAATAGCAAGACAAGCGATCAGAAATATAAGAAGTATTGACTGCAAAAAAATGAGAAGTATCGATCAAAAAGAAGATGGAAATGAAATAAACATAGTTGACGTATATGCAAAAATTTATCTAGAAGCTCTTACTCTTCAGTTGTTGTCTGATGAATCAATATTTAATCATGTTGCCCTATCTTTTTTCGAACAAACAATTAAAGAAATAAAAGAGAACCCCAATTCAGAGTTTGGAAACAAACCAGATCAAGAAATTGCTAGATCAATCATTAACAATTTGCTAGAAGAAATTAAAAGTGGTAAAAATTCAGAACAATTGATGACAATCAGTGGTTACGCTACTTTAAATAATTTCACTTTTGGACATGATACACAAGAAAGTGTGATCAAAAACATTCTCCATATGCATTACATAGCGCAAACACAAAATTCAGATAGTAATTAATAGGTATGCAAAACCTTAATCTTCGATCCTTAGAGTCTGCAAACAAAAGTAAGTAACATTAATAAAATTTTTGTTCATCAAAATTAAAATTTTGTGGTTTAAGTCAAAAAAATTGTGCTTAAGCTGGATTTTATCTTGCAAATTAGGTTAAAAATTTTAATTGTTTAAAAAAAATTTAAGCAAAACGGTATTAATTAAAAAACGTAGCGTAAAAAAATTTAAATTTGCCATAAAAACCAACTTCATATAAAGTTAAATTGATAAAAAAACGTTTTTTCCAAAAAAGGTAAAACATGTCCAAAAAAACAAAAATCATAATATTTATTCACACTTTATTAATAACCCTAATCTTAGTTATTCTTTCAAATTTGATAATCAACAAGTTAACCAAAGCATCTCCTCCCGGCAATACACAATACAGACGCATGATTCATATAGATAACACTAACAACAATAACGCTCTCACAGATTATCAAGTCATGGTAACTATAGACACAGCTTCTTTAATCTCGCAAAGCAAAATGAAATCAAACTGCGATGATATTAGATTTCTGGATTCCAACAACAGTACCAATTTAAACTACTGGATAGAAACTGGCAATTCTAACTCCTGTAATTCAACAAACACAAGAATTTGGGTAAAAATTCCAAACATAAATGCCAATTCAAGAAAAACAATCTACATGTATTATGGCGATAATTCTTTAGCGGCAGGATCATCTGGAGAAGATACTTTCATATTCTTTGACGAGTTTAACAGTTTCAACGCAACAAAATGGTCATCAACAAATGGCACAAATGGCTACTCTATCTCAGGAGGAGCTATCACTATAAATTCTGGAGCAGTTTATACAAATAGTACAGTTGGCAATCAACCAGGTCAGATGGTTGAAGCTCAAATGCGATGGCTAAACACTGGTTTGCAATCAGGTCTTATGATAGCTAACCAACAAAACACACAGTCAGGGAATAGTTCGGGTGCAGCTCTCTCTTATATCCTAAGGGGGGCTTCTCCAAATTTTGACATTTATTTATACGGATTAGCCGCAAGTGGAAATAGTGGCGGTTATGATATCGCAAATGTAGCAAATATACTCAATATCACCTTCAATCAAAATACTAAATACATTGTTGGCACTAGTCTGGATTCAAGCAACTTAAGGTTCTTTATAAACAGATCAAATCCTCAAACATCAACTTACAGCACATGGAGTTCAAGCCAAAACTATTATCTTTGGCTTGGTTATTTCATGGGAGGAAATTCAGGAACAACTGACATCTCTGACATAGAAGTTGATTGGGTTTTGGTAAGAAAATATACCTCTTCCGCGCCAAGTGTGAGTGTCGGAGCGGAAACAATATCAAACCCCAAATATTCGCTTCGTTTCTACGGAAATGGAGTCAATGCTCCAGATCTGGACAGAGTGAAAATTGCTCTTGACAATCCCGAAAGACCTGTGGATGTGGCGCAAAATTTCACCTTGGAATTCTGGATGAAAGCAAGCAACATCAATAACCAGAGTCCTACTTGCTCAGGCGGCGCAAACACAAATTGGATAAATGGAAACATAATCTTTGACAAGGATATTTACGGAAATGGAGATTATGGAGACTGGGGAATATCTCTTTATGGTGGAGTAATTTCGTTTGGGGTTTCTGTTGGATCAAATGACAGAACCATTTGCGGCGCAACCAATGTGGCAAACAACCAATGGCATCATATTGCAGTAACAAGAAATTCCTCCACAGGAGAAATGCGAATATTCGTTAATGGCAACCAAGACGCTACAGGAACTGGACCAACAGGAAATATAAGTTACAGAAACAACAGAACCACGAGTTACCCAAACAGCGATCCTTACTTGGTAATTGGCGCAGAGAAACATGACGCTGGTTCAAATTATCCTTCCTATAATGGATATGTGGACGAAGTTCGCATCTCAAATATTGTAAGATACACATCAAACTTTACTCCACTTACTCAACCTTTTACACCTGATAGTAACACACTTGCTCTGTACCATTTTGATGAAGGTCAAGGCACAACAGCTCATGACACTTCTGGCACGCAAACTGGGCCAAGTGATGGGATTTTAAATGTTGGAGGCAATCCCACCGGTCCAATTTGGTCTACCGATCAACCTTTTGCCAATACAACACCAACATCGACAAATACTCCAACACCAGCGCCAACTCCAACCCCAACTCCTAGTCCCACCCTAACCGCTACTCCTACTCCAACTGCTACTCTTACACCAAGTCCTACTACTACTCCAACTCCTTACCCTAACAATTACTATCATGTCCTTCTATCAGGGCAGAGTTTAGCAACAGGTTATGATGGTGCTCCACCTCTTAGTACTAGTCAACCCTACAACAACGTAAAATTAAACCAATCCCAAAACGCCTTTGTGCCACTTATAGAAAACGAAGATGTAAATGACAACTTGCCAAATACGCCAGTAGAAACACCGGCAAGTGCGCTCGGTAACACAATTACCGCCTTAACTGGAGGAACAAGAAGAATGGTTGTAACAAGAAACGCAATACCGGGAGCTACTTACGCGCAATTAAAGAAAAATGGCACTACAAGCGCTTATGCTGATGGACTTACTCAAATCACAAACGCAAAATCTATCGCAAATGGTTTAGGTTACGGATTAATTGTCCCAGCTGTTGCTTTGATACATGGACCAGCAAATTTTGCGGACGGACTTGCCTACCAATCCATGCTTAATGAATGGCAGTCTGATTACAACACCGACATAAAACAAATCACAGGACAAACCGGCAATATACCAATGTTTATAGACCAAAGTAGCAATTTCACAGCTTACAATTACTCAAGCTCAGATCTAGTCCAAGCCCAATATCTAGCCGCAAAACAAAACCCAAACATATATATGATTGGACCTAGATACCATTTTACCTACGCAAGCGATAATATTCATATTCCAAATACTGGTTACAGATGGCTTGGAGAATATTATGGCAAAGCAATTAGCAGAGTTCTAAACGGACAAACAATCACAGCATTAACACCTGCAGAAGTAGTTAGAAGAAATAATGTAATCACAACGCGGTTTAATGTCCCCCATCCCCCACTTGTATTTGACACTATAAATGTTCTGCCACGAGCTAACTATGGATTTGAATACACAGACAATGGCACTCCACCTTCTATTAGTTCCATTCAATTACTTGGGAACGATTCAGTAAGAATCACACTCTCAAGCACACCCACTGGTTCAAATCAAAGACTACGATACGCTTTTACCGGCACAGCAGGAGCAAGGCCTGGAGCTGATTCCACAGGATCAGCAAGAGGAAATCTAAGAGATAGCGACAACACTATATCGCTTTATGGTAATAATCTTTACAACTGGTCGGTGCACTTTGAAGAATCAATCACACTTGATGAAACAGCTCCAAATTTTGTCACAAATCCGGTATTCTCCCCCAATACTTCCGGATTCACCGCCACATGGACAACAAACGAACCATCATCAAGCCAGATACTTTATGGTTTAACAAATACCAATCAAAGCAATACTGAAACAAATATCTCTCCACGAGTAACAAATCATACTTCATCAGTATCATCTCTTCTCCCATGCGCCACATACACATTAAGAGCAAGGTCGGAAGATTTGGCAGGAAACTCGGCATTAGGACAAGAAACACAATCAACAACCACAGGCTGTTTGGGAAATTCTCTAGTAGAAAACTACACCACAGCAATCGCTCCAACTAATTTCAATACTAATCTTGAACTAAAACAAAACAATTTGGGTATTCAAATATCAATCCCTGCTAACTACAATTTGACACAAGCTCAATTCCAAATCCATAAACTAAATAAGAACTCGGTTATAAACGCAACCGGATCACCAACGGAAAAAAGTCCACTTAACTACTTTTACGATCTAAAAGCATTAACAAGTGAAAGCACAGAAATAACAAATTTCAGCTCTAACATAAATGTTACAATAACATATCAAGACGGCGATCTTGGCAATATAGAAAGTGAAAGTTCTCTTTCTATTTACAGGTGGACAGGTAGCGCTTGGAGCAATTTACAAAATTGCAATGTTAATCAACAAACAAACACAGTCACTTGCAGTACCAACCAGTTTTCTGTGTTTGGACTTTTTGGCAAAACAAAAAACGAATCTTCACAACAATCAAACTCAAGTCAAACAGTATCATCATCAAACTCCGCCACAATTTGCACAAGTGAAAGACCATCAGGCAACCCAGTTTGGCTTTTTGGCGCCTTGCAATCAGGCAGAAATTCACTGCTTTTGCACTTTGTTCCCAACAGCAAACCTTTCAATAAAATGGCCTTGGTGTACGGCACAGAACCAAACAAGTACACATTTGGAACCCATTTCAATGCAAATGAATCAACTTATACATTTAATGTAGGTAATCTAAACCCACGATTAAATTACTATTTCAGATTGCTACCTATAAATAACTGCATGCCCGGAGAGTGGTCCAATGAATTGAGAGCAAGATTAACTCAAAACTTTGCGACAACCAAACCAGATCAAGTTCCTGAATCTTCTTCCAAAAACGATTCTTTCCCACAATACTCACAAGATACTGACAAATCAAAGTCCAATCCTCCTTCTAATAGGTTCACAGACACAGAAGATGATGAAAGCATAACAACAGTTACACCAACCACAAAAACTCACAGTTTAAATGAAAATAATCAACTCTCCCAAGAAAAGAAAGACTTTCAAAACAGAAATTACATAATAGCAATAGGAGTAGTATTGTTAGCTTTCATTATAGGTCTGACCTGGGCAATTAAAACATTCTTATCAAAAAAATAAATATTGTACCAACAAAAAAATTTGTAAAGTTTGTGCAATTACCTAAAATTAGATTCTGATCATTACAATGTAAATGCTTACAATAAGATTTCTAACAAGCTTATCAAAAAATTTATCTTCAAGTCTCAATAGAAATTATGTTTAATTTCTATTTAAACTTTAATTTCTATTTAAACTCAGACACAATTTCTTGATGCAATATTTGGGCAGAAATCAAGACCATAGGCATTCCTATGCCCGGATGAGTATATTGACCAACATAAAACAAGTTTGACAATTTTCTACTCCTAAAAGACGGCCTGAAGAAAGCAGACTGAAAAAGCGTGTGAGAAATTCCCAAAGAAGTGCCTTTGTATGCATTAAAAACATTCGCAAAATCGCTTTGAGCAAATATTCTCTTCACCAAAATATGTTTTTTTACATCTTCTCCTGTTGTTCTTTCCAGATCCTCAATTATTTTGTCAAAAAACTCTTTACGCTTTTCCGCTGTGTCTTTTATCCCAACCGCAATAGGAACAAGAATAAACATATTCTCTCCTTTTGACGGAGCAACAGTTGAATCAGTTTTGGAAGGAACACAAACATAATAAGATGGCCTGTCAGGCCAAGATGGATTCTCAAATATTTGGTCAAAATGCGACATCCAATCATTTACCAAAAATAAATTGTGATGAGCAAGTCTACTAAGCTTTTTATTAAGACCCAAGTAAATAATGTAAGCAGAAGGAGCAATAGTACGCTTATTCCAATAACTTTTAGGATAAGATTGATACTCTCTTGGAAGCAAAACAGTCTCTGTATAAGCATAATCAGCATTTGAGACAACTAAATCGCAAGGCACACTTGCATTTTTTGTTTTTACAGAAACAATTTTGTCATCCTTGAAAGTAAATCCTAAAGCCGGCGTGCTTTTGCAAATTTTCACCTTGTGCGTCTTGGCAAGCTCAACAAGCGCTTCAACTATTTTTCCTATTCCACCCATCGGATACCAAACACCCAAGTTAAAATCAATATGCGCCATTATGGCATATAAAGCTGGTGTGTTTTTTGGAGTGCCACCCAAAAACACAATGTTGTAAAGAAGAATTTTTTTTGCAGTTTCATTTGAAAAATGTTGATCAACATAATTTTGAATACTGTCAAATATCTTCATTTTATAAGCCTCAAAGGCAAGTTTCGGGTTGAGAAACTTAAGGTAAGATGAAATTCTGCCGTAATTGATATAAACAAAGCGCTTCATGGCAACATCGTACTGATACTTGCTTTTATCTAAATACTCAATTAATTTTTTGCCACCTTCCCTTTCCAACTTGTCAAAAAGTTTGACATTTTTCTTAAGCGATGCAGAAATATCAAAAACTTTCTTGTTTTCAAAAAAAATTCTATAAGAAGGATCTAGTCTTTTTAAAGTATAAAAATCGCTTGGTTTTTTGCCAAACTCGGCAAAAAACTTTTCAAAAACATCAGGCATCAAATACCACGATGGCCCCATATCAAACTTGAAACCATCTTTCTCCCAAACCATAGCGCGACCGCCAAAATTTAGATTCTTCTCAATTAAAGTAACATCAAAACCATCTCTGGCTAAAAGCGAAGCGCTTGCCAAGCCACCAATGCCTCCTCCTATAACTACCACTTTTTTGCTCATAAGCATTATTATATGCTTTTGTTCAGAATTAAGAAAATATCTTTAGCATAAAAACATGGCAATTCCTTTTCTAGTATCCGCCTCATTGTATAATTATAAATACATCACCAAACCAATACTCTTTAGATTTGATGCAGAAATCGTACATCAAATTGCGACTCGTACGGGCGAACTTTTTGGTAAAAGCTCTTTTGTAAAAGACGCAATATCGAAAATCTTCGCATTTGAATCAGACTACTTAAAGCAAAACATATGTGGAATAGATTTCAAAAATCCTTTAGGTTTAGCCGCCGGATTTGATTACGAAGCAAGATTAACCCAAATACTTGCAAGTTTTGGATTTGGGTTTCAAAGTGTTGGGACAATTACAAATATGGCCTATGAAGGCAATCCTAAACCAAGATTGGGAAGACTGCCAGAATCAAATTCTTTGATGGTTTATAAAGGGTTCAAAAACGATGGCGCTGATTATGTTGCGCGCAAACTCCAAGGCTTGCAATTTCCGATACCTCTTGGGATTAGCATTGGCAAAACAAACAGCAAACAAATATCAACTCAGAATGAAGCTGTAAAAGACATTACCCAAGCTTTTGAAAAATTTGAAAACGCAAAAATTGCCAACAAATATTATGAACTTAATATAAGTTGCCCTAATTTGTTTGGGAATGTAGATTTTTATTCGCCAAAGAAGTTGAGAAATTTGCTATCCGCCATTGAATCTCTAAAGATCAAAAAACCAATATTTGTCAAAATGCCAATAGACAAATCAAATTACGAAACGCTTTTATTGCTTGAAGCGATATCTTCTAGCTCTATACAAGGAGTTATATTTGGAAATCTTTTGAGAGACAGAAATCACAAAGGGCTCATAAAAAACGAGGTTGAAAAATTCCCAAAGGGAAACTTTAGCGGCAAACCTTGCTTTCATAGATCAAATCAACTCATACAACTCGCAAGAAAAAATTACAAAAAAAGATTTGTGATTGTCGGTTGTGGCGGAATCTTTTCTCCTGAAGACGCATTTATAAAAATAGCTTTGGGCGCAAATCTGACACAACTTATTACAGGAATGATTTATAAAGGACCGGGTTTGATATCTCAAATAAATATGGAGCTAGAAAAAATAATAAAAAATCACGGTTTAAAAAACATATCTGAAGCTGTTGGTATTTTTACTGATTAATTTTCTTTGAATTTGAAAATTTTTATCCACCTCCCAAGTGATTTATATCATTGAAGTACTTAAGTCTCCATTTGTTTGTCTCTTTTTCATATTCCAGAAGCGAGATTCCAGTATTGGTATATACAAACTGCGTCAAAAGTTTCATCAGCATCTTCTCATCAAACTTATTATCCAAAATCGCAACCATAATAAAACAAAACAAAAATACTCCATGTGTAACAACCAAAATATTTTCGCTTCTGTAGTTTTTTAATATATGCTTTTTAAATCGCATCGCTCTTTTGTAGACTTGAGCAACTGACTCGCCCTTGCCTTTAAATTTCCAATTAAAATCTGTGTAATTGGCATGAAGTTTTTCTACATATGATCTATTTATATCACTATCCAGACTTGCATAATACAAATTCGGATGAAGTTTTCTTTCGTGTATATAATTAACTACTTCTACTGGAAGTCTGATAACATCCGAAATTATTTTTGCAGTTTGCAAGGCTCTTTCCCAAGGACTTGACAATATCAACGATAATTCAAATTTTGCCAAAACTTCAGCAACTTTTCTTGATTGCAATACTCCTTCTTCGCTTAGTGGAGTTTTGGGACCTTGCCTATTGCCAGTAACACGTGCTTGGCTTTGTCCATGCCTAATCAAATATACTCTCATTTAGATATTTTACATTTTCAGATCAAAGATAAATAACTAATTTTTCAGACTTTGCAAGATCTCCTCTATCTCTGAAACACTTAAAGCTCTCCAAGGCGAACTGTCAGGATCAAATTTGGATGCTTCTGGACTATCCCCTTGTGTCCACCATTTAGCCTGATAAGCCTCGCCTTCATACATAACTCTATCCAATTTATTATAAATTTTTTTACCATCCCACTCAGGATAGTAGTTTTCAGGCAGTTTAGGCAATGAAACTGGCTTTTCTCCTGGCAATACAGGACCTAACAATTCCCAAGGCGTTTGCCACGAATGCAAGACTGGATTATCAGGTAAATCGCCTTTTGTCCACCACTTTGCTTTATAAACATTTTTTCGCCAAACAACTTTTGAACCCTCCAGATAAACAGCCTTCTCGTTCCAGATAGGATAAGGGCTTTCATTAGGATTGTCTATTATATCTTCGACCGTCTCGCTTAAAGTGACTTGGGCTAAATTGCTTTCAAGTTTGTTTGCAAAACCATCGCTTAATATTTTGGAAAATTCATGTTTTTCCTGCTTAATGCCGCTACATGAGTCAGAAACAATACGCAAATTTACATAATTATCGCCACAAGCAGAATCTCTATTGGCAGACCAAATAGAAACTCTTGAAACACCTTTTTCCTTGGCAAAATGGTTTATTGATTTTGCGTCATCAAGTGTGAATATCTCTTTTGGGATATCATTTTGACCAATCATTACTGTCAAACCAATTTTTTTCCATAAAGTATTACTCCCTAAAGTAATTCCAAACTTGTTATAAATAACTCCTAATTGTCTATGAGCTTCGATAACAGATCTTTTTGCCGCAGAAAACATTGATTCATGCTCCGACTTCGAATTGCCAAAATTCATAGTCATGATATTTACCCCAGTCACATCAACATTGTTTTTTAGCATTATCTCTAAAGCAAAAGCGCCTTCTTCTGTTAAACCAAAAGTAGCTACCGGCAATGTAAGCCAAACAGCAAGCATTTTATTATCTTCTTGTCTTTGCAACTTGCTTACCACTCTTGCCCGTCTTTCCAAAGATTCTTGATCCAAAAGCGCGTTTCCTTCTAAATCAAAATCCAATGTATTAACTTGATATCTAGAAATCACTTTTTTGTAAGCTGATAAAAGTTTTTCTTCATCTTTGCAAACAAGAGCCAGTTCTTCATTAAGCAGTCCGCCAAATGACACAGATATCTCTCCGCCTAATTGCCTAAATCTTGCAATTCTTCTGTCCAAGTCCAACTCATTATTGGCATCATCTAAAGTGTAATAAGTTCCCCAAGTTGGCTCGCAAGGATCATTTTTGGAAGCAACAATAAAGGATAAGATAACATTTTTGTGATTACTTGCCGCATCCACTTTTTCAAAACCATACAAAGGCTTGGCGGTTACATCAACATATGCTCCATACCATGGCTTCAAATCATAATATTTGTTAATGCCTTCATTTGCCTTTATATACATATAAACCGCATAACAAGATAAAATTACTAATGCAAAAAGGATAAACAACCTTCGAATTGATAGCTTTTTTTTAGTATTATTATTGCTCATAATTTCTTTAATTAAATTGGCGTGCCATGAAATAAAATCTTTCTCCAATCTTTCTCTATCATGTTATTGCTTATAGACAGCTCTTGCGCTTTAGCTTTTTTATCAACAACATCGATATATAACCAATCCATAATTCCAAACCAAATGTCTGACACTAAGTTGCGAATGCCAATATAAGAAACTATTGCCCAAGAAGCGGTAAAAGCGTTAAAGGTGGCAAAAATAGCATTTCCCCAATTTTCTAATAAAATGTTCCGCCAAGCTGTAAAAATTGAAAAAGCAACAATCAATATAGGTACTACCAAGTAGATTATTCCCGCTCTTGTGCGATTTTTTACCTTTGGCGTCCTTGCAAAAGGGATTTTCTTGCCGGTTATTGCTTGTTCTATGGACTTCAAAACTCCAGCTAAATTCACAGGAAGCATAATTAAATTAAATCCATATATCCTAAAAATATCGCTGTACCTATAACCACAATACTTTAAATCGCTAGCCATTGAGATGAAATAAGGCATGGCCGCAAGCAAAACCAAAGGACTTAGAAGCCTTCCATCGTAAGGATAAACAAGCAAAAACATAAGCCCAAATGTTGCCCAAGCAATAGAAGCCATATAATTTACCCTAAGTAAAAATTCTGTCCAAGTAATTGGATCATTCTTTATTTTCCTAATGCGCATTTGCTTTAACAACTTTGCAAGTATAATTAGTCCGCCATTTGCCCATCTTCTTCTTTGAACAATTAGCGATCCGAAATCAGGAGGTGTTGCACTGTAGCTTAACCTTTCCGGATAATTCATTAATGTCCACCCATGCATCCCCAAATCAATGCTGGATTCCGTATCCTCTATTACTGTTCTATCTTGAATATATCTTTTGACTTCCACCCCATTTATATTTTCTATTTCAACAATATCTTCGATGGCTTTTTTCCTGATAATCGCATTCGCTCCCACCCAAAAGGTAGCATTGTAATAACTTTTACCTTGATGAAGAATATGTTGGATATCTGTTGTAGCTCCAGCAAGATATTCTATTCTTGTATAAGCGCCACGGAACGAGGAATACGGAGTTTGAGCGACAGCAACTCTTTGATTTTCTGGTTGTTGCATGTAGTAAACAAGTCTTAAGCAATATTCCCTTAGAAGTATAGAGTCCGCATCCAAACTCAAAATAAAATCACTATCCGGTATTACAATAGTGCTTTTGCCTACATTTTTCGTTGGTATAAGCTCAAGCCCTCTGTCTGTAACCACTTCTTTGTAAGCTTTGCCCATAAGTCCTATATAACTGTTTAAATTCATTGCCTTGTTCGGCTCGTGGGATAATGAAGCGTACTTTTTGCGTTCAAATACATCTATTTCAGATTTAAAAGTCCAAACAAGCCTATTGTAAAGACTTAAAACTATTCGCTTATCAATTTTTGACTTCTCAGAGATAGCATTGTCCAAAGCTTTTTTTACTTCCAAAAAATCTTTTGCCAATTCCAAAATGACTTGATTTACAAAAAAATCATCAACATGATCTTCTATAACTTCTCTTTTGGCAAAATTTTTCAACCAACTTGCCGCCCACAAATAACAATTAGACAACTTATTTAATTCAGAAAAATTAGCGGTCTTAGATTCTTTATAACTTTTTAAGAACTCAGACTTTGATTTCCGCATCTTTTTAAAAGGCGCGGAAAACAAATCTCTAATATCGTTTTTTATATTCCTTGCCCGATTAAGTCTCTCTATTTCTTCCTGTGAGGTTGGATTAGGTTTGTCATCAAGCAGTAAAACCACCCTCAGGTTTGGGTACTCCTGCAAGAAAGCGGAGATTAAAGTTTTTCTAATAACCGAATATTCCTCATTATAAGAAGGAACCAAAACAGTGATTGAAGGTTTGTATTTTGAAAAATATTTATCCAGCGTAAGCCTTGAAACTCTTTTGTGAGCGCTAAAACGCTTCAAGGCTCCATATCTTGCCACAAGATACATCAAAGAAGAGAAAATAAGCATTGAAACCACAAAAGAATATCCAATAGCCTCCATAGCGAAACTGTAATTTTGGGGACCATCCATAAGTTGTCTTACTATCACAGACAAAATATAAAAAAACCAAAGAATTACAGTTAAAACAATTGCAAGTTTGCTTAAAGCAATTTTTCTAAGCGATGGAACCTCATGAAGAATGCTAAGAGGTATAGTAGACTTTTCAGTACCCCATTGACGTTTGCGCTTGGTTGTAATCATTTTGGAAAAAATTAATACTATTGATTAAATTAATAACTAAATCAAAAAATTTGAGGTAAAAAATTTTCGCAGGTATAATTATAGGGTATTATTCACATCTTTTCAACTATAGGATTTACATATATTATTAATCAGAGGGTATACCAATCAAATATCTAAACAAGAACAACTTGAGAATCTTCAAGAATAGGTAATAACCTAATTTTTTCAAACAACTTAGCTTCTTGATATAAATCCACACCTCTAACTACTAAAAGCAGGACAAAGCTTTCATCAGAAAATACATTTGATTTGATTTTAATAATATCACCGCCAAATTCGGATATCACACCTGATAAAGCAAATAATATACCTTGTCTGTTTCTCCCAAACACTCCGACAGAAGAATATCCTAGTCTTTCTTTAGTAACACCAAGATCCTGCAAACTAAAAGCAAGTTCTTCCAAATTTTTCGCTCCCGAACCTATATCATGGTATAAATCAAAAATAGTTGAAATACTCAAATGATTCAAAATCTGATTTAACAAATGCTCTGGCAAGTCAGTTAAATCAATTACCCCAATTCTATTCTCAATAAGAAAATTTCGCACTTTATTAAATCCAAGCTTCTGTTTATTTTTATCATCTATTCTACGGTTAACTTCCATCAAGCACTTCCTAGTGCCAAAGCCAACTTTATCTAGAATTTCTTTTGGGTAAGGATCAACTCTTTCCTCATCTAAAATTGAAACTTCTACAACTTGCGCATTTTCCAAAGGTTGATCCGAAGAAACAATTTGATTGTTCACACGTATTTCAAAATTTTTACCAAGCATTTGAGGATCATACTTATACACAAAATCCAACCCTTTGCTTCCGGGTGGCAAAAACCAAATTCTATTCTCTGTGTCAAGAAACATCACAATGTTGCGTTGTGACAAGCCATTTCTCAAATCATAAACCGCTCCCCACATATTTCTCTCATGAACTGATTTGGTTTCAAAAACTATCTCAACAGCTCCTTGTTCCATAATTAGTGTTGTCTGCATGGCCTCATAGCCGGAATCAGACTTCTTTGGACCAACATAAAAATTATTACGCGATTCATCTATAAATACGCCAAGCTTTGACGCGGCAAGTCTGCCAACCATTCGATGCAAAAACTCAATTCTTTCCTCTTCATTGCCAATGTCAGGGAAAATTAAATGGCAACTCGCAACATCACCTATATCTGAAATTTCCCCAAGCCTTCTTCTTCTTGCTTTATCATATATGTGCCAGATACCGCCACGAATTATTTTTACACAACAATCATTACCAAAAAGGCTCTGAAAATAAATTTCCATTTGTCTAACAAAAGACTCATTTAAACGAGGATCACTATCTACAAGACAAGAGATTCGTGAAAACTCTGAAGGATTGAATACTTCAAAAGCATTATCACAAATTCTATTTCTTATCTCCCACATCCCAAGCGCTTCCGCCAAACCAAGTCCATAAACTCTCAATGATTCTTCCGCTTTTCTAAATCTTTTCTCAGTATCTCTTATCGCACCCAAAGTTTGACTATTATGAAAATGGTCAGCCATTTTAAGAATTAAAACCCTGATGTCTAAACTTCCTTCCTTAAGAAGTTTCTCAAAGTATATTCTTACACTATCTTCCCTACTATTGCCCAATCTAAATTTAGAAACAGCCATCACTAACTTTGTAACTTCTTCGCCAAAAAGCCGAATCAATGTTTTTTCATTTGCTTTTCCATCCTCAATAACATCGTGCAACCATGCGGCGACAACAAGATTGGGATCATTATTAATTCTAAAAACTTCTTCAATATTTCTTGCAGTTTCTTCCAGATGAGTATATACAGGAGTTGTTCCATCGTCCCGTAAAGCTCCTGAGTACCATCTTTTGACTACTGTCTTTGCCAAATCAACTAAAGAAATAGGAATCTCTTTTGTACTTGCGTCTGTGCCTCTCTCCAAAAGCATTTTTAAATAATTTTAACTAATTGGCAATATTATCTCCAATGTAATAAAAAAAAGCCCATGTCAACCTTGTCTCCCGCACAAATATCAGCTCTTTTGTGGAAATTATACCGATTTAAAGGGAAAATGCAAAGAAAGACTTTGTGCTTTCTATTTAAAAAAACCACGGAAGTTGATCTAACACCAGCCTTATACGGCATACCAATAGTAAAACAACTTCTTGAATTGACAGAATAAAGTTAACAAAGTTAATATATTGAAATTTAATATAAGACTTTGTATCCCCATTTTATTTGGAATAAAAATGGACAATGAAAATAATAAAACAAATAAGCTATCAACTTTGGGAGTTATTGCTATTTCTGCCTTTCTTATAATCTTTTTATTGAACCAAAATCTACAAACAAAAAACAATATCAATAATAAACTACAATCCGAAGAAAAATCAGCAGTTGAAACAAAAACAGAAGAAGAAAACGAGCTTGAGATAGAAGACCTTGTGATTGGCACTGGGAAGGAAGCCCAAAACGGCAAAAAGGTCAGCGTAAATTACAAAGGAACACTAACCAACGGCGTTCAATTTGATAATTCCTACGATCGCGGAAGACCTTTTACTTTCACCTTAGGTGTTGGCGAAGTTATCAAAGGCTGGGATCAAGGCATTGTTGGAATGAAAGTAGGAGGAAAAAGAAAACTTACAATTCCACCATCGCTAGCTTACGGCAGTAAGAACTTGGGAACTATACCGCCCCACTCTACTCTTATTTTCGAAGTTGAATTGTTAGAAGTAAAAGATTAGTTTTGGTGTTGCTCAAGCTCCTTTCCTTCATTAACTTCATCATGTTCATGAGGTAAAGTTTGGTTAATTGCAAACATCAGAGCTACCCCAACCAAAAAAGGTAACAAAATTTTAGCTCCATCTTTCCTAATCTGAAAAAAATTTGGCATGAATTCAAAAATCGCCAAATACAAAAAAACCCCGGCAGAGATAGACATAAAAATTCCAACTGCAAAAGGATCAACTCCTGATAAATAATAGGCTAAAAAAGCTCCAATGATAGCAGTTGCAGAAGACAATAAATTTACAATAATAATGTTTTGCTTTCTCATGCCAGATTTTAACATTACCCCAAAATCGGCTATTTCATGTGGCACTTCATGGGCAAAAGCCGAAAGCGCGGCAAAAAACCCCAAAACTGGATTAATAACAAAGCTTGTTCCTATTGCAACACCATCAAGAAAATTATGAATGCTATCCCCAAATACTAAAAAGAAAATTTGTCCCTTTATCCTAGCAGTGTGCGATTTTTCATGAATTTTATTTAACAAAACCTTTGCAAAAAATATCAAAACCAAAAAAAATAAAACATAGAAATAAGCAATATTCCCAAGGTAGTGTAATGATTCTGGAACTAAATTTTGCAGTGAAACAAATATTAAAACACCCGCGGCAAAAGAAGTTGCAAACCTAGATAAAAAATTTTCCCAAGTTTTTTTGTACAAAAATATCAAGCCACCCACAAGCCCTAACACACTTGCAAGCAAGCTAATTAAAAATAAGTACAAAATTTCACCCATCTTCTTATTTTAATATCACTTTAGTTTATATTAAAATAATGCGATGAAAAATATTTTATACCCAGCGCATAGCTTAAAACGTACCAAAATAGTCGCAACTATCGGACCAGCTTCTGACTCTTCAAAAATAATTGAAAAACTAATCAAAAACGGCCTAAATGTCGCCAGACTTAATTTTTCCCATGGCACACACGAGACTCATTTGGCAAATGCGCAAAAAATTAGAGAGGCATCGAAAAAATTAGGCAAGCCAGTTGCGATATTGCAAGATTTACAAGGACCAAAAATCAGACTTGGAATTCTTTCAGAAGAAAAAATCAATTTAAAAAAAGGACAAATTGTTACCTTTTACCATGCCAATCTGCAAATTGACAATAGAATACCAATTCAGGTTGATATTTTCCCTTATCTGGAAAAAAATAATCACATACTCATAAACGATGGTTTAACACGTTTGTCCGTGATCTCTGTTAACAAACAAAAAAAAGAGGCGGTTTGCGAAGTTAAAGTTGCAAATCCAATATCGTCAAAAAAAGGCATAAACCTTCCAGACACAAAATTGCCAACAATGTCGTTAACTCAAAAAGACATTGAAGATCTTAAAATTACAGAAAAATTAGACGCGGATTATGTCGCACTGTCGTTTGTCCAAAGTATAGATGATATTTACGCTTTGAGAAAAATTTTAGGAAAGATGGCAAACCCACCAAAAATAATAGTTAAACTAGAAACAAAAGAAGCTGTAAAAAATCTTGAATCTTTAATTAAAGAAAGCGATGCTGTAATGGTGGCTCGAGGAGATTTGGCTATAGAAATTGATCCGGAAAATGTGCCAATTGTCCAAAAACAAGTCATAAAATTGGCTCGCAAGCATCACACCCCAGTTATTATTGCGACACAAATGCTAGAATCTATGGTCAACAATCCTGAACCAACAAGAGCAGAAGTAAATGATGTAGCTACTGCCGTGCTTGACAGAGTGGATGCAATAATGCTTTCGGCAGAAACAGCAACTGGAAACTATCCTGTTGAAGCAGTGGCAATGCAAAAAAGAATTATCAAAAGAGTTGAAAAGCACTACCATGAATCATCCTCTAATTATGCTCTTGACGCTTTGGAAGAAAGTACAGACCAAACTACAGGTGTGGCGGCTGCGGCTTGCATACTTGCTCACCAACTAAAAGCATCTTTAATAATTGTAGTCACTTCGTCGGGAAAAACTGCCGCAAGAGTTGCTTCTTACCGTCCAACAGCTCCAATTATTGGTATTACCGATAACGCAAAAACATTGAATCAACTAACTCTATTATGGGGGGTGAAAGCATTTCGGTCTCCAGATTATAAAACTGACTTTGAAATCTTTGAATTTGCAAAATTGCAAATAACAAAGCTCGGCTATGTTCAGAAAGGAGACAAAATCGTATTTGTATCAGGACAAAAACCACATCAACCGGGTAGCACAAATACTATTTCAGTTTTTACCATATAAAAACTTAATTTCTTTTACCCAAAAATAACAACTGAAACTTAAATAAGTCACAAGCAATTAAAAATTAATCTTAAAAAAAAAAACTTAGCCTTCTTAATCAATAAACCTTTTAATTTTAGAAAGAATTATCTGTTTATAGTTTAGACAACTCTTAGTTTCATACTCCTCTGCAATAAGTTCATAAAAACTTGAATAAAGTAAAAAAGTTAAGTATTGCTTATCTAACGAAGTTGTATAAATAGCCAAATTTTGATTTCTACCAACTATTTTTCTTAAAGCATCACTAGTAATCTGCACCGTATTAACGGTATGCTCATCATAAGCATTGTGATAATTTTCTTCAGAAAATTTCTGGCCCAACAAAGGATGCACTCTTGTTAAGACTTTAATATTGTGTCCTTCACTAACAACATCATTTTTTATAATTTGTATATTCTGCAAGGCCCCTTGATGTATATCCATGTATGAAGCAGACATCCTGCCACCATTTTTAGCATGAGCATATTCTATTATTTGGGGATCATATAAATTCATTCTTGGAGCATATGCGGAGTAATCAACGATGAAATTGCAACAACCAACTTTTCTGCCTTTTTTGTCAAAAAAAGTAAGCAGGAAATGGAAATCTATCTCTGCGGCAAGTATACTGCGAGGAATAAACAATTTATCGTTAAATTTTTTATTGCCTTCTACTAAATTACGAAGAGTACGATAACTTTTGGCGGCAAGATAATCACTAATTCTCAAAACATAAGGCATGTTAATTTTTATAAACTCAATATCACCGGGAGCACAAGAAATATACCATGCAATCAAATCTATAAAATGATAACTGGTATGACTTAAAGTACCTATGCCTTCAAGGTATCCGTGAGCGCCACCTTTGGCTATTTCTTGCGGATATTTATGAATTCCACCATTTAAGATGACATGCATGTACCTAATACCTTCTTTGGTCTTGTCATAAATCTCCTGCAAAGACTGAGCAGTCTTCAAATAAGGAGTTAAAGCTCTTCTGCGAAGCGGAGTCATAAAAATATACTTGGGATTACTACTTACAGCCTTTTTATATTTAATTAACAAATCCTCATACTCTATCCTAATTTTTTTTGCGCTAGAAACATTAGAACTACAATTCACTTCTGCAATAAGAGGTTTATCACAAAAAACATTAACATGATTTTCAACAGCCCAAGAACAATAAAGATAATGAACACTAGGATTAGTAGACACTATAACTAAGTTAGCACCAGTTCTGGCTTTTAAATCATTAAGCATCTGAAAAATAAGTTCACGCTCATAATTGGGCGGATTCAGATAAATTGGTTTGAAAAGCTTAAGAACCTCATTTAAGTTTGTTCTAACTTCACCTTTGGGAGGAGTGTTTGGGTTAATCTTGTCAATGATCGCAACAACCTTAACATCAATACCTTCTCGTAAAACAGATAATATTGCAGGATAATAATTTTCCTCACACCATTTTCCTGTGCCTCCTATTACAATGATTCTGATAGATTCCGACATGAAAATTTAAAATTTCTGGAAAAAATTTTTACTTGAAAAGCATTTCATAAACTTCGCTTGATATAGAAACAAAAACTTTATTTTTGGCTTGTAAACTTAACTCCTCAGCATGATCCCCCGGTAGGTATACTTTCTCAGCTACAAAATCATTAACCTTAGATTCACTAAACGAGTTTCTAAGATCTTGAACAGACTTCATTAGATTATCAAACATCAAAAAGCCATAAGGATTTATACATAAAATTAAATAACCCAAATCATATTTGCTTTTTTTGCTAACACTAGACCTGCCAATTGTTAATCCACTAGTTAAAATTTCTATTAACACAGACAACGCAAAACCTTTTCTGCCACCAAAAACCTCAACATATTTTGCACTTTCAGGCAAGACTGTATATGAACCTTTATCATCTAAAAAAGTTTCCTCTGGCAAATTTTCTCTTAACTTACAAGCAAGCCAAGTGTTGGCCATTGCTTTTTTGGAAGTCGCATAATCAATAACAAGAGGTCTTTCACCCGGAATAAAAGCTGCCAAAGGATTAGTGCCGGTAATTCCTTTATATCCAACTGCCGGCGATACAACAGCCTCTGATGAATTCATAAGCAAACCAATATAATTAGCGCTAGAAAACAGCTTAACCAAAGGTCTTAAGCTACCAATTCTTTGGATGTTATAAATCGATACTAGAGAGATTCCGTATTCTCTAGCTTTATTAATCGACAAAAATATTGCATTCCTAATTGCCAAATCACCTATTTGTTTATTGCCATTTAAAAAAATTGTAGCCTTAAATTCTTTTTCAATTTTAGGTTCACCTAATTTTTCTTTAAAATATTGCGATTCCCATAATAACTTCCAAACTCCATGAGACTCCCTGCCAGTAATCTCAGAATCTATATAACAATCTGCTAAGAAAGAAGCATCTTCTTCTTTAATATCTAATTTTCGCAAATAAGCAATCAACCTTAATCTTAGTTCTTCAATTTTTACTTTCATACATTATTTGTAGCAAAATTTTTGAATCAAAGGAACCCTTTTTTTGATTTAAAAAATTTCTAATTTTTGAAACAAGATTTATTTTTTCATCAACAGTAAAATTAGTTTTATAAGGAATGGCCCCCTTCTCAAGCCTATAAAGCATAATAGATAAACACAAAATAAGTGTCATTTTGTAATTAATTTTAGAATTTATTTTGTTCAAGTACATTTCAAAAAAATCTTCAAACACTTCACTGGGATTCATGCCACTTACTCCTTGAATAATTAAATGAGCCAAAACATATGAAATCTCAAACTCATAATTTCCTCTATGACAATACTCCAAATCAAGAAATACAGTCCTGCTTTTATTTATTATGATATTCTTAGGGCAAACATCTCCAAGAATTATATTCCTTTTCAACTTGCACAAAAGCTTAACCGCATACTTTGCTAATTGTAATGTTTTTGCATGATTTAAAATTCTGTATTTAATATTCAAACGATAAATTCTCTTGTCACAATCACCATGTATTGATTGTTTAAGATTTTTAGTTCGTAAATGCACATCAGAAATGGCGTTTATTATTTTCTCACAAATTTGACGCGAAAGTTGAATATCGTCACAAACTAAAGAATTCTCATCCAAAACATCTTCCATTAGAATTGAGTTGAGACGCAAACTATACCCAAGAAGCTTAGGGAAATATTTTTCCAAACCAGCATTATGCATAATTTCCAAAGCCCTTTTTTCATAAAAAATTTTCTTATAATCAACATACAAACTAGGTAATGCTGAATAATGGCTCAATCTTTGTTTAAGAATGTATTTTTTACCGCTTTTGGTATATATCCTAAAAACTTTGTGCACTAATCCACCATGAACATGTACACATTTTAAAATTTCATCATTTAACAAATTTGAAACAAATCCCTCTAATTTATCATCCATAAAAAAGCAAAACCCCACTAAATATAAGTTATTTTTTTTGTTAATATAAACATATGAAAATTTTAATAGACGCCAGGATGTACGGTGTAGAACACACAGGCATAGGCCGTTATACTCAAAACTTAATCACAAATATACTTAAAGTGGACAACAAAAACAAATATTTAATATTGCTTAAAGAGCCATACTTTAATCAATTAAAATTACCCCAAAACGCTGAAAAAATATTTGCGCCGTATAATCATTACTCAATCGATGAACAATTAAAACTGCCATTTCTAATTCAATCTCTAAAACCAGATTTTGTTCATTTTTTACACATAAATGTGCCAATTATTTACAACCAACCTTTTATCGCAACCATTCACGATCTCATCATTCTAAAACAGAACAAAGAAAAAGAACTTCTGCCTATACATAAATATGTGGCAAAAAAAGCTTTTTTTGCCTTTGTTGCAAGACACGCTATTAAACAAGCATCTTATATTATCACCCCATCAAAACATGTGAAAGACACAATAATCAAAAAGTTTAACATCAAACCAGGCAAAATCTTTCCTATCTACGAAGGGATAGAAAAATGTAACAATAAAACTCTCAAACATCCAAATCACAAAACCTTGAAAAATTACTTCCTTTATGTAGGCAACGCATTCCCACATAAAAATTTAGACAAACTTCTAGAGGCTTTAAAAATTATTAATCAAAGTTTTCAAAAAAGTTTGAAATTGGTAATTGTCACAAAGAAAAATAAATTCTTAGATTCTTTGAAAAACCAAATTAACAAACTGAAACTAGAAAAAAATATTCTAATCAAAAGCCAGATAAACGACTCCGAGCTTTATTTTTTGTACAAAAATTCAATTGCCTTTGTTTTTCCATCTCTCGATGAGGGATTTGGTTTGCCAGGGCTGGAAGCTATCAATGCGGGAACCATCTTATGCGCTTCCAAAATTCGGGTATTCAAGGAGATATATAAGGATAATGCTTTCTATTTTGACCCATACAACGCACACGATATGGCAAACACAATGATTAAAGCCATAAAATTATCCTCAGAAAAAAGGCAAAGAATTACAAAAAAAAGCTTTAAATATTCTCAATCTTTTAATTGGATAAAAACTGCCAAAGAGACTTTGAATGTTTATAATAATCTCTATTCCCAATTAGGTCTTAAATAGTAAAATTTTAGTAATTTAATATATTTATGCCAAAGTATAAAGAGTACGTCATGAAGATGATTAACGATCATAAAGAGATTTTTGAAGAATTCAAAGCAATTCACGAAAAATATGCTCTTGACCCCGATGGATTGCAGGCTGAGTTTAATAAAAAAGGTGAAATCGTTAGAGACATAATACGAGAATACGAAAACAAACTATGTGCTAATACAGAAAGAGGAATATTTTTAAGATATTCAGGAAATCTCGCAGAAAAATTTCATAACGAAATAAGACAAATTTTCCCTATGATAGACCATATAGGACTAGTTCCTCAAAACACTCAAAATACTCAAGCAAATCAAAATAACAAAAATAAAAACGTATTTAACATTAAAAAAATAAATTTATCAACCAATTAACTTTTAGATTGTTCAAAAATCAATCGAAAAATCTAAATCAGGAGGCATAAATGCTTTCTCCCTAATGTTAGTAGAATCAATTTGTTTCACAAGAATGCTCAATTCCTCTTCCAACATTAAAATATTTTTATCATCTGCATAAATTGAATTCTGAATCGGTCTATACTCAAGCTGCATAGAAGTTGGAGTTTTTTCTAAAGAAGTTAAAACATTCTGTTTTACATCAGATTTCAAAAATAAATTCAAAATTAAACCTGTGGTAAAAATAATAACAAATAAAGTTAACAATCCAATCAAAATTTTTTTGACTAAAGTAAGTTTAAAAGAATTTTCAACTTTTGCAAACAACTGATTTACAACTTGGACAAAATCAAAACCGTTTTTCTTGTTTACATGCAATAATGCATGCCTTATTTTCTCTTCAACAAATGAAATAATTTTTTCCAGCACTTCTTTTACCTTTTTTATGTCAGAATTTATTGGATTATCCGCATCAGCAGACTTAATGTCTTCACTTTTGACACCATAAAATGTCTTTAAAGAAGATCCAGACTTACCCATTAACATATTAACCCAATCTGAAAAAAATTGTGATACTTTGTCCATATTATTTTATTAAATAACAACTATAAATCTAATATACTTTTATTATCGACTCTTGATTTCTTTAATCACTTCTTTTAAAAACGAACCTACTTCCCTAAAAAACTGTTGAGATTCTGCTAAATGAATCACCATTGAGTTGTACACACTTAATCCATCTTGAGATTTGGTCAATCTATCAACTTCTTCTCGTGCTTTTAATTGCAACGCACTTGCTCTTGTCATTCTATTTTCACTTTCAAGCAAAAATCTTTCTATATTTTTAATTTTTCGGGGATCTAATTGATACTCAGGTCTTTCCTCAGACTTTATAATACCTTTAAGATTCTTTAACTTATCTATAACACTATTTAGACTAAGCCTAAAACTTTCTATCTTCCCATCTGAAATATAATAAAAAACTTCATAGGATAAGAGTTTAGTTTGTCTATATCGCGCACCTGCCTTATTAGAATCATTTACCAAATTCTCAAGAGTCTCAGCGCTTGGCAAAATCTCAGTATGTTTCATGTACCAATCTTTCTCCAAGTTGATAGCAATGTCCAATCTATTTTTTGTCTCATAAGAAACACCCTCGGCCATAAACAATCTCTCCCTTAAAACATTTAAATAGTTAACAACAACATCGTTCCTTGCAATTAACATCTCTAAAGTAGCTTTATATGCTTCTTGTTGAGCAGTTAGAGTTTTAAACTTGATATACTGACTTCTTCTCAACAAATATTCTTCATGAGCTTTTTTGTATTTTTCCAATGATAAGTTGTATTCTGTTAAAACCTGTTTATACAATGCATCGTTAACAGTCGAAACCGTTTCGGATAAACCGGTATCTGTAGGCGAAGTTTCATCCTGAGCACTAACAACATCAAACAAAACAAAACCAATCAAAAGCATAATAAAAATAGGCACAACCGTTAATTTAATCATTAAATTAATTTAACATCTTCACAAAAAATTTTCTTTAGTGGCAAAAATTTTCTATTCAAGTTGCTATTTTTTTCTAACCAAAGAACCTTCTTTTGCATCGTTGACAATATACCCTTTTATTTCTATCTCTTGTCTAATCTTATCAGCCTCTGAGAAATTCCCTGACTTTCTCAATTTATCCCGCTGTTTAAGTAACTCTAAAATTTCATCTGGTATTTCTTCTCTAATTCCTGCTCTGATTTCAGACAACCCTAATCCCAACACTTGATCAAATTCGCAAGTTAAATCGTATTTGTCTTCTGATGGTATATTGCTTTTAAGAACAGTCCACAAAACTGCTAATGCCCTAGGGATAGCTAAATCATCATTTATCGCATCCCTAAATCTTCTTGCAAAATCTTCCCTTTTTGCATCCTTCTCGAAAGATAAAACAGTTCTTTGATTCTGACTATAAGCGGCAAAGACCTGAGATCTTAAATTTGAGAGAGCGTTTTGGGCTGAAGACAAAGACCCCCAAGTGAAATTTAGAGGATCCCTGTAATGAGCTGTTAAATACAAATATCGTAATGCCAGAGGCTCAAACCCTTTATTAACAACATCGTCAATTGTGAAAAGATTACCCAAACTTTTACTCATTTTTTGACCATTAACCATCAAAAAAGCATGATGTACCCAATATTTGACAAATGGACTTTTGCCTGTAGCTGCTTCCGATTGAGCAATTTCATTGGGATGGTGTACAGATAAATGATCTTCGCCTCCTGTATGAATATCAAATTGCTCTCCTAAGTATTTCATACTCATTGCAGAACATTCAATATGCCAACCGGGGAATCCATCTCCCCAAGGAGAATCCCAATGCATAATATGATCTTTATGTATGCCAATTCTTTTTACCCATAAAACAAAGTCATAAGGACTTTTCTGGTACTTGCCTTTGATAACATTATCTCTTGCCGTTTTTTTATCAGTAAGCCTTTGCCCAAATAACTCTCCGTATTTATCAAATTTATCAGCCTCAAAATAAACAGCTTCAGGAGTATCATATGCAAATCCTTTATCTATCAATTTCTGTATTAATTGTATTTGTTCAGTAATATGCTCTGTGGCTCTACAAATAATGTCCGGGCGAATAATATTTAACTTGTCCATTGATTCATAGAAGTAATTTTCAAAAAATCTAGCTATCTCGTATGGATCTTTGCCATATTTTCTGGCACCTTTTTCCATTTTATCTTCTCCTTCATTCGCGTCAGAAACTAAATGGCCAACATCTGTAACATTTTGCACATGAGTAACACTGTAACCATTATAAACAAGAACACGCTTAAGCAAATCATCCATTACATACTTTCTGCAACTTCCTATGTGCGCATAGTCATAAACAGTAAAGCCACAGGTGTACATTCCAACTCTAAGAGTGTTAATAGGCTCAAATTTTTCTTTTTTCTTAGTTAAAGAATTGTACAAAAAAATATCTGACATCTACCTGAAAGTAATGTTAACAAGAATCCGAAAACTTTTCTAACCTTTTGCTTGTCTTCCTGTCTCTGACTTAGTTAATTTTTGGCTAACAACCAAAGGCTGCCCTTTGTTTGTTTTTTTGCCTGGGATAGGCAATTGTGGACCTTTTTTAGGAGAAGGAGGCAGAATAACTTGCCCTTGAGCCTCGTTATCAGGTTTACGCATCAATTCGTCTTGTTGTTTCTGCCAATCAGCAATATTTTTTTGCCTTTGCATCCTAAGTCGTCTCAATTCTTCCTCAAGTCTTTGAATTTTTACCATATCTAATCTTTTTATTTCTTCTTCTTCAGACTGAGAAAGCAAAGCACCCTTTTCATGATCTTGTGTAAAAAAAAGATTTGCCAAACTAGACTGTTCCACCTGCTGATGTCTTATTGCACGTTTTTGAGGTGTTTCAATTCCCAACTGCTGACCAGCTGATTTAGCAAAAGCAACAGCCTGTTGTTTGGCAGATTGCCCAACTTTATTCCCAATCTTGGAAAAAAATCGATAATTCATAACTAAATTTTATCTTACTTGATTGTAATATTTTATAATTAAGGGAAGGACTTTTCCAACAAAACCAACAAGTCAGATCTGTTACAACTCCCGCCTGCCATCTATTGCCTGACGCAATGTCAGCTCATCCGCATATTCCAAGTCAGCGCCAGTTGGTATACCTATACCCAATCTTGTAACTTTTGTCTTCATATCTAGTTTCTTAAGTTTATTTAGTATCACCATCGCAGTCGCCTCACCTTCCATTGTTGGATTTGTTGCAATTATCATCTCCTCTACTAAACCACTACCTTTTTGTAATCTCATTATAAGAGCATCAACAAAAATTTCATCAGGACCAATATTTTCAAGAGGATTAATCGCGCCGTGCAAGACATGATAAACACCATTAAAGCGTCCCGATTTTTCTATGGCAAGCAAATCCATGGGCTGTTCCACAACCATTAGAACTTTTTTGTTGCGAGAACTATCACTGCAAATAGGACACAGGTCAGTTTCAGAAACATTTTTACATTCTTTACATAACATAGTCTTTCTTTTTAGATCTGAAAGTGCTACTGCAAAATTATCAAGTTCAACTTGCGGAACATGAAGCAAATAATAGGCAAGTTTCTGTGCAGATTTTGGCCCAATACCCGGCAGTTTTGAAAAGCAATCAATAACCCGCTGAACAGGTTTTGCAATTCTCATAAAAAAATACAACAAACTTATATTACACCAAAACAATGTGACACATAACAACTATAAGAGGCAAAAAAGATTTAATAAAAACAAAAATCGGGAAGGAAGCAAAACTAAAAAAGAAGCAAATCGCTATTTACCAATTCCACCTAAAAGCCCGCTTAGACCTCCACCTGCCTCCATCATCTTTTTTGCGGATTTTTTCTGGACTTCTTTCATCGCATTGTTTATGACAATTACCAAATCATTTCTTTCTTCTCCATTTATCTCTAAATACTTGATCTTTTGAGTGCCATCAACTTTTACTAAAATGCCATTTTTTTCTTCAGTATGCTCTACCTGCTCAAGTTGTTTTTGCAATTGCTGAGCTTGGTTGCGCAAATCCCACAACTGTTTTGCCTGTTGAAATTTATCAAACATAATTAATATAAACTAATATTCGTATTTACAACTATAATTAAGTATTATGATAGATAATACAATAAAACTAATCTTTAAACAACTCTTTAGCAACTTTAACTATATCATTATCACTAGCTTCAGTCAAAACCAAATCTTTACTGGACATAAGACTACATTCAGTAGAAGAATGTTCTGCAATGGTCATAGATTGATGCTCAAAAACATTAATTGATGAATCTATTAAAACAAAATCAATTTTTCTTAAAAAAAACAAAATACCTCGCACAACATCATAAACAACATCAATATGTGGTCTGGATTCTAACCTCTCTTTGTGAAATTTATAATAAACACCAAGAACCAACTTATTACCATCATACGAAATTGGTTTTGCAGCTCGCAAAAGAGCTTCCGTAGAAGAATTCACTAAACGAATTTTTGCCAATATCATTTGCCATTGATCAGGTAGTAAATCTATACAATTTCTAGCCGTATCATCTTTTACTGGATTTAGTTTATGGTTTTGACGGTTTGTATTTTCTTGATTTTGACCATACTTAGCCATTTGCACCCGATCATCTAAACTGTAATTATTATTAACTTGTAAAAATGCATTTGAATCAAGCTTGGAATTTACATTCCTAAAACCCAATTTTTTCTGTAAAACAGAATGAAAATTTGATGGAGATGTTCCCGAATTGACAGATTCATTTTCAAAGACATCTACGGATTCTTTTTTTCGCAATTTTGCAAAATTACCTTTATTTTCCGAAGATTTTACCTGTAAATTGCAAGCCTTGATTACAAAAATCTCAAGCGGCAATTGCTCTACACTAGATACTTCCATATCACGACTGGCATTCAAAAGCAAATTCACATAATCTGTTAAAATATCTGCATCTATACTCGGCAAAAGATCATCTTCTTCAATTATCTTTGATAAAATTAATTTTCTTAAGTAATTAAGCAAGCTTTCAATCATTATCTTTGCACTTACACCCAACTTAAGCGAATTTTCTATCAAATTTAAACTTTCTTTGATTTTTCCAGCATTAATCAACTCAATAAGTTCGTTTGGGGAAAATTCTTTTGAGTGAAACAAATACTGATTTACTGATTCATTCTCAAGAGCAATATTTTCAACAATACATTGCTCTAACTTTTTTACAGCATCTCGAAATGATCCATCTGCAAACTGCGCGATTAATCGAAGCGCTTCAATTTGATATTCTACATTCTCGTTTTTTGCAATCAACTCAAGCCTTGAAACAATCTCTTCTGTTGTAGCTTTTGTAAAATTTATAACTGTACATCTTGACAAAACAGTAGGTAACAATTTTTCCGGATTGGTAGTTGCCAATATAAAAATAACATGTCTAGGAGGCTCCTCCAATGTTTTTAAAAGAGCATTTGCCGCTTCAGTTGTTAACATATGACATTCATCAATAATGTAAACTTTATATTTAGATTTAAACGGGGCAAGTTTTATAGTTTCACGCAACAACCTAATATCATCAATTCCTCTATGACTTGCAGCATCTATTTCTATAACATCCAAATTTTCTCCTTTCGTTATAGACACACATGACTCACACTCGTTACACGGTAGATCACTTTCTTGTTCATTCGATTGGCAGTTAACATATTTTGCAACAATTCTTGCTGTTGAAGTTTTGCCAGTTCCCTTTGTTCCAATAAACAAAAATGCATGGGGAATTTTACCGGAGAGAAGAATCTTGCTAACAGACTCGCGCACAGATTTGATATCAATATCTGATAATTTTTGAGGACGATACTTCAGATAAAGCGTCATATCTTCCTTTAAGAAGATATCACGAATAATCAACTAATGATATAGAACAAAACCCAAAAACTGAAGCTATAATTATTTTGCTCCAAATAACAAATTGCCCCAATTTTCGTTAATATCAAAAATGACAAATCTAATCATGGTGAATACCCAAAAGATGCTTTGCTCCATGCTCGATAAGGTAATATAACCACTCATCAAGTGATTTGTTTGCAGCTTTAGCTTCATCTTTGGCCTTCTCGTAACACACCACAATATCTCCTAATCTATTTATTCCATCCGGATCAGGTAAAAAGTCTCTCACTTCGGAATAAGCAAACGACAAAACATTGTGAAGATTGTTTGGCTCAAATAAATATTTCCTCGCGAGATTTAACATCTCTGAATAACCAGTTATCCTAATAGAAACTTCACAATCATCCTGTACTTTATTTCTTAAAAAATTAGTTAAATTTCCAACTATTAAACGCTCATTTATAGGATACTTAAAAGGATTTGATATAAATATCTTTAGCATATCAAAGCTTTACAAAATACAAATTAGGAATATCCATTTTGTACATTTCTTCGAGAGACAAATTTTTATTTATTCTTAAAATATTCCTAATAACACTTCCACTGGTAATACATAAAACAACTTTTTCTTCATCTAAACACAAAACATCGTTAATAAATTCATTAACTCTATTAGAAACTTCCTCATGCGATTCTCCTTTTGGCGGCTTCCTTTTGAACCTTAATTCATAATCTACAAAATTATCACTAGAATCATACACTTCAGCATACAATTTACCTTCATTTTCCCCAAAATCACGTTCATTTAATCTTGGATCCATCAAAAGAACAGCATCTTTATATCTTTTCTTTATCTTCCAAGCCATATATTTTGTGCGATTACTTTCCGCATAATAAATTATATCTATTCTTTTTAATTGAAGATTTTTTACAAAATTAGATGCTTCTTCTTCCCCTTTTTTGGTAATAGGACCTTCCTTTCTACCTTGAAACCTACCTTCAACATTCCAAACAGTTTCAGGATGTCTCAACAAATATATGTCAGTCATATCTTTTCTTAATCTCTAGCAAATATTCTAATTGCTTTATCGCTTTAGAAGCGGTAGTAAATAAACCATCTTTAATCTTATCTTTAATATTATCAATATTTTCTTTACGAAAATTGGAATATTCTAATATAGCATTAAAATACTTACCCCTCTTTATTAACGCTAATTCCCTTATACATCTAAAAAGAATAACTCTCCAAAAATAAATTCTGGATTTTGGATCCTGAAACTTATCGTGACTAAATAATATGCTTAAAAATTTTTCTTGTTTCAACGAATCAAGAGACAATTGTACAAAAACTCTTCCTTCATCCCAACCGCGCCTTGCTAATCCCAAAGTTTCCATATCTATAACATTAATTACATCCTTACCATTAATATGAACTATACGCCAATTGCTAGGATTTGCATCTTTATGTTGCACAACTCTAGGCAAACATTCAATAACCTCTTGTGAATTTTCTATCAAAGTTTGAATTTTTTCGAAATTAACACCTAAACCTTGAAAATCATCAACAACTTGCATCCAATCTAAAAAAAGTAAATTTAAAACATTCTTAAGCTCCTCTTCATCTTCTCCTTCAAAATCTTCTGTAGGCAATAGATATTCAAAAGCATCAAACATTTTAAGCAAAAGTCGAAAAGCTTTTTCACTGTCATTATTATTACCAGTTTTAAATTTTCCAAAACGCTCTAAAATGTTATAAGGGGTAAAAAGCGGAAACCTAAAAAAGGCTACATATTCTTGCCCAAGATCATCTTTCAAGTTTTTAGTTTTCAGCAAAAATGGATAAAATACTCCCATTTCAGACAACACACTCCTATATTTTTGAAGAATAAAATAATTTTTCAATTCTTTCTCACTAGTAATTTTATACACGACTGCACCATCCGAACTTAGCCTAACTAAATTTCTACCTTCACTGTTAATTAATTGTGTGTCATTTAAACTTATATTTATTAATGAAAGTGTCTCCATGTCGGTTAATTTCAGTCAAATTGGACAAATCATTTTTGCTGTTCATGCATCAAGTAACCATTAAACAATATTTTTTTAACAACATTTGCTATCTCAGTGCCATCGGCAGAAAATCCAACCTTTTCTTTGACTTTAGAAATTGCTTTGCCCATATCTTTGACTCCAGAAAAATTATTTTCTTGAATAACTTGTTTTGCAATTGAAAGCAACTCAGTATCACTTATTTCAGGCGGCAGGAATTCTTTTAGGATTTCAAGTTCTTGTTGTTCCCAAGAAGCTTTATCCAAAGCTCCAACTTTTTCATAAGCAACTATTGCGTCTTTGCGCTTTTTTACCTCCCGTTTTACAACAGCTATCTCTTCTTCATAAGAAAGATCATGCTGTCTAGCTATCTTTTCATAATTGATCGCCGAAGAAAGCATACGAAGCACAGAAACCCTCACTTCATCCTTGTCCTTTATCGCTTTCATTAACAACTTGGTAACAGAATCTTGTAGCATAGATAGGATTATATCAAATAACCTATTGTTTGGGGCCTTTGAATAAATCTATTCTTATAGAAATCAAACTGCTCTATCAACGGAGATTTCACCAAGAAGATGAACGTGCATATGCTTAATTGCAGCCGAATCGCCAGCGTTATTTACAATTCTAAAACCTGTCAAACCTTTTGACCTTGCTATCAAAATAGCAACATCTTTTATCTCTTGCCACACTTGATTTTCGACTTCAGTAATGTCTTGATAGTGCTTTTTAGGCACTATCAAAAGATGAAGTGGAGCCTGAGGATGTATATCACGAAAAACTACCAAATTTTCAGTCTCCTTCTCAAATTTTGTATCCAGCTCACCTGTGATAATTTTGCAAAAAACACAATCGGACATTTTTATTTACAACTTAAGTCTAGCAAGATAATATTAACTTCTCAACATTAAAATACCAAAATTCTACCTAATACGCTTGAGCAAAATACCATCTAAATTTTGCAGATTTGCCGCAATATACACATTTGCCAATATCTTCTTTCTCATTAAGAAATCGACAACGCGTGGTTGCTTTTGTTTCTTCTTTTATTTTTTGCTCACAACCAACATCTTCGCACCAAAAAGACCTCAAAAAACCTTTACCAGCCAACATTCTTTCTTTAAATTCTTCATAATTATCAACCAAATGAGTATTTGCGCGCAAAACATTCTTAGCATTTTCAAACATTTTATTTTGAATTTGGCTTAAAAATTGTTCAACTCTATCGGGCAAGTCTTCAAATTTTGAAATTTTGTTATCCATATCAAACAATCTAAAAGAATAAGATATTATCTTTTCTTGAACTTCCCTAATCCCTATAGCTATTTTTATTGGTATTCCTTTTAACTCCGCTTCGTTTACCCTCCAGCCAAAACTTTTTTCAAAATCATCAAATATTTCTATTCTGCCTGGATAAGCACTTGTAGAATTTGTCAAAGTCTGTTTTATCTTTTCGCAATATTTAAGAACTTGATCATCTTTTTTGCCAAATATCGGAATGATAGCTACTTTTATAGGAGCAACTCTGGGGGGTAAAACTAAACCACTATCATCACCATGTGTCAAAAACAAAGCGCCCAAAGATCTTGTCGAGAAACCCCACGAATTTTGCCACACATATTGAGAAACTCCATTTTTATCCTGAAAAGATATATTTAGGGCTTTTGAGAAATTTTGACCCAAATCATGCGAAGTGCACGCTTGGAGAGCCTTGCCATCAGGCATTATCGCCTCTACAGTATATGTAAAATCCGCGCCAGCAAATTTCTCAGACTGGCTCTTAACTCCCAAAACAACAGGTATAGCATAAAAATCTTCATAAATCTGTCTATACCAATCAAGCGCTTTTAAAACCATTTCCAACGACTCTTCATGAGTGGCATGCGCACAATGGCCTTCTTGCCATAAAAATTCAAGCGTACGTAAAAAAAGGTATGTTCTTTTTTCCCATCTTACGACATTGTTCCATTGATTGATCTTGACAGGCAAATCGCGCCAGCTATGTATCCACTTAGCGTATTCTTGATACATTATCATCTCAGAAGTTGGACGAACAGCTAATGGTTCAGAAAGTTGCTCACCACCGCCAATTGTCACCACCGCAAGTTCTGGAGAAAATCCTTCTATATGGCTTTTCTCTTTGTTAAAAAGAGACATAGGAATAAACATCGGAAAATAAGCATTTTCAACTCCATCAATTTTAAACATAGCATCAAGCGCCTTTTGAACATTCTCCCACAGTGCATAACCATAAGGCTTTAGAATCATAGTCCCACGCACTGGACCATAATCAGCAAGATCAGACTGAAGAACTACATCTGTATACCAATCAGATATGTTTTCTGATTTTTTGGTTATTAACTTTTTTTCAGTTTGTTTGTTTGTCATATTGAATTAACTAAATTTCTTCAATAACAAATATTCGCTAACGAGATTGAGAGATATCTTGAAAAAATTGTTCTATACTCCCAGCCGAAATTAGTCTTTGTATATCATAAGCGGTAATTGCAAAAAGCAATGTTAAAAGCAAGGCCATTCCCACAGTATGCGCGATAGATTCTATCTTAGGTAAAAACTTTTTACCAAAAACACTTTCGATTAAGATAAAAAGCAGTCTCCCACCATCCAAAGCAGGAAATGGCATTATATTAAGAATCGCCAGATTCACAGATAAAATAGCAATAAAATTGACAAAAGCCAAAACACCATAATTTGCCGCTTGAGAAGTTAAAGCATAAATACCAACAGGACCTGTAATGTCTCTAGGAACTATACCTAAAAAAAGCTCGGAAATCATCTTACCAAAACCAAAAACAACAACCATGCCCCAAAATACGGCTTCTTTGACACCATAGTAAATTCCATAAAAAGGCATTTGCCAAATAGGCGGAAAATAGTTCTCAGCCGAATTAATCAGAACACCCAAAGGCCCTTCATTCTCAGGCGGGTTAGCCCGAGCCATGACATTTTCTATTGTGACAATTTCTCCTGAAGGTTTTTTTACTTTTAAATCAATTTCTGAACCTTTTTTTGACTGCATTGTTTTTATAAACTCAGCATTTGTATAAACAGGCTGATTGTCTATCTCTAACAAAACATCATCTTTAGAAATACCGGCATAAGCGGCAGGAGATTCTTCTGCGACCTCTAAAACCTTGACTTCTCCAGTCTCCCTAGGCACTCCGGTAAAAGAATAAGTAATAGAAAAAAGAAAAACGGCAAGCAGAAAATTCATTACAACGCCTGCAATCACAATTGAAATCCTAGTCAACTTACCTTTATTAAGAAAAGACCTTTTAGGATCGATAACTTCATCTTCACTGGTTTCTCCATGAAGCCTTACAAAACCACCAAAAGGAAGCAAATTAATTGAATAAATTGTTTCGCCAATTTTTTTGCCCCACACCCTAGGGGGAATTCCAAATCCAAATTCTTCAACCTTTACTCCAGATTTGATTGCGGCTAAAAAATGACCAAGTTCATGAATTAAAACCAGTATCGAAAGAACTAGTAAAAATAAAATTATTTGAGTTACCATGTTAAAACCAAATGCAGTAAAATTGTAAAACAAAACCAAAACACAAAAAAGACCTAAACCGAAAATAATGACAAAGCAAGACTTAACGTATTTTTACATTATTCCAAAATCAGATTTGAAGCAAATCTTGTTCCTTTAATCTGCCAATCTCTTCAATTTTTGCCGTAAATCTATCTGTAATATTCTGAAGTTCTTTTTCTTTTGCAAATCTTTGATCTTCAGATAGCTCTTTATTTTCAAAAGCTTGTTTTATTTCTTTCATGAAATCACCTCTTACCTGACGAATAGCAACTTTTGCACTTTCAAGTCTAGTATGCAAAAGTTTAACATATTTTTCACGATCTTCCGATGTCAAAGGGGGAAAAGAAATTCGTATCAAATCACCATCTATGACCGGATTCATCCCAAGATTGGCTTCTAGAATTCCTTTTTTTATATCTCCAATAATTGACTTGTCCCAAGGTGAGATTACCAGAGTTCGAGCGTCTTGGACAGTAATTGTCGCCAATTCCTGAACTTTCAGATTCTGTGTCCCGCCATAAGCAGGGCAAACTATATTTTCAACTAAAGCGGAAGTGACGCGACTTGTCCGAAATGAACCCAAATCAGAAACCAATTCATCTATAACAAACTGCATTCTTGCATTTATCGCTGAAGAATCATTCATGGGTTAATTTAAAATTAATTCACCAAAAACAAAAAATCAATCTCCTCCAAGTTCAATTCTCCAAATTCTGGAAACCCTGCAATTTTCACCTGTTTTTGCTATTACTTCTCGCACCAATTCTGAGACTTTTTTAGATGGATCTTTAATGTAATCTTGATTTAAAAAATCTTGAACACTTTTGGCAGGGAAAGAAGCTAGTTGTAAAGCAAGATTATGAGCCATTTCGCGAAAAATATCATTTTTTGCAACAAAATCAGTTTCACACAAAACTTCAACAACTGAAGCAATTTTACCAGAATGGTGAACATAAACTTCAATCAAACCTTCATGAGTTGCTCTATCTAATCTTTTCTCAGCTTTTTCAAAACCTTCTTTCCTCAAAACTTGCTCTGCTTTTTCCACATCACCATTTAACTCATCTAAAACTTTTTTTACCCGCATAATAGGGGCACCAGTTTTTTCTCGTAAACTCAAAAGCTGATCGCGAGATACTTTCATACTTAATTGTTAATTAAATTATCTGAAAAACGTTATTAACTTTCAATTTTCAAATTTTGATTGCCAGATTGAAAAATTTCATTTTTTTGTTTTCCGAAATTTTTTTCTTCTGCTTGAACCTTAGCAAAAACTTCTTTAACTTTATCTAAAATAAATCCTAACGAACGAGTAGAATCATCGTTCATTGGTATCAAGTAATCACAATCTTCAGGATTGGAATTTGAATCAACAACACCAACAATAATCCTTCCCGATTCTTTAGCTTCCTTAACCGCACAGCTTTCTCTTTTTGTATCAACAATAAAAATTATATCTGGTAAAGATTCTATGCCTACTAAACCACCTAATGTTTTTTCCAACCTTGAAATTTCTTTTTCTATCAAAAGCTTTTCCTTTTTGGTACGATCCTTAAAAACTCCTTGCTTAAACTTTAACTTTAAATCAACAAGCCTGTTTGACGAACGTTTTATTTGCTCAAAATTAGTAAAAGTACCTCCTAACCAACGTTTGTTAACATAGAAGCTTTTAGTAAACTCTGCAACCTCTTTAATCTTATCCTGAACTTGCCTTTTTGTCCCCACAAACAAAACAGATTTACCTTTTTTATATGACTCTGCTAAAAAATCTAATGCTTCTTCAATTTTAGTTTTTGTTTTAGTCAAATCAAATATGTGCACACCATCTCTCACACCATACAAATAGGGAGCCATTTTAGGGTTCCACTTGCGTGCTTGGTGGCCAAAATGAGCCCCAGCTTTGACTAAATCTTCAAGTGTAATGTTTACATTTATCATAAAAAACCAATCACTGTATTTTACTCAAAAACACACATTACTTGCAACACCAAACAATCAACTATAAAAACACAAATCTAAAATAAATAATCACACGTACACAAATAAAGAAACATCTGCCCAACTACCAAAGAAATGTCTCCAACAAAGAGTACAAAAGACTAATTTTTTCACCTTTATTTCCACCTTAAACATGACTCCAGCAAATTTTCCATCAAACAAGCTATTGTAACCGGCCCAATGCCACCGGGAACTGGAGTGACAAAACTGCACCTCTCATAAGCATCCTTTTGCAAATTGCCAACAGGAGCGCCTACATCTATCACAATTGCCCCTTTTTTGATCATATCCTTTGAGATTATATTTGGTTTATTTGCGGCGCATATCAAAATATTTGCTCTTTTCGTAAAAAACTTTAAATCAAAATTGTCAAATTCTTGGAGATCAACATCCACCCCTACTACCTCGTAACCTTCCTTTTCTAAAACTCTTACAATTTTTCTGCCTACAAATCCATTAGCGCCAACAAGAGTCAATTCTTTTGCAATGCCAGTTTTAGAAATTGTCGAATTGACATGTCTTGATTCATTTAAAGCAGTAATTATTGCCTTGACCACCGGCACCACATAAAAACTGTCATCACGCATGCCATCAACATCCTTTTGGGGCAAGATGCAATTTATAATCTCATCTCTATCACCCAGAGAAAAATTTGCTGGCAATGGCAGTTGCAACATAATACCATCAACCTCTTTGTTGCTATTTAATTTAACAATCAGCTCTTTGATAGTATCTTTACTAATTCCTTCATCAAGGCTTTCAATGCTTAATTCGGCGCCTACCCTATCCGCAGCTTTTTGTTTCATGCGCTGGTACATTATTGCGTTCTCTTCATCGCCTACAACGATAGACACCAGCTTTGGAGTTTTTCCTGTCTTTTTAATTTTTTCAGCAACTTCTTGCTCTATTTCCCAAGCTTTTGCCTTTCCATCAAATATATTATTCATTTTCAAACAATAAACTCAGATATTTGTTGCATATGTTAGAAAATTAACTAAAATTTATTTTTTTGTTTATAATTCCCTTTAGGAAAGATAGAGAATCAATCTTCGGGCAAAGGGTAATTTTTGCACAAATTCTCAACTTCTTTTCTAATGCTTAATAAAAACTTATCTTTTTGTATTTTGTTTTTAAAACTAACCAAAAATTCTGATCTTAAATTCGAATCAAGAGGCATTGTGTGTTCTTTCACATGGTCTATGATTTTTACTATCCATTCAGCAATCATTTTCATTTGCAAATCCTTCATCCCTCTTGCTGTGATTGCCGGAGTTCCCAAACGAATTCCCGATGGATAAAAAGGAGATGCAGTTTCAAAAGGAACAGTATTTCTATTAACAATAATTCCAGCTATTTCAAGAGCGTTGGCAACAATCCACCCATTTGTGTTTCTGTTTCTTAAATCCACCAGCACTAAATGTTTATCCGTACCGCCACTTACAACATTCAATTCCTTGCCTATGAAATATTCAGCAAGCACCTGCGCATTTTTGATAACCTGATCGGCATATTTCCTAAAAGCGACCGACCTTGCCTTTTCAAGCGCGATGGCTACTCCCGCTATTGAATGCATATGTGGGCCACCCTGCAAACCCGGAAAAACGCCAAAGTCAATTTTTTCAGCAAGATGTTTTTTGCAAAATATCAAAGCCCCTTTTGGGCCACGAAGAGTTTTGTGCGTAGTCATAGTCACAACATCAGCATACTCAAACGGAGAATTGTTCACCCTAGCCGCTATCAATCCTGCTTCGTGAGACACATCTGCCAAATAATAAGCTCCCACTTTTTGGGCTATCGCGCCAAGATATTCATGGTTAATTTGCCTTGGATAAGCAGTGCCACCTGAAATTATCATTTTTGGTTTTATGATATTTGCCTGTTTCTCAATTGCTTCATAATTTAAAAGTTGCGTTTTTTCATCCACTTTGTAAAAACTCACGTCAAAAATCTTGGAGACTAGGGTTATCTTTCTATCAGAAGTATGCCAACCATGAGACAAATGACCTCCGTCTGGCAAAAACATAGACATTATCTTGTCTCCAGTATCCAAAATCGCGTTATATACTGCTAAATTTGCTTCCGCTCCGGAATGAGCTTGAACATTTACATGCCAATTTGCATCAGATAAACCAAATGCCAAAAGCGCGTTTTGTTTGCAAACAAGCTCAATTTCATCAATTACCTGATTTCCCTGATAATAACGCTTTTTAGGCTGGCCCTCGGCGTACTTGTGCATTAGAAAGGAACCAACAGCTTTATAAACTGCAGAATAAGTATAATTCTCTGATGGAATCATCATCAAAGTATTTTGTTGTCTTATTTGTTCTTTTTTAATCAGATCAAGGATTCTATTTTTCATAATCAGCCGGTTTTTAGAATATTATTCTACCAATTGCCCTCTGAAAATTTTTTTAATCTCCACATTTGATTTGCCATCTTGGTAAGCTCTATATGCTTTTTCTAGTCTATCAGAAGCATTTCTTCTGATTTTTGAATAAGTTCTTGGACATGCAACAACATCAATAAATATGCCATGCAAAAGATCGCCAAAATGGGAAAAGAAAAAGAAAGCTCTGCTTTTAACTTTCTTATTTCCTAAAATGCCAATCATCAAAGGTAATTATAATGCCAAAAATCCTCTACCACAATTTTTTATATGGAGAATTAAGCACAATATGATGATTTGCGCACCTTGGAGCATATGACTCGGAAGCACCAATTAAAATCACAGGTTCATCCCAACTAGGATATTGTCCGTTAATCAATCTTTGGGTCCTTGAGGCCTCCATACCACATACTTTTCCATCAAAATCATAAGTACAAACAGCATACAGCACAGTAATCTTATCAGCCATGCCCAACAATGCGGGCATCGGGCCAAAACCTTCATGTCTAAAATCATTCTGTAATCCAGCTAAATAAACACGAATACCATTTCTTAAAATTACTTTTACAACATCTGGCAAATCAGAACCGAAAAATTGGGCTTCGTCAATCAATATAGCAGATATACGCTCACTAAGATAATTAAATATTTGTTCCGGTTGTTGAAAATCAATTTGAATCGCCTGCAATCTTTCTCCATTATGATTCATAATTTCTTTCGATCTTGTATCGTTGCTTGGCTTAAAAGCCATTACACTGTTACCTGCAAACTCTTCTCGCTTGCCAAGACGCATTAACTCCGTAGTTTTGCCTGCAAACATACATCCAGTAACAACATGAAGTCTTTCACTCATAAGATAAAATCTATTCAAAAAAAATCTACAAAAAGCAATATATCAATTTTGTAAATTTCTATCATCCAATTAACAATAACAACTTAAATCAAAATTGCAATTTGTTTTTCCCAAACCTATTTTAAAGATTAATTTGGTTCAGCTAGCTTATTCTCAACCTGTTGAGCCTCTAAAGGATTTTTCCAACTCGCAAAATCGCAATCAGGATATCTACTACACCCAAAAAAGTTTCTGCCTCTTTTTGTTTTCTTTGCCACAATTTCACCTATTGTACATTTTGGACATTTCATGTCAATTTTATTCATAAGCTTTTCCGTATATTTGCAATCAGGGAAGCGATTGCAAGAGATGAATTTGCCAAACCTGCCAGTTCTGATAACAAGCTTGCCTTCAAAACATGAAGGACACTGTCTTTCAAGCTCTTCAATCGCCACTTTAACTTTTTCTGCTTTTTCCTCAGCTTCAACAAGATTCTTGCTAAATGACTGCCAAAAAGATTGCATCATTTTATGCCATTCCACATTGCCCCTTGCTACATCATCTAAACCTTGCTCCATTTCAGCGGTAAACGAATATTCGAGTTCTTTGGGGAAATTTTTCACCAAAAACTCGTTGGCTGCCACGCCAATAGCTGTAGGTTTAAACTTGCCTTCATCTTTCTCCACATATCCGCGCAATTGAATAGTGGTAATTATAGGAGCATAGGTTGAAGGTCTGCCTATGCCTAATTTTTCTAGAGTTTTTATAAGTGAAGCCTCATTATATCTAGGTGGCGGTTGGGTAAACTTTTGGTTTGATACAACTTTAATTAATAAAAGCTCTTGCCCTTTTTCCAATTTTGGCAATTCTTGGTATTGATCTAACAAGTTTTGTTCATCTACAGAAAGTTGCCTTCCCTTGTTCAGTTTTTTATCAGGGTTTTCAACGGGAAAAAGTTTTCTCCATCCGTCAAATTTCATAATTTGTCCAGAAGCGCGCAAAAGGTAATTTGTTTTGGTATTATCTAATTTTTCAAACTTTGCCATAACATCAATCACTGTCTCGTCATAAATAGCATCCGTCATTTGCGAAGCGATAAATCTTTTCCAAATTAGATCATAAAGTTTTCTCTCTGAAACATCATTTATTTTTTGCGATTCCAATCTTACATCAGTTGGTCGAATTGCCTCATGAGCTTCTTGCGCAGACTTGGACTTTGTTTTATAAAAGCGGAAACCCTCGGTTGGTAAATACTCATAACCATACTTATCCTGAATAAATTCTTTGGCGGAAGTCAATGCTGTCACTGAAAGGTTTGTAGAATCTGTGCGATGGTAAGTGATTAATCCTTGCTCATAAAGTTTCTGTGCAACGCTCATAGTCCTTTTAGCGCTCCAAGAAAACAAACGCGCCGCGGCTTGAGTCATTGTTGAGGTTGTAAATGGAGGATAAGGTTTTTTCCTAACCTCTTTTCTTTTCAAATCAAAAACTTCATATTTAGATTGTTCTAATTCAGAAACTATTTTTTCCGCATATTCGGCATTATCAATCTTAACTTTTTCATTGTTAACTTTGACCAATCGGACCACAAAATTTGAAAGCTCCGATTCTGACTGCCTTGCTTGCACCAAAGCTCCTATTTCCCAGTATTCAACAGGTTTAAAATTCTCTATCTCTTTTTCTCTTTCGACTATCAAACGCACTGCGACAGACTGGACCCTGCCAGCAGAAAGTCCGCGACGAACTTTCTTCCAAAGAAGTGGAGAAAGTTTGTAACCCACAATTCTGTCCAAAACTCTTCTGGCAATTTGCGCGTTAACAAGGTTGTCATTAACTTTATTGGGACGTTTTATCGCTTCCTCAACCGCATTTTTTGTAATCTCGTGAAAAAGAATTCTTTCTGAAACTTTTTTTGCCTTGTCAACTATTTCTTTTACATGACTGGCAATTGCTTCTCCCTCTCGATCTGGATCTGTAGCGATATAAACTTTGTCTGCTTTTTTAACTGCTTTTTTTATCGCTTCTATCTCTTTTTTTTTGTTATTCATCCACTGATAATCAGGTTCAAAATTATTCTCTATATCTATAGCAAATTTGTTTTTGGGAAGATCTTTAATATGACCCTTTGTAGCTTGAATCAAGTAATCGCTTCCTAAAAACTTGGATAAAGTCTTGGATTTCGTTGGCGATTCAACAATTATAAGATTCATAATTTTGATATTAACATTTCCTATAAATCCCGTTTCCAATATGCTTCACAATACCCTTCAACTCCATAACAGTTAATTTTTGCGATACCTCAGAGACTCTCAGACCAATTATTCTCGATAATTCATCTAAATGAAGTGAATCAGAAACCAAAAGCGAATATATTTTTTCTTCTATTTCATCAGTTGGCAAGACACTGTGCACCTCACAAGAAAGAACACTTGTCGCACCAATATCGGCTATTATATCATGCGGTGAAACAGCAATTTGAGCTCCATTTTGTATCAGGTAATGCGAAGCTTGCGAATAAACTGAGAATATTGAACCGGGAACAGCGTAAACAGTCCTTCCTTGATCTGCCGCATGGCTCGCTGTAAGCAATGTTCCACTTCTTTTTTCTCCTTCAACTACCAAAACACCTTTTGAAAGACCCGAGATAATTCTGTTTCTTGCGGCAAAATTGGATCTAAAAGCGGGATACCCTAAGGGATACTCAGACAAAATTGCTCCATTTTCTATTATTTTCTTAGCAAGATTCAAATTGCCGGCGGGATAAATCCTATCAAGCCCGCAACCAATTACTGCTATTGTTCTGCCTTTATGTAAAATCGCAGTCTCATGAGCAATACTGTCAACACCAAAAGCAAGCCCGGAAACTATTGTTACACCAAATTCAACAAGACTTTTAGTAAAATGTTCCGCAACATCGCGTCCGTAGTTAGTCATTTTTCTAGTTCCAATAACCGCAATGGAAGTAGAATCGGAAGGCAAAATTTTTCCTTTGCAATATAAAACAAAAGGGGCGTTGCTAATACTTTTTAGATTAAATGGGTAATTTGGATCTGATTTCGTAATAACTTCAATCCGCAATTCTGCAAGTTTCCTCAAATAATCATCTAGATCAAATTTGTCTCTATGTCCGCAAAACTCTTCAACCAGTCTCTCAGATAAACCAGTTTTTACTAACTCGGACTTGGATGCCTTCCAAATTCTCTCTGGACTCTCAAAGTAATTTATAAGCGCTTCAATTTTAACGCTTCCAAACTGAGTAAAGGTAGAAAGGGCAACAAAATATTTCTCGTCTTGTGTCACAATTTTTAATTAATAAATTTATCCAAATATTCATCAAGAATTTTTCTGGCAACAGGAGCGGCTTCGCTAGAACCTCCACCGCCTTCTTCGACCAAAATAGTAATGATAATTTCAGGATTTACATCCGGATAAGCAACAACAAACCAAGCGTGCGTTACATTTTCTTTTAATGTTTCTGCTGTGCCTGTTTTGCACAACACTTTGGATCTAAAGTCAAAAAAAGGGAAAGCAGTGCCCCCACGTTCACATGCTCGTTTCATGCCTTCATGGACAATGGATAAATATTCAGGATTTATATGTAAGTTCTCACACTCATCCACACCAACTATTTTCAAATCGCACAAATACCCTCCATTAACTATTGCAACAGTCATTTTCTGCACTGCCGCTGGAGTAATAGCCAAATCACCCTGTCCTATGGCATAATGATAAGTATTCCCTAAAAACCAATTTTCACCCTTGGTTCGCAACTTCCATTCAGGAGATGGCACTAAACCTTCAATTTCTCCGGGAAGCTCAATACCTGTCTTTTTATCCAATTCAAATTTCCTAGACCATTCTTCCAATTTTTTGACTCCTAAAAGTTCTCCAACCTTATAAAAATAAGTGTCTGTAGATCGCGCTAAGGCGCGAGCTAGTGAAATCAAGCCTTCTTTTCCACCATGTTGAGTAAAATACCAATTGCTATACGAAAATGACCCAAAAGCGCTATCAACAGTAATCACTCCTTCATCGTTAAATTTAAAATCTTTTCCAATAACTTCCTCGGATAAAGCCGCCAAACCAACCAAGGGCTTATACACAGAACCAGGATGAAATATTCCAGATATAACACGATTAAAAAGCGGCAAATTTTTATCTTGAAAATATAACTTTATTTTATCCAAGTCTCCCTTAATAAAATCGTTTGGATCGTAAGAGGGCGCAGAATAAATCGCCAAAACCCGCCCCATTTGATCTGTTGCTATTGCGGCACCTCTTTTACCTTGCATATGCTTGCTAACAAGGCGTTGCATAAAAGCATCTATATTGGTGTTTATGTTTTCTCCATTTATCGGCATTTTTCTGCCCAAAGTCCTAACTTTTCTGCCCATTGAATCAACTTCAACAATTTCCTCGCCATCAAAACCAGACAAAACACAATCAAAATATTCTTCAAGCCCAGTTCTACCTATTAATTGCGATAATTTTCTTTGACCTTTTTCTGGACAATTTGGGCGAACCTTTCCAACTTCTTCTTTTGTGGTTTCGCTAAGATAACCACTGGCGTGTCCAAAATCGCTTCCTAAAAAATAAACTCTTTCACTTTCTAGAATAATCTCTGATTCTTCAGCTAAAGAAGGATCATAAATTTCTTTTTTGAATCCTGAATCAAAACTAAATCTGACAAACTTTTTGACATCCCTATTGCCAACCAAAATCTTGCCATTTTTATCCAGAATCAACCCACGAGAAGCTGAGATTGAAATTTTCCTTATTCTATTTTTATCAGCAAGTTCTCTAAAATAAGCGCCACGTATAATCTGCAAATCAACTAATCTACCCAAAAATAAAAAGACAAAAACAACTACTAAAAATCTCCCAAACCACAAAAACCAATTTTTTTCCGGATAATTACAAATTTCATCATGCATATAATGCCAAAAGTGACAAAGTTAACTAAATTCTTTTAGAAATTTAGAAATAAAGAAATCCCTTAAAAAAGCGCACAAGACTTAGCATACAAATTTTCTAATAATTTACTTCTAAGCTCCTTTTGTTAATTTAATCTTTGACAAAAGATCAAAATCTTCAAGTACTTTTCCGCATCCGCGAACAACACAAGTCAACGGATCGTTTACTATTACAATTTTTATTTTTGTCGCTTCTGATATTATCTTGTCAATACCATGCAAAAGAGCTCCACCACCAGCCAAGTAAATTCCTTTCCCCATTATATCGCTCAAAAGTTCAGGAGGTGTTTCTTCCAGTGTTGATATAATTGCGTGATTAATTTCTGAAACTATGGGCAGTAATGCCTCTCTTATTTCCTCGCTTGAAAGCTTTTCTGTTCTTGGCAAACCGGTTTCTAAATCACGCCCTCTTACAACAAAAAACCTCTCTTTATCAAAGGGAATACATGTACCAATTGCAATTTTCGCTTCTTCTGCTGTTGACTCACCCAACAAAAGAGAGTACTTTAAACGCACATAATTAACAATTGCTTCGTTCATTTCATCACCAGCCACACGTATAGATCTCCCGACTACAATTCCACCTAAGGAGATTACCGCTATTTCACTCGTCCCGCCTCCTATGTCAACAATAAAATTCCCATCAGCGCTATCCACAGACAAATCAGCACCAATTGCAGCTGCCATTGGCTCTTCAATTAGATGAACTTCTCGCGCTCCAGCAAAAACGGCAGCATCTGCAACAGCCTTTTTTTCTACTTCAGTAACTCCAGAAGGAATACCAATTACTACTTTTGGTCTTGGAATTTTAGGAACAACAGAATGATACTGGTGAATTTTCCTAATATAATGAGTCAACATAGCGCTAGTTGCATCAAAATCAGCAATTACACCATCTTTAAGCGGTCTTATAGCCTCAATTGTTTTAGGAGCTCTTCCTAACATTCGTTTTGCAGCAGTTCCAATTGCAATAATTTGCTTTGTTTTTTTATGTCTGGCAACAGCCGAAGGCTCTCTAACAACCACTCCCTTGCCTTTAATCCAAACTAAAGTATTTGCAGTCCCTAAATCAATTCCTACATCATAAGACAAAGATCCAAAAATCTTATTAAAAGAAACACCTTGTAAATACTTAAACAATCGAATTATTTTTTTCATAATTTTCAAATTTATTAGCGGCAGTATACTCCTATCTCATATCTATTCAATACCCGTCAGTTACCTGCTTGCTTTTGATTACGACTCAAATTTGCTAAAGTAATGACAATGTTAATTATTGAAAATATAGCTAAAAAAATATTTTTATTAATCATATTTTTTACCCCATTAATATTCTTCCCTAAAACTTCAGAAATTTTTGAATTCAACAAAACTGTTTTCTTGTATCTATCCACAACTTTGCTTATATCAATATGGATAACAAAAATGATCGTTCAAAAAAAACTCATATTCCAAAAAACAATATTGGATATCCCTATAATAATTTTCATAATTTCAATTTTCACTAGCACAATTTTTTCGATAGATTTGCATACATCAATATTTGGGCATTACACATCATTCAACGGCGGATTCCTATCCTATGTCTGCTTTGCGCTTATTTATTGGTTTGCCGTTTCAAATTTATCCAAAAAAGACTATCTGGCAACACTAAAAGTACTTTTAGTAACAACGACAATAACAAGCTTAATTGCAGTGCTTGAACATTTTGACATAAGCGTTACATGTTCAATCATAAGTCTAATAAACCAAGAAGAAATTAATATATCAAATAGTTGTTGGGCAAACGATGTTCAAAACCGAGTATATAGCACCTTTGGACAACCAAATTGGCTAGCCGCATGGCTCGTTGCGATAATGCCAATAAATTTATATTTCTACTTAAAAGCAAAAAACATACAAACAAAATTAACACACATTGTTTTATACCTTATATTCACGTCTGCTCTTTTATTCACCAAATCAAGATCAGGAATAATAGCATTTGTTCTTATTTCTTTTTTCTTCTGGTCATATTACCTAATCAAAAAATCAAAAACAAATGTACAAGAAAAAATTAAAAAACTCGCTATTTACGCAATCCCTATCCTCACAATCGCACTTGCGATCGGCACGCCATGGTCGCCAAAACTAAATGATTTACTACAAAATCAAAATGAAATAAATCTTGAAAAACCTCAAGATTTTGTACCAGCCTTGGAAAAAGGCGGCACAGAATCAGGAGATATCAGAAAAATAGTCTGGAAAGGAGCGTATGAGATCTGGAAAGCATATCCAATTTTTGGAAGCGGTTTGGAAACTTTTGCTTTTTCTTATTATAAGTTCCGCCCAATAGAGCATAACTACACATCAGAATGGGAATATTTATACAACAAAGCGCATAATGAATATTTAAATTTCTTGGCAAACACAGGAATATTCGGAACTTTATCTTATATTTTACTCATTATATTTATGTCCGTAAAAATACTAGGACTAAAAAGCTTAAAGAACTTTAGAGAAATAAATACCTTCAACTTATGCTTATTTTCCGGTTTTGCCAGCATATTAATCACAAATTTTTTTGGTTTCTCTGTCACAACAACAAACATGCTTTTTTTTGTTATACCAGCGCTAGCATACACAAAAAGCAATAATTTTAGAAATCAACTTGAAAACTCAAAAGAATTATCTACATCGCAAAAGATCACAATACTTTTTGTGATTGCAGGTTGCGCTTTTATTTTTTATAAAACAGCAAATTACTGGCTGGCAAACTACTATTACCAACAAGGAAAGAACGAAATAGCAAACACGCAATATTTATCAGCCCTCAAATATCTGCAAAAATCAGTATCAATTTCTCCTAATGAATCAATCTATTGGAATGAACTTGCCAACGCAAATACACTAATTGCGCAAGTTTTATCAAATGAACTAGAACACAAAGCAAGAGCACAACAATTTGTAGACAACGCAATTGAAACAAGCAAAAAAGCGATTCTTTTATCCCCAAATGATGTCAACCATTTAAGAACTCAAGCTTTGATGTATGTTAAGCTTGCAATTTACGATAATAAATATCTGTTAAATGCAAGGGATTCGTTGATAAAGGCAAATTCTCTCTCTCCAACTGATCCAAAGATAGTTTACAATCTAGCGCTTGCATACCTTAGGGCAAATGACACTGAAAACGCGTTAAAATACATCAAAAAGGCTATAGATCTGAAAACAGATTACAAAGACGCAAGATACGCTCTTGCTCTTATTTCAATTGATCTGGGCGATTACGAAACAGCAAAATCAGAACTTGAGTATATACTAAAATATATAGATCCTGATAACAAAGAAGCTGAAAAAGAGCTTGAGAGTCTGAAACAATTGCAAAATTAGTCAAAAAATAAAATTTGAATTATAATACCAAGATGATTTGTGAAATTCTAAAATCCAACAATCCAAAACTGCGTATAAAATCAAAGCCTGTGTCAAAGCTTGATAAAAAAACAAAAGAAATTATAAAAGATTTATACGATACACTGCTTGCGCAAAAAGATCCGGAGGGTATAGGACTTGCCGCTCCGCAAATAGGCAAAAATCTAAGAATATTTTTGATGAAAGACAAAGATACAATAAAAACAATTATCAACCCTGAAATTGTGGAAATTAAAAAGGATTTAAAAAATAAGTCTAACAAAAAGAAACCCAAGCTCATGGAAGGATGCTTATCTTTACCACATTACTACTCGCCTCTTACAAGATACGAGTATGTAACCATAAAATACAAAGATGAAAACTGGGAAGACAAAGTTGAAACTTTTATCGGACTTTCAGCTCAAATAATTCAACACGAAATTGATCATTTAAACGGGATACTTTTTATAGATCATGTAGTTGGGCAACAACTTCCTTTGTATGAACACACCAAAGACGGCCAATGGCAAAAAGTGGAACTAACATGAAAATTGTATTTTTCGGCACACCAGAATACGTGCTGTCTGTAATCGATCAAATCCACCGCAAGTGGAAAGACAGCAAAGGCAATTCTCCTATTGTGGCAGTAGTCACACAGCCACCCAAAATCACAGGTAGAAAAAAAATACTAACTTATTCTCCAGTTGACAATTGGGCGCACAAGCACAAAATTCCAATTTTCTTTGACACAAACAAACTTCTAGAAAGCAAATTGGAGTGGGACTTAGGTATTCTGGCGGCTTATGGACAAATCATCCCTCAGGATGTAATTAACGCTTTCCCAAAAGGCATACTAAATATCCACCCATCTATCTTGCCAGAATTTCGCGGAGCATCCCCAATCCAGGCAATAATTGCTACAGAAAAGATTCCAGGTGTGACAATAATCAAGCTAGACAATCTGATGGATCATGGTCCTATTGTTAGTCAATTTGCCGACGAATTACTAGAATCAGATACACTAGATACATTAAGAACAAGGCTTTTTCAAAGGGCATCTCAAGTGCTAATAAATCTTATACCGGCTTATTTAAACAACAAAATAAATCTAAAAGAGCAAAATCACTCCCAAGCCACATATACAAAATTAATCAAAAAAGAAGATGGTTACATTCCATTTGATATTTTGCAAAAAGCAATGAATAGGAAGAAATTCAAACTGCAAGTTGAATTCATTTACAAAAGATCAAAATATAGGGAGAAAAGAATACCACTACACCAAATAAAAAATGGCAAGCAATTGCACAATCTGTTAAAAGCTTTTACTCCATGGCCCGGTCTATGGACAACTATTAAAATTCCATCTAAATCAAAAGAGGAACAAAACAGAAACGAGAAAATTTTTAACACCGAAAAAAGGCTTAAAATTCTAACAGCTCACATTGAAGGCAAAAATGAAAAATTCTATAAATTTGTCCCAGATTTAGTCCAGCTTGAAGGCAAAAAGGCAGTCAGCTGGAATCAGTTTGAAAAAGCGTATTTAATAAAAAGCGACTTATAGCAACTACCCAAGATAGAAAAGATAAGATCGACAATCTCAATCTAACTAATTTACACTTCTCCCACGATTAATTAAACACAATAAATTACTAAACACGAGAGGAGTTGAGTTATTGGGAAGATTTGTCACCACCCGAATTATCATTAGGAATAGTTTTACCAGACATAGGAGAAGGTTCAAATCTTGCATTCTTTATATTATTCACTACATGCAGTTTTATCTCCTCAAGTATCCTGTTAATTTTTTCGGGAGTTAAACTTTCTATCGCCTCCAAAATCTGTCTAATTTGTTCTGGGGTTAAATCAAAATTAAATCCAGAATATGGAGTGTATAGAGATTATTTATTGATTTTTTTGCAAACCAAGTTTAAATTTTATTATTACAGATACCGGAATAAAGAAGACTAAGAAGAACATATCTTTCCACATTTTGCCTAAATTCTCCGCTAATCTGATTAGGATAACTTTCACCTCCACTAGCTTGAGTGGATGAAGGATCGGTATTATTAGGTTGTTCACTTCTTTCTTGATTCATACTTTTTTTGATTAAACAGTTTAATTAACTTGATGAGAAAATTCTACCAGCTTTATAAAACATTACCAAGCTCAAACATAATTTGGGCAATTTCACATCTACATCTCAAACCACGACAATGTTTTTTATATCACCAATTGATTTGTAATTTTTTACTCTTTTTAAACATTTTGTACAAACCTTCATCTGCAAAACATTACCCTCAATTTTAAAGGATTTGGTTTGAATATTTGGCTTGAAAGTTCGCGGAGTTTCCTGCGCTCTTTTTTTCCATCTCCTACCTGCAACGCCACGCCCATGCTGTTGGCTTCTACCTATCTTGGTTGACTTGCCGCAAAAACTGCACATGTATGACATATTTGGATTTTTTTATTTTACAAACAAAAACCTTCAATAAATCTTTTAATTTTAGTTTATTGACATTATACTTATAAGACAAACTTTTGGCAAGAAATTTTCATAAAATGTTTGAAATCTTCGCTTGGATACTAGCTTTTGTCGTCGCTATCACAATACACGAAGCCGCACATGCGTATATGGCAGACCGGTTGGGAGATCCAACTCCTCGTCTTATGGGCAGATTGTCTCTAAATCCAATAGTCCATTACGATAAAATTGGAACAACACTTTTGATTCTACTAATCTTCATACGTGAGTTTTTGAAAATACCTGTAATTCCCTTTGGATGGGCAAAACCGGTGCAATTTGATCCTTACAATCTTGCAAACCCAAGACGCGATTCCGCCTTAATTTCAGTAGCAGGACCAGCTTCCAATTTCATTGTCACAATCATAGTATCAATAATCATAAATCTACTTATGTCTGCCAATTTAAACTTATACGCAGTTCTGCTCATGCCAACTGTGACACTAAACATAATCTTGGGACTTTTTAATCTTCTTCCAATACACCCTTTGGACGGAGGGAAAATATTTGTGGGGCTTTTGCCCGAAAATGAAGCCGAAGAAGCCGAACGTTTCTTGCAACAATATGGACTTATCATCCTACTTTTTTTGATACTTCCTCTAGCAAACGGGAATCCTGCCATCTCCTATATTTTAGGACCAGTTGTCAGCTCGATTGTGAGCTTGCTCTTGCCAAATATGCCATCTTATTGACATTTAATATCTCTTTACTTGTTTGGCACAGTCTGTTAGCATAAATTAGCCCTAGAGGTATTTAGAAAAACTTTTTCTCATCAATTTTTATTGATGGGGTTGCGGAAGTTCTTAATCTGGAAGAAGCTTTAGTAAAATTTAGTTTCAACCATTTTAAGACAGCTCCCCCACCTGGTTTCGCCGGGAAAAAGCAATTTATTCTTTCTCTCTAGGGCTTTCTAATTTGTCTTAATAACAAACTTCGCCACCATTTTAATTAACGATTTTTATAGCAAGTTTGGATTTGCCTTTATCTTCAACAATCATCATCTCTGTTGCTAAATACAAAATCAAGGAAGCCCAAATCACAAAATCCACACTCATGTTAAGATCCAAAAGACTACTTCTTTCCTCGACTGTCCAAAGATCTAAATTAAAAGCTTGAATTCCGTTACGACTATAACTTTTTACATTAAGAGTGGTATCTTTTTGCAAATTCATAAACACGCACAATTCAGCATGTTCTCCAAGTAAATCCTCTATCTCGCCTCCAATTCATTCAACCAAACTTACAATCTGCTCTCCAGTGATAAAAATTCTGTCAAGCGGATACATTTTCAGTTTCTCATAAGCAATATCAATTGCCCTATTAAAATCAGTGCCAACAAATTTATCCTTGTTTTTCATGTATACACCCGCTAATCTTTTTCTTATCTCATTTTCCTCAACTAATGCTTTCCTCAAAACATTAACTATCCCATCACAAAAACCGCAATCACACTTCCCGTTTACAAGATCTTTGTGTGAACCCCTGTGCGCGCCGGGAATTATTTCATGTGACTTTAAAAACAAAACTTTCTCCCGAATTAACTCAGCATCAAAATTCTCATTTCTCCAAATAGCATAAAGCAAGATAGAATACACTACACCACCTAACATCTGGGGTCCCTTTTTTTATCAAAGCACGTTCTACCATCCACACACCAGTCTGGCTCAGATCCAGTTAATCTTATTTTCAAGTACCTAAGCACGGAAGCATCTTTTAATAAACTATTTCTAGTGTTATTGTGCTTATTTTGGAACATAAAAAAACCAAAATACCAAAATCAATCAAAATCAGACAAACAAAGCAGTGAAAATATTGTAAAAAAGCTAACAAATACCAAATAAAACCTGCATTTTACTTTAATAATTGCAAGTAATTTATTGCTTTTACTACAAAAATCCAACTATTTATTCTCTTCTACGCTTGATTTGGCAGTTAACCAAAACAAAACAACAAGTACCCCTGCGGCAAACACAATTCCCAACCAAGGCAAAAATTTATATCTTTCTGTTATTCTGCTATCAAGTAAGTCGCAAGCATCTCCCATACCATCCTCATCTGTATCAACTTGATTGGAATTGGCAACTTCAGCACAATTATCTTCGCTATTTACAACTCCATCCACATCAAAATCTTCGCAAGCGTCACCTTTGCCATTCATATTAAGATCTTTTTGATCAGGATTATTGACAGATGGACAATTGTCGCCAGAATCAACTATACCATCACCATCAGCATCTAAAGGGCGATATTCTGGATTAGAAAAAGAAACTCCCAGTTGCATCACCTTCACATCCTGAGTCGAAGGAATGTTACCTAATTCACCACTAAAAGGAACTGAAATATACTTCTCCGAATCAAAATATATTTTATAATTGCGACCCGGTTGGGCCAAAAAACGCAGATAATTCACATTTGTAACACTTCCTTCTTGATTAAATTTTAATTCGGTAATGCGCAAAGGTTGACTGTAACCCAATCTAATAGTCCAAAATTTCGAGGAAACTTTTGGGAACAACACCTTTCCAGAAACAAAAGCAGTTCGCGCCAATATGATTCTATTTTGTCCATCTACATCAGCAAATATTTCAATAGCGTGAGGCAAAGAAACATTCTCATCAAAAGTAAATACCAAAGAAGAAGCGGTAAATGGTTTATCAGAAATTGCGTTGATAACAACTTCTCCCAAACCAGATTGTGGTAATTCAAACGATTCATATGTAGCAGGATTATTATCAGCAAGCTTATACAAAAAGGTGTTGCCTGATTTAAAACTTACAATCTCGATAATAGAACTGGTTTTTATTGAAAAGTAAGATGGAACTATAGTGTTTGAGGAAATATCCAAAACAGCTGGAGGATTATTCGCAACTGACAAATCTTCAAAAAGAACTTCCACCACAGTTGGAACATTTACCTCTGGTGACAATAAAGCATATTTGCGAAACGCAGAAAGTTCTGAATTAACTTCTTTAACTGGAATATCATCAAGAGCCAAAACCTGAAAAGGGAAAACAAAACAAAAAACAAACAAATATATTAGGATTGAAAACACTTGCTTCATACATCAGCCTTCCTTTGTGGTCTACCTATAAAAGCAGTAGCAACAAGCAAAATTCCAATCAAGAAAAATGTAACTATTCTTCTGGCAAGCGCCATACCCCACACATCAACAAGCAAAAGTCTCAACACAACTCCTCCTAAAGTAATTCCACCATAAATCAAAAACACTCGCGAGTCTGTAAACTTTCCATAAAAATATTTTACTAATCCGGCAAGCGTATAAAAGACAAGTGCAGTAGCTGTTGCGGTGTCATCATTTTCGATAATAGCATGCAAACAAAGCCAAACAAGAATGTAAAAATATACGCTTCCTGCAATAATTAATGTCCTATAAACATACCTATTTTGATCACCCAATTGCAAAATAATCTGCCTTAATTTAAAACCTAAAATTATTAAGGAAATTCCCAAAACAGCAATTACAAAAAAGTGTCCATGAAGTATACCTTTTAACCATTCATTTGCGGTAATGCTGGGCAAGGAAAGAAATCCGGGCGCTAAAAGCAATAGGCACAACATCTTTGTAGTTTTTAAATCTTTTGTGATTGAATAATTTGCCAGTGGAACAAGAGCCATTTGCACTGTTAACGCAAGCGTTAATGAATAACCATTTAATTCAGCGGATATTGCCGCTGTCAACATAGCAAGACCAACCGACGCCATAGCATAAAATGATTCTTTTTTCTGATTCTTTTTATAAACCAAAAACGCGCCCGTCAAAAACACAATCATCCACGAAGATATAATTAAACTTCTCCACTCAACTGGAGCAACACTCATTATCCAAGCCAAAAGAAGCAAACCATTTCCCACTGACAAAACTAGATCTGAACGCGAAATTTGGGCATTGGTTTTTAACAAACCTAGAGTTGAGAAAACAAAAAATATTGCCGCAAAAAAATAAGCATACAAAAGCAAAATATTCTTATCTGGTGTAAGTCGCAAAAAATGCGGAACGCTATAAATAGCAAAAACTAAAAGTGATGCCACCAAAACTCCACGAATTTTTGAGACCAATGATACCCAAATAGAACCAAATATCACCACCGCAAGATACGTGAAAAGTCCAACATAATCTTTAACTGGAGAATTAACACACAAAGGCAAAGCCGAAGATAAAAAAACACTAACATAAGCTAACCAACGAATATTATGTCTAATACTTGAAAAAGCTATGAAAACACATGTTAAAAACATTACTAAAAGAGCGCTTGTTGGAGTAAAGAAATTGTAAATAACTCTTGCGGCATAAAGAGTCATAATGACTACCGCTGATCCCAAAACCATAAACACACTGCCTTGTTGCAAATATTTTTTCGATCTTAAAAATCCAAACAACAAAAGAGCAGATCCCACTAAAACTCCAAAAGTGATTCTCCCCATTGGGCCAATCCAGTTATTCAAAAACGCATAAGAAACAAACCAACCAAAACCAATCAAAATCAAAAGGGACCCTAATTTAAGCAACCAATCTTCTTTAAGCCATTGAGTAAATTTGTCAATAAAAACATCTTCCTGAAAATGCGGTTTTCTAGATTCAAAAACAGAGAATGTTGAAGCGTTTTTATCAACCAAAGGTTTTTTATCAAAAGAAACCTCTTTTGAAGTTGATTTATCGCGATTTAAAGATTCATTTGTAAAAACTTTTTCTTCAAGTTTTTTTATTCTTTCACCTAAACTAATAATGTAAAAGACAAAAGCTACAAATACTACAAACCAAACAAAGGCAAACATAAATTAACAAACCAAATTAGATGCAACTACACTAAATTTTATTTAAATAAAATCCCAAGTGTCAAGGATAGGATTCGAACCTATGTAGCCCGTACGGGCGCCAGATTTACAGTCTGGTGCGTTTGACCGCTCCGCCACCTTGACATCAAACATTCAATTTGCCTTTTCCTTAGGCTAATTTGATCCAAAAAAAGGGAAATTTGAGCCGTCTCCGGGTATCGAACCCGGGACCCCCTGTTTACAAAACAGGTGCTCTACCGCTGAGCTAAGACGGCTTAATTACTCGCACTAGAATTCAACAAAGTTTGCACAAATCTAGTCTTAGATTATATCAAAGTTGGAAAATGCATTCATTAGTTTAAATTAGTTCAAAGTTGCATCAGAAACTATTATGGGCTGTCCAACTTTTTCGATGTAAGTATTATACTCCTTAATCCCAACAATTTGAGTATTTTCAAAAACAATTTTGACAAGTTTTCCTTTTTTCGTCTTTTCACTCCACATTTGATCAAAAACAAAATTCCCTAGAGAATAAAATACAGGTACTCCTGCAATTTCCTCATAATCCTGCACAACATGCGGATGATGTCCTATTATGACATCTGCTCCCAAGTCAACAATCTCTTTCGCCAAATCTTTTTGCCCGCTATTTGCATAATCCTGATACTCCACACCCCAATGCATAGACACAATCAATACATCAACTTTTATGTTTGCCTCTGATATTAATTCCTTCTCCGCTTGAGTTAAAACCGGCTTTGGGATTTGCGACTTGTCAAATCCCAAAAAACCAAATTTAACACCATTTGACACTATAATCTCTATCTCGCCAACTCCGGTGTATCTTATCCCAGTTTCGTCAAGAATCTTTCTAGTTTCTGCCAAACCTTTCGTGCCATAATTCATGGTATGATTGTTGGCAAGACTTACAACATCTATCCCTGCTTCTTTAATCGCTTTTGCAAAATCTGCCTTAGCGCAAAAAATAAAACCTGTATTATGAATAGGACAATCAGAAATTATAGGATTCTCCAAATTGACAAAAGTAATATCAGCTGAAGATAAAAATTCTCTAGTCTTTAAGAATGGATAATGAACGCTACCATTATTCAATGCTTGAGTTTGCACGCTCCTTCCAATCATAACATCGCCAGCGAATATTAAAGTATTATAATTAATAATAGTTAGGTAACTTCGATTAATCTTAACAGGCAATAATTCTTCAGTTTCAATTTTATAATTGCGAGAATTATCTAAAAAAGAAGCGGCAAAGAAAGATAAAAGGAATACAAAAAAAAGAAAAACAGACAAAAGAAGCTTAAACACAAAATTACTTATACTGCTGCATAGCAAAAGCAATTACACCTAAAAAAAACACTGAAAAAATGAAACAAATTATCAACGAATGTAAAAATGTATAATCTTTTTTAATTTTTTTTGCCATACATTCCTTAAATTTTTTTATTTACTTTTATTTACATTGAAATTATAATGCTAACGCAACTGCAAAAACAAGAACTAAAATTCCAAATACCACACCTAAAACAGTCGGCATTGAAATGCCAGCATCAGGCAATTGAGATTTAGTTGGAGTAAAAGTTGGATCTTGATTATTAGTTGAACTAGTAGGAGTCACTGTAAAACTGGGCACAGGCGTACTTGTTTTTGAAACTTTTTTGGTAAGTGTAACTGATGAAGTACTAGTCAAAACTGGAGTCGAAGTCAAAGTTAGAGTTGGGATATTAGTAGGTGAAACTGGAGAAGGGGTCACTGTAGATGTCATGCTCAAAGTAGGTGTAGCAGTTTCACTAGGATTATTGCTGGAAGAAAGTATAGTATATGTTCCCTGCGATTGAGGAATAAGCAAAATATCTTGATTATCAATTCTTCTAGTAATAACACTTTCACTAGGATCAAACCTTAATACAAAAGGGTTATTAGATGGAACTCTATTAACTCTAAACTGGATAGTAGCTAATTTAAAATCTGAATTTGTACTAAACCCAGAAGAACTAGTATTTGCACAAGCAATATCTATCAAGACATTACCACCTTGTTGTGTTGCATTTTGAGTAGGACAAGTCCAATCACCAGTAGACAAAAATTCTTGATCTATTTGAATACTAGTAACACTCACTTCAGGGAAAACCCCTGTAAAAGGATAAACTAGCTTTACAGCAATTCCTGAGATTGGTATGCCTGAGGTATTAAACTTTATTTCAGTAGAAATTGTATCTCCCACATTAAAATTTCCTGTAGCAGGAGTTATATACACATTTGCCTGTCCTCTACTTACAGCTGCTTTTTCACGCAAATCTTGTTGCTCTTGAAGCAAATACAAACCAGCAGCAAAACCAGAGACAGCTACAACTATCATCAAAGTTACAACCACTATCTTTTTTACAGACATAATAGGCAACCTACTTTGATTAAAAAGTACTAAAAAAAGTATTTCAAGTAGCAAATTAAACTAATAAGTTTTTAAAACTTACAAAATTGTAAAATAAATATTAGAATTAGAAGCTTAAGTTAAAGTATTTTCAAATTAATACATAACAAAAAGCCTAAGTAGTTCAGTGGTAGAACGCTTTCTTGGTAAGAAAGAGGTCGCGGGTCCGATTCCCGCCTTAGGCTCTAACAAAAAACTAAAATTCAATTCAATTACAAAGTTAACTAAATCATTTACCAAGAGACTAATAATGCATCTTGTTCATTTCTTACTTTACTTTAATTATTTAAATTATTTAGAAGTATTTAATTTATTAGAATCCTAGGTCTGAAGAAAAAATTTTAGTTATTAGTTATAAAATCCTTAGCTATTAACTATAAAAAAATGAATTGCAAGATAAAAATTTCAAGGTAGATTTAATTTTAAGATCTGATATACTAAAAAAGTAAAAATATATAATTCAAAACCTAAAATTTCATTTAATAAACTCAAATTTTATTACCATGAGTAAAAAAGGCGGCAGAGAAATAATAGGATTAGTTTGCTCTGAATGCAAATCACAAAACTACGTCACCCAGCGTAATAAGGTAAATATTCAAAAAAAACTGGAAATTAACAAATTTTGTAAAAGGTGTCGCAATATAAAGCTCCACAAAGAAGTTACAAAGCTAAAATAAAACTTAAATTTAAATCAAGCTTCTATCTAAATCTAATCAGAATACCAAAATACCAACAATAAAATAAAAAGAAAAGTTTCAAATGCTAATACTCTACTATTTTTTTTAATTCATACACAATTAACTTGTTTGTTACAAAAATAAGCTTGCCTGTCTGTCGTTCAAATCATCAAATACATATGAATAAAACAAAAAACACCAAAAACAATTTAGAAAATTTAGAGCAATTTATTAAAATTTTTTACCACAAATTGTTTAGTATAAAAAAATTTTAATTTGATATGTGTTATCCAATCACTAATTACTCTTTTTGGTTAGTAAAATTAATAAAACAAATAATAACATCAAACTCTAATGTATTATAATTGCAATATTATCAGCAAACTTTAAATTATTCTAAAAAATTTTATTCAACTAAAAATAGGGGTGTCGTTCAGTGGTAGGACAGCGGTCTCCAAAACCGCCAACGAGTGTTCGATTCACTCCACCCCTGCAAATTTAGCAAAAAACGAATTTTTCGTTTTTGAGATGAATTATCAGAAAAAAACTGATAAAATTAGTTGCTATGACTACAGAATCAACTCCAAACCAACTATCCTTGATAAAAGCTCTAGAAAATTTCTATCCTCCAATTGATAAACACACACAAGCTCCCACTTGGCATGGGTCTCAAGAGGTAGATCAAGCTATGATTGAATTCTATCAACGTTTTAGTGATTTTCTTGAGTCTCTCCCTGAAGCTAAACCTAATACCCCAGATGTACAAAACAATGAAAACAATATCAAAGTCGTATTATCGCCACGTATAGTTAATGATCTCAATAATCCCAATGAGCGAAAATGGACCATTATACCAACTTATAAACTGCCAGATGGAACCACAATCTCGTTTTTCGCCCAAACTGATCACCTAAGGCCCGAGATAACACTTCCCGGAGATGTCATACCAATGGGATATGGTCACGAAGCTAATCGGGATAACATGTTATATGTTTTGACACAGATTGAATCACACCCTGAATGGAGGCTGTCTACCCCAACCCTTGATACAAGAGGTCTCGAAGAAATCTTTCTGAGACAAGCGCTAGAAAACAATCTAGATATCATCAAACCAGAAAGCCTAGAATTAGAAAAAGCAATCAGCGCAATTCCCGCATCTGTAAAAGATCATCTGCAAATACCAGCTGATGTTAATGCGCAATTATATCCCTCGGAAAGCTATCTTTTGTATGCCCTCAGAAATCGTCCAAGAGAAGTCGAAAAACTTGTAACAATATCTTTGACAGAAATTTCCGAAGAAAATACAAAAGCCTTGCCAATAGGATACAAAAACTACGGGGTTCAAGTAATAACCTCAAGACAAGCGGATCAAGTTACCCTACCTCTTGACACAAGCCAAAAAAGCTCGTTTGAGATACTGTCAGAAATAATGGAAAGGGATTCAGGGGAATTAAATTTAATAATTACTCAAGAATTCTACGAAAGTTACCAAACTAGGATTTCAAAAGAGATAGAAGAAATACTTAGATTTTTAGCTATGAGCATTGATGTAAGCGATGGTATAAGGCAAAAGGCAATAACTTTAATCAAGCAAATCAGATCAATCAGAAAACCAGATTTGCAAACATCTGGTGTACATTACAGGGGTCCTGTTTATGAAATAGAACAAAAAGCTTCACAGAAAGCCAGAAAAGATTTGGGGGTTGTTATGCAAGTAAAAGCATTTTTTGAAGACCATAAAGAGTTAGAACCTTTAATGGTATCCGGGCAAAATACCACAGCAGTCAGAGTAACCAACTATCTTAATGAGATCGTATCAATAATGACTGATTTAGAGAGACAAGAAGTATCGGATAATTTAAAAAATCTTTTGAAAGGAAAAACCGCCACAGGAAATTTGGCGCAAGAAACACCAACTACAATAAAAATTGAAGATTTTAGCGGAGGTTTAATAGCTCCAAGCTATAAAAGTCTATCAGCAGAAATAGCTTGCGCCAGCCTCGAATTAGTAATTGATATAAAAAGTAGCCAACCACGCTATTACTTGAGAATAGGGAGTAAAAAAACAATAATAAACAATCAAAAAGCTCGCGAACTAGCCAAATCCAAAGGTCTTGAAGAATTAGCAGAAGCTCACTTTGACGGACTTTTTGCCACATTGCCAAACGGTGAAACAATTTTGCTACCAAATGGCAGTTATTACCTGAATCCTAAAACTGGTCTTGCAATTTATTCAGAAAATGTCACTAAAAGAAACAAAGAAGAAGATAAAAGACTAGTATCGGAAGAATTATTGAAACTAAATCCGTCGCTTGATGAAACTAAAAAAGCCCAAGCGGCAGAACTCATAGTTGCTCGTTCTTACCAAACAGTTTCAGCCAATCCAGAAAGAATGATCAAACTAATTCGCGATCTAGCAGAAATAATCAATCAGAAAACGCCAACAGCATACGAAGAAGTTGACTTTACAGAATTGGCTACAGCTTTTGTCCCATATCATTCAAATCAAGAGGGACTAAATGAAGAAAAATTTTCGCTCTTTTGCTCCCTTTTTGGCATTGACGAAAATGAAATTTCCACATGGTGCTTGAACGGGCAAGGAATAACCTTTCGTCTGTATAAAATCAAAGGCTCAGACAATATGTACCTTGGTGTATCAATGTTAAAAACTGACTCGCCTAATCGAAACAATGTCATAGCATATAGTTATATTCATGGAAAAGATCTGGAGGCTTTGGTTGCAAATTCCAAACAACAAATGATTGCTATAGGCGTGCCAGAAAGAGATATAGAAGAAAGAAACCCAGAAGAAACCATTGGCATATCTGATCCTAATAAAGGGTATACTCTCAGAGAAGCAATCCAATCGATATTTGGTAAATAAAGATCATCTTACAAAAGTCAGGTGGTGGCAAGGTATATCCCTAAGGTATATCCCTAAAGATTTTGTATTTACAGAGAACAAGAAGCAGTTCACGATGGATACTGAAAAGTGGTAATCCATAAAAAAAATTTATGCAAAAAGTCAAATCTTCACCATTCTAAAATAATATTCCTCTTACTAGCTCCAATCCAATTTCCCTTTTGGTTTTTTTGTATATCAATCTCTGTTTAAAGAGACATTAACGTCAAAAAATTATGTTTTTAATAATGGCAAAGATTTGCTTTTAGGATTTAACGATCCTCACGCGGGATATTTTAAAATTATTATCAAAAAAGAAAATTGGGATAATTTTGGAAGTGATTTTGGCTCGGAAATTGGAAGAAATAAAGAGAGTTTATACAAAGAAGGAGATAATGTAACGGCAAACGGGAAAATACAATGGTATCAAGGAGATCCTGTTATATACGTCTCTAATCCATCACAAATAAAAATTAAAAACAACTAAACCAAATTCTTTAACTTGCCTTCTATAATTTTCCAAAAATTGTTTACACCATCATCAGAAAGTTCTGCCAAGTTACTATTTTTTTTATACAAAGACATTTGTTTAAACAATCCTGAATGTTTGTATCTTAATATGAACCTTGCCGCAAGTCCCCCCTTTCTTGGCAACATTATTCCTCTCCAAGATTTCGCTTTTTCACCAAACAAATTTAGGACTTTTCCATATTCTTTACTTTCCAGCAAACTGTCTAAAACACATTGCTCTTCTTGACTAGGTATCAAACCATGCCTTCTCATAAAGGAAAGGTTGTCGTATTCCTGCCTGCCAACAGGCTCTGAAAATAACATTATGACTCCACCAACCTGATTAGGACCCAGCAAGACTTTAAAAGATTGTTCGGAAGGTTTAGTGATTTCAAGACTAAAAACTTTTGAACACATCGCATTTTCATAACTTAACACAACATCACGATCTAAATGATCGGCTATCAAATTAACTCCATAATTTGCTTCGCAGAAAGATAAAAAATCTTTCGTATATCCTGACTCACGGGAAACAACTGTTACAATTCCTCTTTGTTTTTTTGTAACATAAGAGATTATATCCTTGTAATAATCAAGGTTTACAGCGGCTCCAGAAACAGGAATCATAATGTTTAAAGGCTTTGACTTACTTGATAATTGTTCAATTCTTAATCTCAAACCATTTTCACTGAGTCTTGTACAAAACTTGCTTGAAAAAGGATATGCATTTACAATCAAGTCCGGGCGCTTATCGGAATCAAATTTTTTAATATAGCCTGAAAAATATTCACAAGTTTTTTGACTCGGCACAAAAATCAAATCCGCGCCTTTCACTGCCCAAATAATTAAAGGCGTATCATCTGTAACTACTACGGATAAAACAATTTTTGTTTTGGCTTTTAAAGAAAGTCTTTGTTTAATTTGAGCAATTTGATGTGCCAAACTAACATGTGTAGCCACAATAACAACAACTTTTGGGTTTGGATTTCTTCTTCTAATCATTTTAAGCAAACGTAAATAAACTTCCTGAGGATACTTTCTAAGATAATAGACATAGAGTTTAGTAATGATTGACTCGGTATAGCAATTGGTTTGCAGAAACTCCATTATTTTCCGCAAGAATACTTTCTGCGACGTTATTCTGTGCATCATTTGAACTTTAGGATCATTAACACCCAAAATCTCGCTTCGCACATTTGAAGGCAATTCTCCGCGCAAAGCTTCCATCACCCTTATATGTCCAAGCCCCGCAGGCGACGTTGTAAATACAATCATCACATTTTCTTTAGTAATATTGTTAAACCTAATATCTTTTCTCATATTAGAATTAAAATAATTAAACGCCACATGTATCCCACACAATTCCAGGAAAAATCAGTTCGTAACTTTTCAAAATTTAATATTTGTATTATTATCATTATTACAAACGTAATAAATTTATACACATACATACCAAAAACAAAATGTTTGAAACAGACAACACAAGCTTAAAAGACCCTTCAGATTCGGGTGATAGCAATATAAAAAACCAATCTAGTTTAGACATTAACGCTAAATATAAAAACGATAGCAATGTTTTAATTAAGTCGTTAAAAGAAATTATTCCTCCTAGAGAAAAAATAATTACAATACTTTCTTTAATGATTTTAATATGTATACTAATAATAACCATAAACACTGGATCTAACATTTTAAATTGGACAAAAAATAAAATAGATCTCAAAAATGTCGACAATAATCAGGCCACACTTGAAAAATTTACAAATCAAGATAGGAATTACGCTCAAGAAAGTGAATATTTGATTAGAGATAAAAGTGAAATTATAGAATCCGTAATAGTAAAACAAATAAAAACTGAAAATAAAAATCTTGGTTACAAAATGCAAGGCTTTATAATTCCAACCTTTTCTGAAAATAACCTCTACTCTCTCATGTTTAGTAATATTCCTATAACATCAAACGGGAATATAATTCATACTCAAAGCGGAAACTTCGATGTAATCACAAACACGAATCTAATGGGTGGAATAAACTTTGATTTGAACAAGTTATCTGACAATATATTTTTCAGATTAAATTCCGTTCCGGAAGAAATTTTAAACATTTTGGGGATTAGAAAAGAAGACATAAAACCAATACTTAATGAATGGGTTTACATTTCGGATAAAAAAAATTTGCTTCAGAAAAAATCTACTGACAGTGAAAAGCTAAACGAATTGGCACTCATAATCATAAATTCAATAAGCTTAGAGAAAATCAAAATTGAAAACGATAACATCGATAGCGAAAAAATAATCAAAATAAAAATAGAACAAGACTCGAATAACTTTGATGATTTAATAAGAAATACAAATAAATGGTACTTGGAAGAAACCGGGTCTTACATTTATTTCAAAGATAAAAATATAAAATTCTCCGACGTATTTGAGAAACTCAAAGCAGATTTTTGGTTAGATGCAAACGACTACTCACCCAAAAGAGTTATGCTATCAGGAAAATATAAACCAATACTAGACAAAGATATATCAAGTATAAACTTTCTTAACATAAAAGATTTTAATTTTGTAATTGATATAAAATTTACAGAAAATCAACAAACATCCACTAATACTCCAAGAAATTTTCAAACCTATAAAGAATACATAAATAAAATAAACTCGGTTTTGACAAATATTATTATTGAAGGCAAAAGAGATAGTTTGTTTAATCAAATTATAAACAATTACTTTATGGACGAGAAAGGTAGAAAAGTTATATCTGAGAATCAAAAATTAATAGATTTTGTGAAAATTTTGCAAGCAATTTCAAGGTATGAATCTGACTGTAAAGATTTTCCTGATTCTTTAGATGAACTTATACAATCAGTTAAAGCATGCAATACAAAAAAAAGTTACTTTGATAATCTAAACTTTAATCCTTTGGACCAAACTGCATTCTACTACCAAAAATACACAGACAGAAAAGCATTTAGTTTGTGTGTAAATTTTTCAGAAGAGCAAAGAAAAAATTTTGGTTACGCAAGTAGCGATCCTTGTCCTAATCCTTCGTTCAATACACATTTTTATCTTAACAGATATCCTTGGAATACGTCTACACTAAACAATTAAAATCAAAAATTTAACAAAAAAAGTTTATAGATTATAATCGCAAATGATGTCACCTGAGACAGTTACAATAAACGAAATTTGTGAAATTCCAGTTCATGAAGTGCCAGCTATTGCATCCTTGCCTAAATTAGAAAAAGTAATGCAAGGTACAATTACCATAGATCAATCCACAGATTTTTTTGCAAACAGTGTAACCTACTCATCAGACAAAGAAATAATCAATAGATTTACCCAAGAATGTTGTGGATTTATAAATGGCAACGCAATAGCAACTCCCGCAGTAAGAGCGCATTCTGGGTTTCTTCATATCATGTTTACACAAGGAAATACTTTTGATCTTTTCCCTGAAACTACCAAACAGCTTAGTCAACTATACCCTGATACCATCACAGAAATTTTCAAATCTACATCAGAAGCCGCTTATTCTGGAATTAATAATCTTAGAATAGACCGAATTTCTGTAGGAGCCGCTTATGGAATTTGGAAATCGATTAATCCATGGCATTTACAGTTCGCATGCTGGGATAATGAAACAATTAACAAGGCACGTCGTTTGCAGATTCAACATGCTCCAGAAAATTTGCAAGGGCTTTTGCGCGCAAACCAAAGAGGAATAGAAACAGCTATAATATTCTCGCAAAGAATAAATCCTGATCTACTTCAAACATTAGAAAAATGCGGCTTTGGTTTAAACAATTACACCATATATTCGTCAGGCACAATTTCATATTCAAGTAACCTGCCAATTTGGGAAATACTAAAATACGCAAGTGTATTTTGGCCACAAATTGAGCAATTATCTTTAGATGCTTGGAATATAAATTCATCACGCTACTGCTCTCCCGGAAACAACAGCGCATGGGTAAATGAACAAAAAAGAATAGGAATCGCAATATCTTTGGTATATGAAAAAAACCAAACTAGACTTAATATCATGTTCGGTCGCAAAATGGGAGGTTACGTTGAAGGCGGTATTCACGAAGGAGAAGAAAGAAAAACAATTGGTGGGCCTATTGAGGCTGGAGGACACGCAATTGAAAGAGATATGCATAAAAGCGAAAAATATATACGATACTGCCTCTCTTTTCATGAAAACTGCTTTAGAATATTAGAAAAAGTTTCAAACTGCCAAATAAATTTCCATAACTACCAAATATTGCTTAAACTAAAGGATCACTTTAAATAACACTGAAAAATCAATTAAAAAACAATTTATTTAGAGGTAAACTAAGATTAGAATATAATAAGCACATGTACTATCCTCAAGATTATATTCCACCACCACCAAAAATAAAAAATAAAAGCAAAATTAAATTGATTTTTATTATTGCTGCAATAATGCTCCTAACAAATTTAACTGCTGGTTTTTTAGGATTTACGTATGGAAGAATAATTTCTCAAAACACAAATCAAAGCATGTCGCTAATCTCAAATACGCTAACAACCTCCATACCAACGCAAAATGTTACTTCTATATCAATTACTGTAAGTCCTACCTTTAACTTAACAAGAGAAAGATCTTTAATATTAAACATTGAAAACTCTCTCTCTGGAAACGTAGAAAGTTCAAGTTCAAGCGCAGACATTAAGAAAAACATCATTGTCGGAGAAACAGAATCAGGTTTCTCAAGAGGTTTCTTAACTTTTGATATCACAAAAATACCAGCCAAAGCAAAGGTAAATTCTGCTGTAATTAGATTTGATTTAGAATATAAAAGTTTACCTTCACAGTATGGCAAGTTATACATAGACCATCTCACATATGGAGACAGTCTTGATCCTTCAGATTATGCATTAAGCTCGCTGGTTTCCAATATCTCTCAAGTTAAAATTGAGAAAAACAAAGCTGAAGCGGATATTACAAAAGTTTTAGCAAATGATGTAGATAATTCTCGAGCGAAAAGCCAGATTAGGATTCATTATGAAATTGAAAAAAAGTTTGCAAACTCTCTCTCCTCAAACTTGCAAATACCAAAACAAACTATATATCTTGAAGTGAAATACACATTGCCAAAAGTTTCAGAATAGAAATAGAATAATTGTCAATATTAACATATGTTGGTAAAATATCAGTTAAGAAATTAATTAAATTAAAATTCAAAAAAAAGGAGGCGAAAATTAATGGTGTTAGTAATTAAACAAAAAGGCGAATCAGAAGACAAATTGATTGCAAGGTTCAAAAAAAAGATTCTTGATTCTGGTCTCTTGGAAGAATTAAAAGAACGCCAAAGATTTAAATCTGCGGCAGAAAAAAGAAAAGAACGAAAAAAAAGAATCAAATACGCAATAGAATTGGAAAAAAGAAGAAAGTATTAAACATCAAATTTTTCTATCTTTCAACTAAAAAAATAAATTACTAAAGGAAAATCCTCGGCGCCCTCGCAAGTATTCTTTTATGTTCAAAAAAATAAAAACATATCTTTTATTAACAATCAAACAAAGACCTTTGGCAATTTTTTTGTTGGCATTAATTTTGCTTGTTTCAATCTTATTTATATCCAATAACTTTATTCCCAAAGAAAGTTCTCTAAAAAATTCTCCTTTATCAAATCCAAACAAAAAACAAGTTGAGATTTTTAATGTCAATGAAAACTTTTTTTACACTATAAACGCTACAAACGATGAAACACAAGAAATACATATCTATCCTCAGGTGTCTGGAGTAATCAGTCATTTCTACAAAAAAGAAGGTGACCAAGTAAAAGTAAATGATCCCTTGTTTAAAATATCTAACAATTACTCTGGTGCAAATTCTGCAGAAATACAATTATCTATTGCCAAAAACTCCAAAGATTTATTTGAAAAAAACTATGAAAGTCAAATTAAAATTATAGAATTACAAAAAGAGCTGGCAGAAAAAACTGATAACCAATCAGACACGCTTAGAGAAATATCCAGAGACACCTTAAAAAGATCAAAAGAAATTTTATCACTTAGCGAAGCTCTTTTAACCGATATTCAAAAATCAAAAGATACACTAATAAATACAAACACAAACGGACAAAATGATACTCAAATAGTACAAATTAAACAATCAGAGATAAATTTGTTATCCTCAATAAGCGCTTTGAAAAGTTCAATTGATCAAAGCGAATTCTCTACTTCAGATAAAAACTCTCCGGCTCAAATATCCAACATAACAAAAGAATTAACAATCAAACAGCTTGATGTACAAAAAAACACTTTAGAAAACACCAAAAAAATCAACGAACTAAACCTTTTATTGGCGCAAGTAAATCTAAATAATTTCGTTCCAAGCTCGCCTTGCAATGGAATATTAAATCAGATAAATGTAAATAAATTTGACACAGTTAACCCAAACACCAAACTTGGAACCGTTATATGCAGTGACAACAATAAATTAAAAGCATCTGCCAATATACCTGCCGAAATAGCAAAGAAAATAAACTTAAAAATACCAACAACCGCGGAATATAACGAAGGGAAAGAAACCAAAGCTAAAATATTATACATCTCCAAATATACAATAAACGAATATCAAAACAAAATAAAATTCTTAATTGATAAACCTGAAACAATATCATTGCCAAAAAACATAAAAATTAAATTGCCAATAGGCAACAATGATATTACAAACTTAATTGTTCCAATAGATTCAATTCATCAAACTGAAGGCGGTGCAAGCCTGTATATTCCCACAAATATAGATGGTACAGAAAATTACATTGCCCAGTCTGTAAAAATAAAAATCAAAAAAGTTATTGGTTACTACGCTGTTGTTGAACCAGAACAAAAAATTGAAAAAGTTATTGTCACAAGAGGAATATCAAACAATGATCCAATTATTCTTCGCTAACAAAAATGTCTATTTCTTATCTTAAAAAAATAAAATTTGACAAAAGATTAGCGAATACTTTTTTGGAAAAGTACATATCAAACATAAGAATAGTTGTTCTTTTGTTGTTGCTAATAATTGCTGGCGGTTTGTATTCATACTTTGAATTACCTCGAAAACTCAATCCGGAAGTTGAAATCCCAATAATAAATGTGGTAACAGCTTTACCTCAAGCTTCGACAAGCGACATTGAAACCTTAATTACCATACCGCTTGAAAAAAAACTGTCAAATCTAGCGGGGCTAAAAGAAATAAACTCAATATCCCAAGAAGGAGTTTCGATAATCAATCTTGAATTTAGCTCAAACACAAACCCTCAATTAGCAAAATCCGAGGTGGAAGAAATTGTTGACAGTGTAGTTTTGCCAGACAGTGCAAATGATCCAGATGTATCATTGCTGGATTTTGAAAACACACCAATATGGACATTTGCGATTAGGTCAAGGCTCGAAGATGAAAACAGTTTAAATATTTTTGTCAAAGAATTAAAAGACAGTTTAGAAAAACTAAGTTCTATAGACAAAATCAATTTAATCGGGCATCAAGAAAACGAAATAGAAATTAAACTAAAAGAGTCTTTTTATAGTCAAAATGAAATAAACCCCATACAACTTTCGCAAATAATAAAAAATGGTCTGGCAAGTTATCCAATAGGTAAAATCAAAACAGACAATTATTCTTTTAATTTAAGCATCAACCCCCAAATTAATGACATAATAGACATAAGAGAAATAATAATTAACATAAATAACAAAAATTATTACCTGTATGAAATAGCTGATATCTCGGAAAAACAAATAAAAAAATCTTCTCAAGTTTTTTTGGCCAACAAGAATTTGAATCCAGCAAATGCTATCTTAGTTGAAGTTTACAAAACTAAATCAGCAAAAATTGATAATGCTCAAAAACAAGCAAGCCAAATTGTTTATCAGAAAATAACAGAAAGATATGGACAATTTCAAATATTTGAAATCTCAAATAACGCTCAAGAAATAACAGATCAGTTTAATGATTTGGTAAAGGAATTTAGAACAACCATAATTCTTGTTTTTGCTACTATATCAATCTTCCTTGGGATAAAACAAGGATTGATATCTCTACTAACTGTCCCACTTACATACTTAAGCGCATTTTTTTTCATGAATGTTTTTGGAATATCCATAAATTTTTTATCTTTGTTTTCTTTGCTTTTAGCGCTTGGACTTTTGGTGGACGACACCATAGTTGTGGTCTCCGCAATGACTGCTTATTACAAAACAGGAAAATTTAGCCCAGTGCAAACAGGATTAATGGTTTGGAGAGACACAATCAAGCCAATATGGTCTACCACTCTAACAACAATTTGGTCATTCGTTCCTTTGCTTTTAGCAATTGGAATTATTGGCGAATTCATAAAACCAATACCTGTTGTGGTAACAGTAACAATGATCTCATCAACGGCTATTGCTGTACTTATAACATTGCCATTAATGATTATCTTTTTAAAACCAAAAATACCAAAAAGAGTAATTGTTTTTATTCAAATTATTACAGCTATGGCAATAATTGCGCTTTTGTATTTATTTTCTGGCAAAAGCATAATATTTCCACTTATTGTTGTAACTTATCTAGCAACAATTGCAATTTTTATATTAGTCAAAAAAGACATACTCAATTACTTCAAAAAAAGAAAATTGCCAAACATAATATTAAAAAATATAGACAAAGGTATTGTTAATCTTCAGAAACTATCAATTCATTACAATAAATTGATAAAAAAAGTTTTAGCAAGCAAAAATGCTCCTTTAAAAATAATAATTGCAATTGCATTATATTCAATAATAGGGTTTTTACTTATTCCACTCGGATTGGTTAAGTCAGAATTTTTCCCAAAATCACCTTCTGATCAAATATTTATCAACTTAAAATTTGCAAGTGGAACAAATTTAGAAAAAAATAATGAAGCAACAAGGAATTTTATAAATCAAATAAGAGAAATAGAAGGCATAAATACAATAACAGCCATCACAGGCAAAAATTTTGCCACAACCAGAAGTTCAAGAGAATCTGAAAACTATTCTTACATAACATTGACCTTGCCCCAAGAGAAAGAACAGAAAATAAATTCAATTCAGATAGCAAATCAAATTCGCGATAAATTTTCAAACATCAGCGATTTTAAAGTTGATGTAATAGAAATATCAGGCGGACCGCCTGTGGGGGCTGATATTGAATTCACAATATTAGGAGATAATTTAGCTGAACTCGAAAGAATCTCAGAAAATTTAGTCACACAATTAAAAAATGACAACCAACTCGCAAACATTCAAACTTCATTTAAAGAAAGTGCTAGCAGAATCACATACTTGCCAAATTATCAAAAATTAAACGATTATGGATTAAACACAACACAAATTGCATTGGCTCTAAAAACATTCATTTCAGGATATGAATTAGCAAAAACAAGTTTTGGTGGCACTTTGTCTAAAGAAATCGCTATAAACTTAAAAACAGGATCTGAAACTGAAATAGAATATTTATCAAATATAAGAGTATTCTCTAGAAATAATTCCTACACCTTGGGAGAAATTGGCGAATTTACTTCTAATCCCAGCTTGAGTGAAATTCTAAGAGAAAACGGCAAAAGAAAATTCACTATAACTGCAAGTGTGGTTCAAGGAGTTTCTGCCACAGAAAAAGGCGCTGAAATAAAAAGAATACTCGAATCAACAAAGTTGCCAAACGGATATTCATATAAGATAGGTGGTGTTAATGAAGAAAATGAAGCCTCAGTAAGATCAATCATTCTGGCAATGGGAGTGGCATTTACACTAATACTAATAACTATGGTTATACAGTTTAACTCTTTCCGTCAAGCCATAGTTGTTTTAATTGTAATACCACTTGCGGTTTCAAGTGTATTTTGGGCTTTTTCTTTCCTAAAAATACCCCTTTCATTCCCTGCGCTGATAGGGATTTTATCGCTTTTTGGAATTGTAGTCACCAACTCCATGTTTATAGTAGATAAAATAAATATCAACCTCAAAGAAAAGATGAAATTCAAAGACGCTATAGCAGACGCCGGATCAAGCAGACTAGAGCCAATTATTCTGACTAAATTATCAACAGTATTAGGCTTATTGCCAATAACTTTGTCTGATCCTCTATGGAGAGGGCTTGGCGGCGCAATAATATCAGGACTTTTATTGGCAAGCACAATAATGCTTTTATTTATACCTTGCGTTTATTATTTATTATTTAAACCTCAAAAAGGCTAAATTGACCTGAATTTGTCAAGGTTTTGCTAATGAATAATCTTCTATGAAACTTAGTTGGTCCATAGTTCAAAATTGCTTCGCGATGCTTTCGAGTTCCATAACCTTTATTTTCCTGCCAAAAGTATTTCATATATAAACTTCTCCTGCCTAAATTTTGCATATACTCATCTCTATAAACTTTTGCAATGATTGAAGCTGATGCAATAGAAATTGATCTCATATCCCCTTTCACTATGGGAACTTGTTTCTTTTTGCTTACACCCTTCGCGTAAGAGATATAAAAAGCGTCAACCAACAAACGATCTATAAGACCAACCCCCAACTTTTTAAGGTTCAAATTTGCCAATTTAATCGCTCTTCTGAATGACTTGTTTGTCGCTTCTTTGATCCCAAATTTATTAATTTCATAAACGCTACCAAAGCCAATTCCCCAACATAGAGCATTTTTTTTAATCCAATCAGCGCTTAGTTTTCTCTGACTAGCAGTCATTTTCTTTGAATCTTTTATGATAATTTTCTCCCCCATATTTTTAATTTTTGCTCTGATACTAGGATGAAAAACACAAACTGCCGTAACAACTGGTCCAGCCAAACAACCTCTACCCACTTCGTCAGCTCCCGCAACAATCAAATTTTTACCCCACCAAATAGACTCGTAGTAAAAATCAGGATTAATCATAAAAAAAACAAACTACATATCTCCTTGCAATTATATGATATTTGCTGATACCCTTAACATTGGATATGAAATGTAGAAAGTGCAGTTTCGAAAACATAAAAGAAAACAAATTTTGCAGTAATTGTGGCGCCGAAATCTACCCAGTTCCTTTTTATAAAAAGCATCCCATCAAACTTGTTCTAAGCTTAATTAGCATTTTCTTTTTTATCCTATTTTTCTATTCTTTTATATCCTTCATTAATCAAATTGGAAATGATTTATCTCTAACTCAAAAATCACAAGGATACATAAGCGGCAAAGGGGAAAACAAAATTGCCGTTATAAATATAGACGGAATAATAGTAGAAACATTTGAATCTGATGGTATATCTTCATTATCTGACAATTACACTTCGGCAAGAGAAATAAAAAGGATCCTGGAAGAAATCCGCAATGATAACTCAGTAAAAGCTTTAATACTTCGTATCAATAGCCCCGGCGGATCAGCGGCTGCTTCTGATGAAATCTTAAGTGAAATCAGAAGATACAAATCTGACACTAATTTACCAATAATTGCTTACATGTCGGATGTTGCAGCTTCAGGAGGATATTATGTCGCAATGGGAGCAGATAAAATAGTCGCCAATCCTGCAACAATTACAGGAAGCATAGGAGTAATAATTTCGTATCTCTCTTTCAAAGAATTGGCAAATAAATACGGCGTAAAACAAATAGTATACAAAAGTGGCGAACTTAAAAATCTAGCAGACTCATTTTCAACGCCAACAGCACAAGAAACTCAAGTTCTGCAATCGATTATAGATGAAATGTATAAAACCTTTATCAAGGTGGTCGCAGAAGGAAGAAAACTTGAAGAATCCTACGTTCAAGAAATAGCAGATGGAAGAGTATATTCAGCTAATCAAGCTATAAAATTAAAACTAATCGACGAAATAGGAAATTTCGAAAACAGCATATCAACTGCCAAAAAGCTCGCAAATCTCCAAGATGCTTCAGTATTTGAATATGGTAAAAAAAGTTTACTTGATGAAATACTTAAAATAAATCTGAGCAAACTTGGAATAATAAATTTTGATCAAAATTTAGTTTCACAATTACGCAAACCCTCAATTATGTACTTAACAAACTTCTGAATTGTAAAATCAAGGTTTAAATTAGCTTGTTATTTTTAAATTTGATGTGTACAATTATGCTTGGAATGAAATTAATTAACTATTTTCACGAAGTTAAAACAGAGTTAAAAAATGTAACTTGGCCAAATAAAGAAAATGTTGTAAAATTAACTATTACAATCTTGATTTTTTCGGCTATTGTTGGGCTATATGTAGGCTTGCTTGATCTTGGACTTACTAAGCTTCTTGAAATGTTAATTTCAAGCAAATAATTGAAATTATGATGTACTATAAAAAAAATGATCTAATATAAAACATTAATACAAAAAGTATTTTTTTATTTTTTTACAGTAAAGAATCAACATATGTCCAAAAACAAAAAAAATCTTAGTTCAAACCAAGAGAAAAAAAATCATCAAAAAATTGGTCATATAGTAATAAATCAAAGCGAAAATAAAGAAGCTAAATGGTATGTAGTTCACACCACAAGCGGTCATGAATTAAGGGTCGCAGAAACATTAAAGCAAAGAATAGAAACAATGCATTTAAAAGATACTATATTTGAAATTTTGGTACCAACACAAGATAGAGTCGTAATACGTAGTGGTAAAAAATCCACAATGAAAGAAAAAATTTTTCCTGGCTATATGTTAGTTAAAATGGTACTAGATGATCCAACTTGGTTCGCCGTCAGAACAACACCCGGAGTAACTGGTTTTGTTGGAACTGGCAAAAATCCAACACCACTATCCTCAGAAGAAGTCATAAACATACAAAAATTCATATCCTCTCCTGCTAAGAGGTTCAAAACACGCTTCGTCACCGGCGAGGCTGTAAAAATAACAGATGGACCATTTACAGACTTTCTTGGAACAATCAGCTCAATAGATGAAGAAAAAGGAAAAGTCTCAGTTCTTGTATCCATATTTGGCAGAGAAACCCCGGTTGAACTCGACTTGCTACAAATAGCAAAAGTGTAAAAAGCAGGAGTAAAATTTAAAACTGCTAGGAATAATTCTGTGCAAATAACTTCCAGAAACATAAAAAACATAGAGCAAGAACTTAGGTTTGAAGTTGATGATATAGATAATGCTTTACAAAAAAAAGCTAAATAGTTTTGCAACATTCCAAGGAGTAGAATACATTTTAGACACAATATATGGTTCAGAAAATCAAAAAGAGAAAATAAGATATAGAATATCAAACACATTTAGCCAAAGGTTGATAGAAGTAACCTCAAAAAACAAGGTTGAAAACGAGAATAAAAACTCAAAAATAAAAACAGAAATAGAAGAAATACTCTATAAAGGAGATGATGAAAATCATGCCATTAGCGCGATAAGTGAAAAAGGCAACTATAAAAAAGAAAACTCTTACGAAAAAATCAGAATAAACTATTTCTATAAAAACAACCTAAAAATAAGCTTAGATATATATCCTTTTGGCGCATATCTGGAAATAGAGGGAGATCCTGCTGATTTTCAAGAAGTGGTTGATCTGCTAGGCATGTCAGTTCAAAATTCAACCACCTCAAATGCGGACCAATGCTACCTTAAACTGATAAATATGAAACAAAACAATAGTTTGAAATATCAAAATTTTCATTGTAAAATCTACTTACCTCGTAATTATAAAAACGATTAATTGTTTTCTTTTTAAATTAAAGCGAGGGAGATACAAAAAGTGTCGAAATAAGTTTTAAGTAGATTTATTTACTCCTAAGCTTGCTTCGAGACTAAAATTTTTGTATCTCAAATATACTTAATTCAAGAAAAATCAATTTAACCAGTACAAAAACAAAGATGGCAAAAAAAGTTAAAACAGTCATAAAAGTAAACATAAAAGGTGGCGAAGCCTCTCCCGCGCCACCACTTGGCACTGCGCTGGGTCCTCATGGGGTGGCAATAATGGATTTTGTCAAAGCGTACAACGAAAAAACTGCAAACATGAAAGGGCAAGTTGTTCCTGCAGTAATTACCATTTACGAAGATCGATCATTTAGCTTTGAACTCAAAAAAGCGCCAGTTTCAGAAATGATAAAAAAAGAACTCGGACTAGAAAAAGGATCAGGAACACCAAACAGACAAATTGTCGGCACACTTTCAAAATCTCAAGCTGAAAAAATCGCCCAAGAAAAAATGTCAGATCTTAATTGCGAGTCTTTGGAAGCCGCAGTAAAAATAGTTCAAGGCACGGCTCGTAGTATGGGAGTAAAAGTAGAAAATTAATGTTTGAATCTTTAGAGAATACTGTAAACATTCTCTAAAAATCTAACAAATACAACTAAAAAATTTATGGGAAAAACAAAAACAGCATTCGTATCCGGAATTGACAACCAACCAGTCAAACCTTCTTATGACAAAGCTGCAAAGATGGCAAAAAGAATGGCAAAGATGGGTTTGGCAAACGCCGACAAACCAATTGTTGCGCAACCAGATACAACATTAACAAATAAAGATGTCGCTAAGGATCTAACAACAGACAAAAAACCAAGTACCAAAAAAAGTGTTAAAAAACAAAGAAGCGTTAAATACCAACAAGCATCTTCAAAAATTAACAAAAACAATATTTATTCTCTTTCCGAAGCAATAAGTCTTGTAAAAGAAATTTCATTTACGAAATTTGACAGCACTGTTGAACTTCATTTGGTAGTCAAAAAACAAGGAACAAACGCAAATGTAACTCTTCCCCACTCATCAGGAAGACAAAAGAAAGTTGAGATTGCAAGCGATGCAACTATAGAAAAATTAAAAGCAGGGAAAATTGACTTTGACATCCTTCTAGCAACAGCAGAAATGATGCCTAAACTAGTTCCATTTGCAAAACTGCTAGGGCCTCGCGGTCTTATGCCAAATCCCAAGAATGGCACTATCATAAAATCTGAAAAAGACGCCGCAAAGTTTGACAGCAATACTCTTTCTGTAAAAACTGAAAAATCAGCGCCTGTAATTCATACAATTTGCGGAAAAGTCAGCCAATCTGAAAAAGAACTGGAAGAAAATATAAAAGCCATAATTAATGCGATAGGAGTCAAACAAATTGCTAAAGCTTATATCAAATCAACAATGAGTCCTTCTCTGAAGTTTCAAGTTTGAGAAGATAAAACCCCGAATTCTTACTTTGTCATCCTTCTTTGAGCAATTATTTTACCATGCTTCCTCAATGCAAATTCTAGTTGCCTAACTAAAAGCTTTTGACTTTCAGGATCTAGACCCGACTTAAAAACTGTTTTAAGAGCTGAAAATTCTGGATCTGCTAAAATTCCTACCTTTAAATTTTGTGTCTCTGAAGCAAATTGTTCATAAAGCTTTTTACCCTTATCTGTCACCAATTCTTTCCTAACTTTTTCTACACTCATATCAGGAGACTTAAAAACATCTTCTAAACCTTGAATCTCACTCATCCCCTGCAATCCAAGATTTGCCGATATAAGAACAATTTTAGCATAACCACCCAAATTAAATTTTCTATCTTGAAAAAACCCAACTTGCACCATAGAAAGCTGATCTCCATCATGACAGGCTTGAGAAAACTCGCTACTTCCTGGCTTTCTAACCACAGCAGCTATTTCTTCATCCGAAAACCCATTTCTTTCTGCTACTCCTTTATAATAACCTTCAAAATGATGCTCCAAGATTGCAGTTTTAACTTCTTCTTTTACTTCTTCAGGCAAAGCTCCTAATTTATTCTCATCCATACAATCTGTCACCCAAAGAATGGCACTATACATATGGTGAGCTAGATCTTTTAAAGCAGGAGAACCATTCTTAGCTTTTTCAAGTATAGAACGCTCAGCAGAACTTAAACCTAAAGTTTGGGCAACTTGTTCCCATTTGTCAGATGACATGATTTCCTCCGCTCGCTTTTGATCCCATTTGCCTCTATCATGTCCATATTCAAAAAGTTTAATTTTTAAGATCTCTTCTTCTGTCAATCTACGTCCATACAAATCACTTAATATTTCGCTTGAATTTCTTAAAACAGCATTCAAATGATCTTTTTGAGACTGACAATCAAATCTTTCCTCTAACAACCGATCAACATCTTTTTTCAAAAAATCTACTGCTTGCCTAAGCATTTCTACTCTACTTTCTGAGGATTCAGTTGGCTGTACTTTTTGTTCTTGTTGGTCTTTGCCAGAAAAGTAAAGCTCGCCCGATGATCCTTCTAACATAAATGAAAAGTTAATTTTTCACTAAGAGAATAAAAATTAAAAGATAATTTGAACTCTGCATATAATATGCTAAATAAGCATGAACCTACTTGTCAACATTAAAATTATAAGTTAAAATTTAGTGGTTTCCCTAAGACAGCGCGCAAGCTAGATCAAAAATCAAACTGTAAGTCGCGCCGAGGAGAAAAATCAAAAATTATTGCGTCAATTTTTGGCAAGGCTCCTCGTTGGGAGTCTTTTTTATTTGAAAAATATGACAAGCGCAAACAGACAAAAAAAAGAAATCAAAGTTGCGGAAATAACAAAAAGTTTTGAAAGTGCAACCTCAATTGTTTTGGTAAATTACACTGGACTAACGGTCAAAAAGCAACAAGAACTCAAAAAAATGCTAAAGGCCATAAGCGCTTCAATGTTTGTGGCTAAAAACAATCTCGTGCAAATCGCTAGTAATAACGCAAAATTGCCAAGCGAAGCATTCACAGACGAAGTACTGGCAGGGCCAACAGCATTGGTAATAACAAAAGAAGATCCCATTGCTCCACTTCAAGTTTTGGCTAGGTTTGCCAAAGAGAATGAAATTCCTCAATTCAAAGTTGGGATTATAGAAGGAACTTTCTATGACAAATCAGGACTTATCACACTTGCTTCTCTTCCCTCAAAAGAGATTCTATTTGGACAAGCTGTCGGCGCAATTGCCGCGCCAATTTATGGTTTAGTTAACACAATGCAAGCCAATTTGCAAAAACTGCTTTATATCCTAGACACAAAAGCAAAACAAAAAGCTTAAGTGAGATTTTGAAAGGTGGTGAACTAAAATGACAGATGAAACAAAAAAAGAAAAGGAATTATCAAAAAATTTAGCCAAACTTGTTGATGAAATCGCTAGTCTTTCCGTACTTGAGTTATCCGAATTGGTAAATGCTCTACAGGACAAACTCGGAGTAACAGCTCAAGCTCCGATGATGGCAATGCCAACAACGGCAACCACAACAGCGGCAACTCCAGCAGGAGACACCGCCACTTCCGAACAAAGCGCGGGGGGCGGCACAGTTGTAATGACCAACGCCGGTGCGAACAAAATCGCTGTTATCAAAGCTTTGAGAGAAATAAATCAAAATTGGGGATTAAAAGAAGCCAAAGATATGACTGAAAACGTCCCAGCCGAAATTTTGAAAAACGCAAAACCTGAAGAAGTCAAAGTCGCAGTCGAGAAACTCAAAGCAGCTGGAGCTACTGTGGAAATCAAGTAATTCAAAAACAAACTTAATTCAAAAAAACCTCACGAAAGTGAGGTTTTTTAATTTCATCAAACCTGAAAGTATAAGTATAATTGAAAAAATTTAAAATTGCTTAAGTTTCAATTTCTTAATCATTTGAAAAAGCTTCTCTTACACTCCTTCTTATTCTATGAATAACAGATTTAATTTTAGAAACAGACATGCCCATATAATTGGCTATTTCTTCATAAGAATAGCCGCAGGCTAACAAATTAAAAATTAAGCTATTCTCTTTACCTAAAAATAAAAACAAATCTTTCACCTTTTCAGCATTTTTTATTTTTTCACCAATTGGTTCAGTTGAACTAGGAATAAAATTTTGTAAATCAAAATTTTCATCATTATCTCTTGATACATCAAAATAAATCTGCCTTGCCCAAACTCTCTTTTTTCTCCTCAAATAATCTAAGCAAGTATTTCTAATCACCTTAATTAACCAAGCTGCAAAACTCGTGCCACATGCTTGCTGTTGACAAGGACTTTTAGTTGATAATAGTTTGTAACATACATCTTGAAATATATCTTCAAAATCTGTAGGATCAAGCTGATCCTTAAAATTACTAGCAACTCTAATTGTTAATCTAAAAGCAAGACCATAGAAATTTTCCCAAACTTCACTATCGCCTTCTTGTAATTTTTTAAAACTAATTTGATCAATTAAGCAATATAAACCATCATTTAAAATTTCTTCATTCTGAGGAACCTGATCTCGAATCCGATCGTAAATATCATTCAATTCATCAAAAACTGAAATAAATCTTTGGCCAAAAATTTCACACATGTCAATTAATTTCCTTTATTTTAGCAAAATTTTGCAACTTTTGTTTTTTTCAAAAAAAATAAGCATTTAACTTTATTTTAATTAATGGTAAAATTGGCAAATTATTCAATATCACTAATTAAAAAATACAATAAAAATTAAATATATAACAAAATGTCAATAGAAACAAAAAATGTACTTTTCCCTTTGCGAACTGCTGACTATGCGAATTACCTTGCGACGCAAGAGAAACCACAACCAATTGAACTCTCTGAGGAAGAACGCAAACAAATCATTGCATACGAGGCCAAGCTTTACGAAGAGCTCTCCCCAACACTCAAAAAAATGGTTGGCATACACACAATATTTCCTGAATATTTAACTACCAATGAGGGCTGGCAAATGGCACAAAGCATATACTCAGCAAAAAATCCTGAAATTGTCAACATGCCAAAACCACAAAGCCTGGAAGAAGCAATAAATATTTTCAATAAATTGCGTATTTACAGTATAGACAAAGAATTAAGATCAGAAATCGAAGCAAAATCTCTAAGATACGCACGAGAAAAATTTATAGCAGGAATAGATAAGAATACAAATCCTGATGATTTAGAAGATCCAATTACTGCATCAAGGGTTTACAATCCCAAAACACTAATTCAAAAAACGCAAGAGCTAAGAGAATTCAAAAGAAAGTTAAAAGCAAGACGCGAAGGAAACACTCATAACAAAACTCAAACCAATTTGGAAATAGCAAAAGAAATAATTGACAGAATATATCAAAGATACATTAACGTCAGGTTGGCGGTGCTATATGAGGATGCTTTTGTGGCTTTAAACGATCCAGCAATTTCAGAAGAAGACAAAGAGAAAATACGCAAACTATTCCCAGGACATAACACCAATGACAAAGACAGAAGAATTCAAACTCTTGGAAGAATTGAAAAATTTTACCAAGGAGCTGACAGAAAAGAAGGATCTTCCTACTTCCCAACAATATCCGAATCTATCGCATCAGCTATTGAGCAAAAAATGAGAATTGAAAATCAAGAAGGAAATGAATTATACCAAGAACACCAAAAAATAAAAATTGACGCCAATAAATACCAAGAAATTGCAAACGCTGTCTTAGACCGCATGGGAGCAACTCAAGCTGGTTGGAAAACTAAAATACGTGAAAAACCTGGTGTGGCTACAGATCCCAAAGAAAAAATATACTACATACCAAAAGATTATAGTAGAAGTTTGCCCGCAACTATACAAAGTATTGCGCACGAAGCAGAAGGCCATATCTTGCGTGATTTAAACAAATCTAAACTCCCACTTAAATTACTAAAATATGGAAACACAGGACGGATTCAACAAACCGCAGAAGCCGCCGCTGTTTTTGTTGAGGAAGAAACAATACGGCGGGTATATGGACGAGAGAGACAAATGACAGGAACTTACTATATAATTATGAGAGAACGGGAAAAAGGAGGAAGCTTTAAGCATTGTGTTATAGCACTTGTAAGAAAAGGTAAAGATCCCAAAACAGCATTTACTAGTACTTTAAGAATCTTCAATAATGGCAGAATCCCTCTTAATGATCCATCGCACCACATAGTAAATACAGAAGAACTTGCTTACCATGAACCAGTGGCAGAAAGGCTGGCAAAACTTGGTCTTAGTAAACTTCTTTTTGTCTCAGCAGTTGATATTTATACATACCAAGACTTGGTTAGAATTGGGATGTTACAACTTGATAAAATTCAAGAACCTCAATTTATAACAGCTGAAGTTGCGCTTGAAGTTTTAAGCAGATATTCTTCAGAATCAGAAAAGACAGTTAACTGAATAATTCATTCAAACTTATTCACTTTCTTCAGGTTCCCTGCCAGTCATTACAAGCCAAACCACCTCAACTAACTTAGGATCTATAAAAGGAGTTTGGTCATCCGGTCTTGGAACCCCTGCATCCTTAAAAAGTTCATCCAAATCTTGCAAAGCCGTTTGTAAATCTTCTTCTCTTTCACCAAACAATCTTTCAATTTCTAGTCTTGCACTTTTCCATAAGCTTTGGTTTAACCTATCAACAAAAATACCAATCTCTTCATCAGTTTCCCCAAGCGCAATACCAAGAAGAATGACTACCAACTTCCTCAAACCTTCTGAGCGGAGATTGCCATCTTTTTCTTGAGATCTTGACTCACTGAACTCCAAATTTTTTACAAAATCTTCGATTTTCCTAAATCTTTCTTCGCTCAACACTCTTTCTCCCTCTAGCCACTGTAAATCACTTATAATTTTATCATAAACGTCGCCAGCGTCCCCGTCGTCAACGTTATCAATAGAAACTAGTGCTCCAGAAAGCTCTAGAGCGCGTCTCATTACTTCTCTTTGGTCATCACTAAACATCAAAACAACAGGTTCATTTACAATATCTTCTAATGAAGCAAACTTACAATCAAGCTCTTTTAATCCTGGAACTTTTTCCGTTAAAGGGACCTGACCAGGCTGTTGTTCATAATTTGGCATAAATATTAACGATATTATACAACATTAAACGATATTATACAACATTACTTGTATAATACAATTTCTCAAAATACTCCACAATCGCTTTTGCCACATTAATTCCAGTTGACTCAATTCCTTCAATTTGCGGACCGGGGTTTACTTCCAAAACATAAGGCTCGCCTGTTTTTGCATGAACCATCACATCAACTCCTGCTATTTCAGTTTGCATAATTTTAGCCGCCAGTTCAGCTACCTCTTGAACCTTTTTGTTTTTGGAAAGATCAAATCTTGCCACACTGCCCCCTTGGCTTACATTGCTTCTGAAATCGCCTTTCTTGGGAGTGCGTTTGATTGCTCCAACTGCCTTGTACCCAACGCAAAACACGCGAATGTCTCCATCATTTGGTATAAATTCTCTGACAACACAAGATTTGACATTTTCTGTCAACAAGGAAACCATTTTTTCAAGCTCTATTTCATCTTTGACAAGATACACATCCTCTCCTCGATGTCCTTGGCTTGCTTTGACTATAAGTGGGAAGGTAAATTGTTTTTTTATACTCTCAACCGATCTATCAGAGAATAAAATCGCACTTTTCGGATAATTTATTTTTGCTTCTGTTTGTTTCAAATAATCAATCGCTGGAGTTTGGTAATAATTGTACGCAGGATCAATGGATTTTTTATTCACTATTATGGTTTTATAGTTTTTGTGAAGATACAAAGCCGCTGTAAACCACTCCCATAGTCTACTGCCAACAATCATATATATAAGATCATATTCTTCAAGCTTTTTGCCACTTGAAAGCATTGGCTTGAAATTATTTTTGTCCGCCAAAATTACAAGTTCAGATGCCAAACATCCATCAACACTATGACCCTTTTTTTCTGCTTCTTCCTTTATACGAAGGAATTGAGGCTTTTTGGTAAGACCAGCTATTAGTATTTTCATTTTTTTCACAAAATCTATCTTGCGTTTGCTATTGCATATTGCAAATATTCCTTTGTTATATTTTCGCCAGTCGCCTCCTCCATACCAAGCATGCCGGGCGTATGATTGGCTTCAAGCACATACCTTCTGCCATCTTGTGTGATTAAAATATCTACCCCCCCAATTGTCAGTCCTACAGCGTCAAGGGCTTTTCTTGCGAGATCAATATCTTTTTGATCTGGAGCAAACAATTCAACTGAACCACCAAGCGAAAAGTTTGCTCTGAAATCACCTTCTTTGGGAATTCGTTTCATACAATAAACTTTTTCTCCAATCACTAAAATTCTAAGATCATGAATATAAGGAATAAATTCCTGAATCACAAATCGCTCTGCTTCCTTTTTTAATTTAAATTCCTTTTCATTCGGATCAAGACCCAAACTATCAATTAAACTTTCTCTTTCTTTTATAAACAAGTCAAGCTCTTCCTTGCTAGCTACTTTGTAAATCCCTTTACCCCTTCCTGTTTTAGTTAGCTTGATAATTGCAGGATAGCCAACATTATTCACAACTTCTTCATACATGCTAAAATAGGACACATGGTAAGTCTTGGGCATTGGTATGTTGTAAGTTGCCAACTTTATAAAATCGGTTAATTTATTAATAGAATATTTGTGATTAAGAAGATTATTGTCAAAAACTTTTACTCCCTTTGTTTTGTAATAAGAAACCAAAGCGGTAATTGCGTGAAGTAATTTGAAAATCGCACGAGTGATAATTATATCTCCCTTTCTAGGCTCGTAACCTTCAACCTTTATTTCGCCATTTACTATCGAATAATTAAAATCTTTGAGGCTAAGCAAACAAAAATCATAACCTAAAGCCTGCGCCTCTTGCGCAATTCTTCCTTGCTCTCCCATCTCAGGGCTTGTGGTGATAACAACTATTCTTGCCACAACAACGATTTTATCACAAATCTTATTCTTTTTTCTTATCTACATCTATCCGTGGTTTCACCAGAAAACCAGCCAAATCTTTTCTGCCAATAATCACTTTCCTTTTAAGATTTTTGCGATCTGTAACACCAGCCATCGTGGTAATTTTTTTGCCTTTTAGCCAATATGTAAAAACAATTATAGGTCGATCTTCCTGCACTCCAAGAGCGCTTTGAACAGTTCTTTTTTTGATAATATTTTCAGGTCTGATTAAATTTAATTCTTTCGCAAGCTTAACATCTATAGAAGTTCTCCACGCGCCAGTGTCAATTTTTGCCAAGACTTTCACTTTCTTCCGCTTTGACGATTTAATGGCAATCTCTTCCAAAGCTGATATGACTTCCTTATCCTTTTTCAAAACTTTTTCTGAGAAGTATTCTGAAAAAAGCGCTTTTGCTATATTTACCCCATGTTCAGCATTTCTCACTTTTAATTCATCAACTCTATCAAGCCTGCGTTTCAGCCCCGCTTGATTGGCAAGCTGTATTGCCAAGCCAGGCATGCTATTTAATTCAAGCACCATTGGTCCTTTTTCGGGATGAATCACAATATCCGCTCCTAAATATCCAAGTTTGCTTACTTCTTGGCATTTGACTGCTATATCCAAAATTTTGTCCCAGTAAGGAATTTTAATTCCATGAAGCTTCCTTTTAGTGCCTGGTTTAAACTTAATAGGTTGACCATACATCACAGCTTTTGTGGTAATTCCAGTTGCTATATCAATACCCACCCCTATTGCTCCCTGATGAAGATTAGCGCGCCCACCTGAATCTTTAGTGGGAAGCCTAAGCATTGCCATAACAGGCACTTTGTTAAAAACAATTATTCTAATATCCGGTGTCCCACGATAAGCATACTTGCGAAACGCTTTGTCCCGACCAACATATTCTTGAATAAAAGCAACATCAGGAATATTCCCGTAAGAAAAAGCTCCTTCAAGAATATCCATTACATGAAGCTGAAAATCAGAAACAATCATCCTTTTCCTCTGTGTTGTCACCCAATATACACTACCATCTTTAGTTTTCACCTTTTTTTTGATAACGATAATGCCCTCACCTCCAAAACCTTTTGAAGGCTTTATAGCAAAAGCCCCTGGTATACTTTCCCAATCAAAAGAAAATACATCGGAGGGAGATTTAAACTTGGCATAAATTGTTGGAGTCGGTATTTCAGCTTTTTTTAGAACTTTAGCAGTCAAAAGTTTTGACGCTGCAATACGTTTACCCTTTTTTGTGTTGTAGGGATAAGAATAAAGCTTGGTGCGAGCATTAAGTCCTAAAATAGAAGATAGTTTCATTTTACTTTAACTTTTTATTAATTTTCTAAACCTCCAAAGTTCAAGTAATCTAAGACCAACATACTGCCCAAGCAAAATGTTCGCGACAAATACACCAATCATCAGCACCTCCGGGTTCAAAAGTGCAAAAACTTGAATTGGTTCAAGAGTTAAAAACAAATATGAAACAAGAGCAAGCAAAAGAGTTTCTGTTGTTATTCCAACAGCGTAACGAGCGCTTTTGCCAAGCTGAGCTTTTGTAAAATCTTCAGCCAATAAAACTAATATAAGAATAGGGAAAATAGATACATTTGCAATGGCAGAAACAGAAAAATACGGGGCAAAAAACAAAAGACACAAAACGCCAAGCACAACAAACCAAAGCAAAAGCGCCATTCTTGGAAGATATTGAAGCCTAAATTTAAGCTTTCTTAATATCATTCTAAAAATTGTGGTTATAACCACAATTATCACAAAAAGGCCAATACCAACAATAGCTCCTGTTGACAAAAAAACAACAGACAAAGCCGCAGGCAAAAAAATTCCAAAACCTCGCACCCCTCCCAAATGACGAGCCGCAGCTATAAATGTAGCAACAATAGGCATAAGTAATAAAAGCACTATTGTGTTAACCGGAACACCTGCATTTACAGCTTCGCGAATTCCAAATTTAAGATAATTCAACGGCCAAATAGAATCAACTTTTTGATTATTAAGAGCTTCAAACAAATATTCATCTTTGCTTTGATAAACTTCAATGCTTTTATCATTTTTATAAACAAACTGTGAATTTTTATAAGATTCAGCAAAAACTTCTTTGGAAAAATACAAATTATAAAAACCTGAATTAAATAAAAACTGAGTCACAAAAAAAACTAAAACACAAAACAAAACAACAAAAACTAAATTTTTCATGTGGAATTAATATAGAAAGCTAAAAAATAATTCTATAGTTTATTTTGACAAACCGATTATATATTACAATCACTAATTTTGGCAAAAGCAAATGTTAATTAGGAGATTCTCTCCAAACAATTCTTCTACCAGAAAGATCTGGAGGATATTGCAAAATCAAAGACGGCAAATAAGTAAACCTCTCAGCTGGCTGAATTGCATTTTCGTCGATTAGATTACGTTGTAACGAAATATTTCCTGCGTAAACCATGCCATTGAAATTGAGTTGATTATCAGCCAAAGGAGATCGTGTCCCTGTGCTTAACGTTCCGTCAGTGTGAATTATTCCAGTAAAGTCTGTAACTGAAGGTCGTATAGTAACATTGTTCCTGGCAATCACCATAAAAAATCCTCTTACAGAATTTGGCAACAAATTACCCGTAATTTCCAAATTATCTGCATTGTTGACAAATAATACTACTCTTCTTCCAGAAGGTATGTTTAACTCAGAAACATCAAGTATAATGTCATCTAAACCTTCGTGTATATAATACTCTGTATTATTCCTAATATTTGCAAAACCTGAGCCTGACAAATCAATTGCCCTAATTACATTCCCTGGATTGCTTGAATTCATACGATTTACAAGAATACCTGCAACCTTTCTTTCATAATAGTCATAATTTAACACTAATGACAAACTAGTAAGTGGATTCTGCACATTCCATACAGGATTAGCAGATAACCTACTCATACTGACGCCAATAGAAGACGCGACAGGTATACCTTTTGATTGTCCGAAAAACAAATAACAAGTAATACAATTTGGTATGCTTGCAGATATCGACGAATTATCACCAATTACTGATACCCCACCATCAATAATTTGATACCAAGGGCTTATTTCTCCAAAACCAACAGTAATATCATCTATTTGCGTAGAACAAGAAGTAAGATCTGAAAATTGAGCAGTAACATTTACACTACTTTTTCCTTGATTTATACCAACCACCTTTGCCAAAACTTGCATATTCGAAGGAGAGCTCACCGCATAAAATGAACCTGAACACTGCGAATTTTGAGTTTGATCTGCACACAAACCAATATTTTTTTCTGAGGCATTAAAAGAAACTGAACTTAAAGTAACTCCTACAGCATTAGGATTTAGCAGGCTTACCGAAGCAGTAATCGAAGTTGAATCCCCTACATTTATTGAGAAACTTCCAACTGATAACGAAATTTCACAGCTAGACTGTGTTTCAGATTGCAAGTTTATCAAAAGACTAGAATTGGGGCCACAACTAGGGACACCTGCTCTAGACAAATAATTAACACTGGGATTTCCAGAACACCAAAATCCGTTATAAAATTGTTCTGGGTTATTATTGGATGCATTACAAATCATATAATATTGACCGGCAGGTAAATTTTGACCAAATGTATAAGAAAAATTAGCTTCTTCGCCGCCACCAGAATAAATACGCGTCCAACATCTATTATCCAAAGAAGAAATATCACAACTAGTAGGTGCAATATAAACCTCGATCGCTCCAACTCTTCCACCAAGACCAGAAGGATTAGGGATTACTGTGTACATATAACTTTCTCCAGCAGAGATTTCTTCCTCTCTTGAATTCGAACCTGAAAGTGAAATAGAACAACCAGGTGGATTTATAAAAACACGACAAGGATTACAAGCGTTCCAACTATGCTGGTTTTTAAAACCTTTTGGATTCCCATTGGCATCGATAGAAAGCCTTGGGTGCGAACCATCTTGACAACGCCAATCAGCATCGCTGGGGTCCAAGTTTTGGACTGTCATACCAACCCATGTACTAACTGTATAAGTATCGTCAGTATTAACCTGAAAGGAATTTTCAAAAACACGTACTTGATCTCTTCCGGCTGCTTGTCTCCATTCAAGCTTGCCTTTAACATGTTGGACATACTCTTTATGTTCACTCACTAGAGGCGGTTCATACCTCCACGCCTTCATATTACCTTGGTCATCAGTATACCCAAACCGATCCCAAGGTGGAGTAATTTGCGCAAATGTATTAGTACCTGGAGGAGTGCTACAA